>CALJMO010000045.1 GCA_937982065.1 uncultured Collinsella sp.
GTCGTAACAAGGTAGCCGTACCGGAAGGTGCGGCTGGAACACCTCCTTTCTGGAGAGACGGATTTCCTATAGAAGATTTAGGAACAGGACTTAAAAGTTCGCTTCTCTTCTTGTACGCACCATCTGTTTAATTAAATAAGAGATAGAGAATGTTCGGCAGAGATGCTACTCTTTACCAACACAGTCCTATAGCTCAGTTGGTTAGAGCGCCACACTGATAATGTGGAGGTCGGCAGTTCAACTCTGCCTGGGACTACAATGCATAATCGCACGGGGGATTAGCTCAGCTGGCTAGAGCACCTGCTTTGCAAGCAGGGGGTCAACGGTTCGAATCCGTTATTCTCCACGAAAGATCCTTGACATGATGGAAAAAGAAGAGTAAACGAGCAAAGCAAACCCATATCAACCCCTAACGTCGCCGGCTCCAAAGAGAGCCGGAAGACGCGGAAGAAAGTAAACAAGGGCGCATGGAGGATGCCTAGGCTCTCGGAGGCGAAGAAGGACGTGATAAGCTGCGAAAAGTTACGGTAAGGCGCAAATAGCCCTAGACCCGTAAATATCCGAATGGGGCAACCCGGCCAGCAATGGTCATACCGCCAAGCGGTAAGCCAACGCGGGGAACTGAAACATCTAAGTACCCGCAGGAAAAGAAAATAACAATGATTCCGCCAGTAGTGGCGAGCGAACGCGGAACAGCCCAAACCACTCGTGTTACGGCACGAGTGGGGTAGAAGGATCCACGATACGGCAAGAAATAAGTTAGCAGAATACGATGGAAATCGTAGCCAAAGACGGTGACAGCCCAGTACGCGAAAACCGACAGAAGCCCAGTGGACACCTGAGTAACCCAGGACACGAGAAATCCGGGGCGAATCAGCGGGGCCCATCCCGTAAGGCTAAATACTCCCGAGAGACCGATAGCGAACCAGTACTGTGAAGGAAAGGTGAAAAGAACCTCGAACAGAGGAGTGAAACAGACCCTGAAACCATGCGCCTACAAGCGGTCGGAGCATGTTAAAATGTGACGGCGTGCCTTTTGCATAATGAACCTACGAGTTACTCTCGCTGGCAAGGTTAAGCGATTCAGTCGCGCAGCCGAAGCGAAAGCAAGTCCGAACAAGGCGTACAGTCAGCGGGAGTAGACGCGAAACCAAGTGATCTACCCTTGGTCAGGTTGAAGGTTGGGTAACACCAACTGGAGGACCGCACCGATAAGCGTTGAAAAGCTTACGGATGAACTGAGGGTAGGAGTGAAAGGCCAATCAAACTTGGAGATAGCTCGTACTCCCCGAAATGCATTTAGGTGCAGCCTCGAAGTAAAGTGATAGAGGTAGAGCGACTGATAAGATGCGAGGGCTTCACCGCCTATCAAGTCTTGACAAACTCCGAATGCGTGTCAGTTCTATCTCAGGAGTGAGGGCATGGGTGCTAAGGTCCATGTCCTAAAGGAGAACAATCCGGACCAACAGCTAAGGTCCCGAAATGAATGCTAAGTTGAACTAACGAAGTCAGATTGCTAAGACAGCTAGGATGTTGGCTTGGAAGCAGCCATTCATTTAAAGAGTGCGTAACAGCTCACTAGTCGAGGAGTTTTGCATGGATAATAATCGGGCATAAGCCCTTTACCGAAGCTGTGGATGTCGTAAGACATGGTAGGGGAGCATTCCGGCGGCGACGAAGGCCGTCCTCGAGGACGACTGGAGCTTTCGGAAAAGCAAATGTAGGTATAAGTAACGATAAAGGGGGCGTGAAACCCCCTCGCCATAAGACTAAGGATTCCTGATCAACGCTAATCGGATCAGGGTAAGTCGGGCCCTAAGGCGCAGCCGAACGGCGTAGCCGATGGAAGAAACGGTAAAGATTCCGTTACTGGATATAGGAGCGATGTGGAGACGGAGAAGTGACACACCCGCCTGCCGACGGAAGCGCAGGTTAAAGGAAGTAGGTAAACGCCGGGTAGGCAAATCCGCCTGGCGTGCCGAAACTGACAGTATCGAGAGCCCCCGGGCAATCGAATAGCGGTGGTAATCAGGCTCCCAAGAAAATCCGCTAAGCATATTCTATATCCACCCGTACCCCAAACGGACACACGTAGTCGGGTAGAATATACCAAGGCGCTCGAAAGACTCACGGTTAAGGAACTAGGCAAATTGACCCTGTAACCTCGGGAAAAAGGGTCCCCAGTAAGATGGGGC
This sequence comes from uncultured Collinsella sp., assembly GCA_937982065.1. Classification (GTDB taxonomy): domain Bacteria; phylum Actinomycetota; class Coriobacteriia; order Coriobacteriales; family Coriobacteriaceae; genus Collinsella. The sequence continues at coordinate 2,196 of CALJMO010000045.1, forward strand.
GCAGAGAATAGGTCCAGGCAACTGTTTAACAAAAACACAGGGCTGTGCGAAA
>CALJMO010000046.1 GCA_937982065.1 uncultured Collinsella sp.
TCTCGGATCCCGACCACGCCATCGTCGATATTCGCAACGGCATCGTGAGCGGCCGTAAGGTCGGCGGTCCCGCCACCGATCTGGCACTCAAGATCATGCACGATGGTAAATATCGCGATCTGCCGTTCATTACGGGCTACGAAGGCCGCGGTGCCGGTGGCAAGACGCTGGAGTCGGCGACGTACTTCATTCGCGAGGACGGCGAGATCGTCGGCATGCTCTGCGTCAACACCGATCTTTCGGCCTTGCGCAACATCAGTGCCATGGCCCAGCAGCTTATGGCCTGCTTTGACGCCGCTCCCGCACGCACCGAGCCCTCCCCCATCGAGGTCGAAAGCCTTTCGGAGTCCACGCAGGAGCTCATCGACCGCAGTATTTCCGAGCTGCTGAGCGCTCGCGGGCTGGATGTGACGTCGCTTGGTCAAAGCGACCGCGTGGACGTCATTCGCCACCTCAACGGCAACGGAGTGTTCATGCTCAAGGGCGCCGTAGCCTGCGCCGCCACCGCGCTGGGCATCTCGGAGCCCAGCGTCTACCGCTACCTGCAAAAAGTCCGCAAGGAAGGCTAACCCGCTGACTCCTTGGGGACGGAGGAAAACGGATCATTTTTGTCGCATCGCTTGACAAAAGACCCTGCAGTTCACACGCACTGCAGGGTCTTTTTGCATGTCATGTTTAGTTGTTGCCAACCCCTTAGAGAGCGGCGACGACCTCAATCTCAACCAGACCGCCGGCCGGAAGGGCGGCAACCTGGAAAGCGCTGCGCGCGGGGAACGGAGCCTCGAACTTGGAGGCGTAGATCTCGTTCACGGCAGCGAAGTCGGCAATGTCGGCCAGATAGACCGTGGTCTTAACGACATCGGCAAAGGTGGCGCCGGCAGCGGTCAGCAGGGCCTCGACGTTAGCAAGGGACTGCTTAGCCTGGGCCTCGACGCCCTCGGGCATCTTGCCGGTTGCGGGGTCGATGCCCAGCTGGCCGGACAGGAACACCATGTTGCCGGTCTGGATGCCGGGGGAATACGGGCCGATGGCTGCAGGTGCGTTATCGGAAGACACGACGGTCTTGCTCATGTTTTTCTCCTTACGATCAGATAGAGAGCGTGAGCGCGGCGTTCACACCGGGAGGCACAATTCGGTCTGAACACCGCGCTTGATTTGGGATAGTACTCAAGGTTTCCGCGCAATGCAAGATTATTATCACGTTGCGAGAATATTTTATCGCCCAACGGTTTCCCCGAACCGCTGAACGGTTCTCATGTGGAGCAGCCAGTCCAAGCTGCTGAAGACTTTATCCAGCTTGGAGCACGGGCGTCGCCCACCGCAGCGACGCCACTATACTTTTGAATATCTGAGCATTTTGAAAGGCAGGATATGACCGCAACCGCCAGTCGAACCACCAACCGCAGGCCCGAGCTTTTGGCCCCCGCCGGAGGCCCCGAGCCCTTTGCCGCCGCACTCGCTGCCGGGGCAGACGCCATCTACTGCGGCATGGGCAGCTTCAACGCCCGCCGCAAGGCAACCAACTTTACCGATGAGGCCTTTGAGCAGGCCTGCCGCGCCGCGCATCTGGCCGGCTCGCGCGTCTACGTCACGGTCAACATCGTCATCAAGCAGTCCGAGATGGGCGATGCGTTGCAACTCATCCACCGCTGCTCCACGCTGGGCGCCGATGCCTTCATTATCCAGGACTGGGGCCTGTTCTTTGAGGTCAAGCGCACCATGCCCGGCATCGAGACACACATCTCGACCCAGGCGAACATCCATGATGACCGTGGGACTATCTGGTGCCGCGAGCAGGGCGCCGACCGCGTGACCCTCTCGCGCGAGCTCTCCATCGACGAAATCGCTGCCATTCACAATGCCGCGCCCGACGTTGACCTTGAGGTCTTTAGCCACGGCGCCATCTGCTTTTGTTACTCGGGCCTGTGCCTGCTGTCGAGCTTTGCCATGGCGGGCCGCTCGGCCAACCGCGGCATGTGCGCTCAGCCCTGTCGCCTGCCTTACGAGCTGATTGACGAGAACGGCCGCTCGCTCTCCCCTGCCGGTCGCGAGCGCGCGCTGTGCCCGCGCGACACCAATACTTCGCAGCTCGTTCGCCGTCTGTATGACGCCGGCGCCGCATCGCTCAAGCTCGAAGGCCGCATGAAAGCCCCCGATTACGTATATTCCATCGTCGACGTGTATCGTCATCAGATTGATGACATGCTGGCCGGGGTCGCCGTAGATAAGGACGAGGACGCCGCCCGCCAGCGCCAGCTCAAACGCTGCTTCAACCGCGACTTTACGCACGCCTACCAAGACGGTACCTCGGGTGACGAGATGATGAGCTACGAGCGTTCCAACAACCGCGGCCAGATCGTGGGCACGGTGCTCGGCAGCCGCCTGTCCAACCGCGATGTGCGCGGGCTCAAGCCCGACGACCGCCGTCGCCGCGCTGCCATCGCCCGCATTGAGCTGTTTGAGCCCGTGGGCAAGGGTGACCTGCTGGAGCTTCGTCACGACGATGAGTTTGACCAGTTCCTGACCACCATTGCCGCCGAGGATGCCGCTGCCGGCGACATCATCGAGTGCCGCGTGCCCCGTAGCATGCCCGAGGGTTGCCGTGTACGCGTGATTCGAAGCCAGCGCGCTATCGACGCCGCCGGCGCCGCGCTCAAACGCGATGTGCTGCGCCGCCGCGCCGTAGACGTGACCGTCGTGGCGCGTCTGGGCGAGCCGTTTACCGTGACGCTCACCTGCTGCGACGACCCCACGCTCGCTGCCGCTGCGACCGGCTTTACCGTCGAGGCCGCCAAGACCCGCGCCGTCGAAGCGTCCGATCTGGTTGAGCATGTAGGCCGCATGGGCTCCTCGCCCTTTGAGGCCGCGAGCTTTGACGTTTCGCTCGACGCCGGCTGCGGTATGGGCTTCTCCGCCGTGCACAAGGTGCGCGCCGCCGCCTGTAAAGCATTGGAGGAGGCCATTCTGGCGCCGTACGAGGAGCGCGCGAAAACGCTTGAGTTGCCGGTACTCGACAAATGTACGCACGCCATGCCCGAGCATTACCGCGACGAGCCGCATATCTGCGCCACCGTCACCACGCTCGAAGCCGCCGAGGCAGCTCGCGCCGAGGGCGCCGCGCGCATCTATATGACCACCGACGCGCTCGAGACTGTCGGACTCTCCCCTGCCGATGCATTTGAGCAGGGTATCGTGCCCGTACTCGACGAGGTCTGCCGCACCGTCGACCACGAGCGCGTCGATCCCTGGATCAATGCCGGAGCCACCGTCGCCGTCGGCAATATCTCCGAGCTCGCCGTAGCCGCGCATGCCGGCGCCACGGCCGAGATTCGCTCTTGCCTGCCGGTGCACAACACGCCCTGCATGGAGGCGCTTGCCGAGCGCGGAGCCGGTGCGTTTTGGCTCTCGCCCGAGATCACGCTCGACGAGATTGTCTCGCTCGGCGCCACCGCGCCCGCGGCTCTGGGCATCACCGTCTTTGGCCGCCCGCGCGTCATGACGAGCGAGCATTGCATTCTGCAGGTTGCCAACGGCTGCATCCACGATTGTGCCAACTGCCGCCTGCGTGCCCGCAAGCTCTCGCTCAAGAATATCGACGGCAAGGTCATGCCCGTCCGCACCGACACTCACGGCCGCTCTCGCCTGTACGATGCCTACCCCATCGACCTCACGCCGCAGGTTGCTCAGCTGCTCGATGCCGGCGTGCGTCGTCTCATGGTGGACGGAACGCTGCTCGAGGCGGATGAGGTGGGCCGTGCCGTCGCCCGCGTCCGTCGTGCCGTCGAAGCAGCGCAGGCCGGCCGCAAGCCCGCCGCCCGCCTGCGCGGGGCGACCTCGGGCTGCATGTTTGTGGGAATCAGCTAACCGAAAGGCTTACACGTGAACGAAGAACCTCAAGTCCTTTACTGCGACGCCTGGCTCATGGCCATCGACAAGCCCGCCGGCATGATCGTCCACGGCGACGGCACCGGCGAGCGCACGCTCACCGACTACGCCAGCGACCTGCTGCTGGCGATGGGTGACGGCTTTGCCGCGACCGACATGCAGCCGCTCAACCGCCTGGACCGCAACACCACCGGCGTGGTGTTGTTTTCGCTCGACAAACAGACGCAGCCCGCCTTTGACCAGATGGTGATCGACCACGCCTTCGAAAAGCACTATCTGGCGCTGGCCGAGGGCAAGATCGACTGGAACGAGAAGCTCATCGACAAGCCCATCGCCCGCGACCGTCACGACAGCCGAAAGATGCGCGTCGGCGCCAGCGGCAAGCCGTCTCAAACTCGCGTGAAGGTGCTCAAACGTCTTAAGAGCCGTCGTGGCCTGCCCGCGCGCTCGTATATCGATGTCGAGTTGCTCACCGGCCGCAAGCACCAAATCCGTGTGCACCTGGCAAGCGAGCATCATCCCTTGGTTGGCGACGACCTGTACGGAACGCCGCGCCCCTGCGGCCTGATGCTCCACGCCCACAGCGTGTCCTTCACGCATCCCGTAACCGGCGAGCACATCCACATCGAAGCCCCCTGCCCCTGGGAGCCCTAAACCACCACAATGGGGACAGGCACCTTTGTGGTGGTTTTGCCGCAATGGTTCAACCGCGGTCCCAAAACGTCTCGATCTGTAACAGTTAGAACCCATTTTCCGGTCTATCTGTTACAGATCGAGACATTCAAATCCCCCTTAAGGGAAAATCTCAATCTGTAACAGTAGCTCGGCAAAATCAGTCCCAGATGTTACAGATTGAGACAAAGGGACGGCGCGGTTCGGAAGTATCTCAATCTGTAACACCTAGCCCACTTTTAACGGTCCAGTTGTTACAGACTTAGACAAACCGGCAGACAACGAAAGCGGCAACGCCCGTGATGGACGTTGCCGCTTTTCTATTGAGAAAACTACTCGGTTTTCGTTACTAACCACCACAATGGGGACAGGCACCTTCGTGGTGGTTTTGGCCTTGTCTCGCTGTTAGACAGTGATGACGTTGTCCATTGCCCGGTACTTGGCGGGGACCTCGCCTGCGGTAATAATCGTTGCGTCGCGGAAGTCCGCGAACTTGACGGGCGCCACCATGCCAAATTTACTGGCGTCCGAGATTACGAAGCGTTTGGCGGTATGGCGCATCGAGATACGCTTGACCTGTGCTTCCTCGATATCGGGCGCTGTGAAGCCCTGCTCGGCGGCAATGCCGTTAGAACCCCAAAAGCCACAGTTGAAGTTGTAGCGGTCTAAGGTTGCCAAGGCATCGGGCCCAACGAGCGCCTCGGTCTCAGGCTTGAGCTCGCCACCCAACACCACGGTGCGCATGCCGCGCAAAGCAAGGTGCTGAGCATGGAGCACGGAATCGGTCACATAGGTGACACCTTCAAGGTGTGGAAGATGCTCGATGAGCTTGAGCGTCGTCGAGCCCGAGTCGATGTATACAAAGCTCTCGGGCTCCACAAGCGCCGCCGCACGGGCGCAGATACGCTCCTTGTCGTCGTTATGGAGGTCGCTGCGCTCATTGAGCGTTAGGTCGCGCGTCACGTGCGCGCGCTCAAGACTCGTCGCTCCACCGTGGACCTTGGCGATGCGGTGCGCTCGATCGAGCGTCTGCAGGTCGCGCCGAATGGTAGACGCCGTCACGCCCAGGGTATCGGCAAGCTCTGGCACAGTAACCGAGCCAGCCTGCTGCACCATCGACACAATCGCGTTGAGCCTATCTTCCGCAAGCATCGCTTACTCCTCCTCGGGGTACACGACTCCCCAGTCGGCGCGGAGCTTGGTCATAAGCTCCATAACATCAGAAGCATAATCCAGCAGCTCGCGCTTGGAGTCGTCGCCGGCAACGGCCTTCTCCAGGTCGGCCATCTCATAGCACAGGGCGTAAGCCTCGGTGCCGGCGTGGACCTCCTCGCGGTGGCCGTCCGCAGTCCACACGATGGTCGCGTGATCGGCACGCGGATATTCATTGACCTCGATGTAGCACTTGTCGAAGCTGATGACCGAGCGCTTGGGCTGCTTGGAGTGGAGCGTAAGGCTCACGACGCCCAGCTGCTGCTCGGCATTTCGGCAGACGATGCCACCCGCGACGTCAACGCCAGTCTCGCAGGTGTTGCCCAGCGAAACGACCTCAGCGGGCTGGCTTGCCATAAAGAGGCGCATGACGGACAGGGCATAGACGCCAATATCGAGCATGGCACCGCCAGCAAGGTTGCGATTGAAAAAGCGGTTGGTCAGGTCGCCGTACTCCTTGTAGCTGCCAAAGTTGAGCTGGGCGAGGTTCATGCGTCCAAAGTCGCCGGCATCCATGCGGCGGCGCAGCTCCTGATACAAGGGCATGTGGAGCACCGTGGTGGCATCCATAAGGACCACGTTGTGCTCGTCGGCGATGGCACGGGCCTCGTCGAGCTCGGCAGAGTTGAGGGTAATGGCCTTCTCGCAGAGTACGTGCTTACCAGCTGCCAGAGCGGCTCGCAGGTAGGTGATATGCGTGTTGTGCGGCGTGGTGATATAGACTGCGTCAATGTTAGGATCGGCGTAGAGGTCCTCGACCGTTTCATAGACCTTCTCGATGCCATATTGCTCGGCAAAAGCCTGAGCCTTGGACAGAGTGCGGTTGGCAACGCCCGCAAGCTTGCGGCCGGCAAGAGCGAGAGACTGGGCCATCTGGTTGGCGATAACGCCGCACCCGATCACAGCCCAACGAAGCTCGGGAGCCGTAAAAATATCGTTGGGGAACGGCTGATCCTGGACCGAGGCAAACGCCGCCTTTGCGGCTGCCTCGGCGTCGAGCGGAGCCTGTTTGGAATCTGCCATGATGTGCCTCCTGAGTTATCGGAAGTCCTTTATTTCTAACAACCCTATATTCGCACAATTGCGCGCGTATCTGCTCGTGTTTGCGTGTTTATTTGCTTATCAGTCTTTATTTAGCCATAGTTGGCAGATGTTTGTGCAGTTATGCGCATTATCGCGCAAGGCTATGCGCATAAATGCGCATGCAACGATCCTTGTGAAACATAAAGGGGCAGAGCACCATAGCCATAAAAGACAGAGTAGGCCGTATTACTCCACCCCTCTGGGGGCATCAGACATCAAAGGACCGTCCCAAACTGTCGGCACATTGAGACTGTCCCCCCAACGACTGGTCATTTAAGTCTGTCCCCAATGAATGCAACGGCCACTCATTTAAGTCTGTCCCCAATGAATGCAACGGCAACTCATTTAAGTCTGTCCCCAATGAGTGGGGATAGAAAAAGGCCCGGGTGCCGTGGGGCATCCGGGCCTTTGCTAGCAACTTGATGTTGCGGGCAGCTTAGAACTTGTGGC
>CALJMO010000047.1 GCA_937982065.1 uncultured Collinsella sp.
GGGATTGGTCAATCTCGGCCGACTATATTTGGCTAAAATAATCCGACGCTAACACCGTCATCATGGAGGTCGTTACGAAAAAATATCTCGCCGTTTTAAACGATTTTGCCGTCAATTTCTCTCTTAGAGTAAGAATTGCCGCGATGCAATTGACGTCGTGCATAATTGCAAGCTCAGCATCGCAACCTTCCGGACGCTGCAGGTACTTAATCAATGTTTCCTCATCATACACATAAAGGAACTTACGAGAAGGAGTCTCGTCAACTGGAAAATGCAGCTCAGTTTCAACGACATATGATGGGTCACTTGATATTCTGACGACATCAGCCTTGCTGTAGCCTCTTCTTCTCAGGTTCATATCATATGAGCTTGGCCTGTCAAAGCGACTAAGGTCGTCCCATCTATCGACGACGCCGGACAAGACTCTTGTCATCTCTTCAATTGTTAAATCAAACACTCGGAGCTCGGCACCAGCGCGTTGAAGCATCGATATGGCCTCGTTTACGAGCCTTTCCTCTTCTTCGGTTCCATATCCCAAGGCCCTGCAAACCGTTGGGCTGTCGAGGTACAAAACAGTTCCTTCAAGCGACTGCGTATTTGATGCAAAACCAGGAAGAAACGCCGCCTCATAGACAATATGCCCTCGAACGAGTTTAACGGCGGCGTTAAAACTAGTTTCGTTATTTTGCTTTGCCCACAATAAATACCTTCCCACCCATTTTGTTGCTTTACACTCGGCTTCATTAACCACGAGCTCCCTTGTCGAGAGGGAGTCCAGATGGTCCTCAAAATAAGCGATTAGGTCTTTCCTGCACTTACTGTTGGAATACTTCTTCTTTTCTTGTTTACGTGCATATCGGCCCATGTCATTGATGAGCTTGGTCAGATCGCCATTTATTTTATGTAACGCAGAACTGATATCAGCAGTTTCCATAGGTTTGGATGTGTGCTCATAAAATCCATTAGCTCTTTTGATATAGCCACTTTTAGCCAACCGACGGAGAAGGCCCTCGACAACAGGAGAAGGTAAACCGATACCGCATCGACTGACTATCTTATCGACCACATCGGTAATTTTGAATTTCATACCGTAGAGTTGGAGAACAGAGTCTTCTACAAATGGCATGAAAAGACCCAATCAGTCGGTTTTGTTTACATCCGTTCCAGAGTCAATTGCCGCCTCAAGAAAAGCAAGGGAAGCAAGTGCGTTGGAAGAACGTGAGTCGGTCTTCTTGGACATAGAATCGGCCTCTCAAAAAAAGACCCCACAATCCATTAAGGCTGCGGGGTCAAAACTAAATCATTTCCCAAGTCAAGATAGTGACTTCAGCAAGATCGCCCTTTACCGCGCGGCCAATAACCACATCGGCATAAGTCGGAGCGATTCCCGTGCCGGGGCGCTTGGGCATCAGGTCCTCCTTGGCGATCACCTCGCCGGCCTTCATGTCACGCGTCAGCACAAGCGAGCGCCTCGCCTCACGGCGGGGCGTCTCCTCGCAAGCAGGGACCGTCTTCTCCGAGGAGCCCAGGATCCTGTCATGAATCGGAAGTTCTCAATGGCGCGTTTGAAGTCCTCGACGTCGCCGGAGTGGTAGTGATCGTTTCCAGGAAGCGACTTGTCCAGCGTGAAGTGCTTCTCGATGACCTCGGCACCGAGGAGGTATGCCGTCGAGAGCGTCTGCATCGAGGCGTCCTCAGGCTTGGTCGCGCAGCACTGCATGTGGCTATCGATCGACTCGTGGCGACGCCCCCAGAAACAATAGGAGTCGACCCCTCGGGCCGCGAGCCGCACGTGCAAGCCGCGCAAAATGCAGCCAGTCGAGCCGTTGTAGAAGCTGTTGAGCTGGACGTAACAAAGGGGCCTATTCAGGCCCTCCGCCAACTCTAGTGCTTCGTCCACGAGAGCGTCGGTCGTCGTAACGTCACCCACGATCATTACAGGCCCTTCCTCCACACCATCTTGTCCACGACGCCTGTGTAGCTCTGGATGATCTTGACCACCTTGGTGGACACGGTCTCATCGGCGTAGTCGGGCACGGGAGCCTCGGGCAGCGACCCCTCGGCGTCGAGCTCGACGGCGGTGTGGACCGCCTGCAACAGCCCCTTCTCGGAGATGCCGGCCAGCGTGAAGCAGGCCTTGTCAAGCGCCTCGGGGCGCTCGGTGGAGGTGCGGATGCACACGGCCGGGAACGGGCGGCCGACGCTCGCGAAGAAGCTCGACTCCTCGGGCAGGGTGCCGGAGTCGGACACCACGGCGAAGGCGTTCATCTGCAGGCAGTTGTAGTCGTGGAAGCCCATGGGCTCGTGCATGCGCACGCGCGGGTCGAGCTCGAAGCCGGTGGCCTCCAGGCGCTTGCGGGAGCGCGGGTGGCAGGAGTACAGGATCGGCATGTCGTATTTCTCGGCCAGCGCGTTGATCGCGGTGAACAGGCTCGTGAAGTTGGCCTCGGTGTCGATGTTCTCCTCGCGGTGCGCCGAGAGCAGCATGTACTTCTTCGGCTCCAGGCCGAGTTCGGAGAGGATATCGGAGGCCTCGATCTTGCCCAGGTTGGCGCGCAGGACCTCCGCCATGGGAGAGCCCGTGACGTAGGTGCGCTCCGGGGCGCAGCCGGTGTCCTTGAGGTAGCGGCGGGCGTGCTCGGAGTAGGCCAGGTTGACGTCGGAGATCACGTCGACGATGCGGCGGTTGGTCTCCTCGGGCAGGCACTCGTCCTTGCAGCGGTTGCCCGCCTCCATGTGGAAGATGGGGATGTGCAGGCGCTTGGCCGCGATGGCGGACAGGCAGCTGTTGGTGTCGCCCAGGATCAACAGCGCGTCGGGCTGAACCTGGACCATCAGCTTGTAGCTCGCGGCGATGATGTTGCCCACGGTCTCGCCCAGGTCCGCTCCCACGGCGTCAAGGTAGACGTCGGGGTCGTCCAGTGACAGGTCTCGGAAGAAGATGCCGTTGAGCGTGTAGTCGTAGTTCTGCCCGGTGTGCGCCAGCAGGCAGTCGAAGTGGCGGCGGCACTTCTTGATGACCTCGGACAGGCGGATGACCTCGGGGCGCGTGCCCACGATGATAAGCAGCTTCAGGCGGCCGTCGTTTTTGAATCGAATCATCTTGTCTTCTCCCATATTAGTCATTTAAATCCTTCTTAATCGCTTGCCTGAGTGAGAGGTCCGGCGGAAATTTAAACAGTCGATTTGCAGCCAGCTTAACAAGTACCCCGATGTAATCCTTGGCAGGGTACAGCAACTTCCGCTCGATTAGCCGTTCATAGGTCTTATCGAGCTCAACAGTCTCAGGATGTCTGAGCGGAAATGAGAGTTCGTAACCTCCCATTGAACAGAACCGGTTCGTCATGTCTAGCGAAAGGTCATTGCCGCCGTGCTCCGAGCAGTCGTCAACACCAATGTTCTCTATAAGGTTCACCGACGGGGCGACGCCATAAAACCCGCCCGTCCTGAGGGTCCATGCCATATGGTAATCCCAAGAATAATAACGCCCAGTACGGCTCTTATGCGCCTTCTCGTACTCCACGTTGAACAGCTGCTGGAGGTAGAGTCGTCGTACCAAGTACGTGCTACGAGCGCACCTCATGTCCTCGGGATTTGTCTTGTTCAGCTCGAAGTCATAGGAAGATAGAAACTTGTCTCCCCACGATGCCCATCCACATGGCATAAGCTGCCTCGTAAAGATGTATGAGGCATTCCGTGGCGCTTCGTATTGCGATAGGTAATTAGTCCCGCAGATCCAAAGGATCTTATCATTGTCACGGTAACGAGCTAGCATTTCTGCACAGAAGGGGAAGAAGGACGCAGAAGGTAAATTATCGTCCTCCAAGAAAATGGCAACAGGCTCCCGCTCGAACACTCGTTTCGCGCCAAGTGCGATGTTTCCGTATACGCCCCTATTTTCCTTTGCGTAGTCTCGAATAACCTCACAGTCCCAAGTAATAAGCGAGTCGACGCCACGCCTCACTTTGTCGACAGCGAGGCGCTCTGCCTCATCTCTCCCCTGGTCAGCGATGAGATAGAGCTTACTAGGCCGAACCTCAGCGAGTCTATCGAAAATCCTCTCAAGAGTATCGAGTCGTTTGAAAATGAATACTGCGACGGGAATGTCGAACGTCTTGTCACCGCTCAATGTACGTGGACTCCTTTCTGAAAAGCTCAAGTGTGCGTGCGCATTGATCCTTAGAGCCCTTGTGGTTGAGGACATAAGTTTTCGCTCGGAAGGAAAGTTGGTGCAGATCTTCAGGATCCATCGCGAGAGCTCGATTCAAAGCCGCTTTAAGGCCTCCGTCTGTTGCATCGATGAAAAGACCTTCATAGTCTTCAGGCATTCCATCCAGCCTGTAGGCGACGGTTGGCACACCCGATGCAAGGTACTCCATCATCTTCGAGGGAAAACTAAACTTCGTGTAATCCCCTTCGTTCTTGCGCGGGTTAACGAGAATGGTGGCGCCGTTGCGCAGGCCTTCAATCTCTTGGGGCGGCAGTACGCCTAGGTATCGCACCATAGGATTCTCAGACTGCAGAGCTGCTATCTCGTTTGCCGCCTCGCCGTCTCCGCAAACAACAAGACCGATTCCTGTATCGTCAAGCCCCTTAAATGCAGAAATTAACTCGCCTAACCCATATTGGTATTGGAGCGTCCCTGTGTACAAGATATACCGCTCGGGCAGATCCCGTACGATGGCTCCATGCTTAGAAGCGTCATGTTCGTCAGCAATGCCCTCGACAACAGCACACTTCGTCAAGTCAACTCCAAGGTAAGGAGCCATTGCAGCGGTCAAGGGGACGTAGCAATCCATGCCCTTCATGCCCTTTGAAACAATATGGTTCTTAAGCCTGTGCAAGAATCCCGTTCCACCTCTACCAAGCTCCATGTATTGAGGTAAATCAGGAACGATAAGGGCGACAACGCTATTGGGAAATTTATTTTTTGCGTGATGCAGTGCAGTCACAATGGGATAAGTGGCGGCATAGCCAACGAAGTAAAGTTGTTCACAGTTTCTGGAGTTAACCTTATCAATCTCAGAGCAAAGCCTAACAGCACGCGAGAACTCTTTTAAGACCGGTAGGTTAACGAAACCAGGCCCAACATCTTCACCAGAAATTTCGGAATGCCGGAAGCTATATCGTGGAACGAAAATGCGCGAGTACCTCTTAGGGAAGGAACCGACGTATTCCGAGTTTATAAGGTGGACGTTTTCAGTGCCAAGGCAAGAATCGTAACCTTTAACAAACTTCCACTGAAGATTATTCGCGGCGCTTTGAAGGCCAGACTTCGTAAGCCGTCTGATTTCATCTTCACGCTCGCGCGGAAATAATCCGCCGATAAAGTATAACGTTTCTAAATTCTTACTTTTCTTCAACGGGACTCTCCTCACTGCCCACGGTAAGCCAGCGGTTTGCAATATGTTGAGCAATCAGGACAGGAACGAGCACAAGACCGTTGGCGTATACAACCGAGGCCCAACTGGTCATGTACATGGACAGGAACGCTGAGACTGGATATTTTGCGATGGCACCGAGGCAATAGAAAAAAACTTGGGGTCTCAAGCGATTCGTGGCGTTACCGAGGCATGTCTCAGAATTGGTTAACACAGTCACGATGACGAGAAAGATGAGTGAAACGGACTCATAAAGCGTGAGAGTCGGCGCCTGTTCTTTTAGCCATATGCTAAGTATGGAATTGATAAGCAGGCCGATAGCGACCGTTCCTGCGGATGCGATCGCCGAGAGCCCCAAATACTTTCTATGTACGGAAAGGAGCCTACCCCTGTTGCCCGATGCAAAGGAACTCGCCATATCGGACCAGATAGGCTGAGCCATGACTCCGAAAAAGACAAGAATGAGATTGAAAACCCTATAAGCCACAGAGTAAGGAACGACGCTATCGGAGCCGCAGAGCGAACCGATGAAGAGTTCGTTGGTCGACGATACGAAGAGCAAAGCGATCTGAATAACGAAGAATTGTATGCCGAGCGAGCCAAGCGAACGGAAGTAATCTGTCCTTACGTCTTTTAATCTCGGTGTATAGCCCTTGAGTTCGGTGGCGAAAATTACAAAACCAGCGGCGACCAGCGGAAGCGATAGTGCAATTATCTCTACTATACACATGTACATGAACCGCTCACCAGCCCCCGCCAGGGGAGGCGGGAAAGCTATGGCGACAAGGATTAGACAGTTGGAGATAAGGAGGAGAAGCGCCGGGGCAGCGTTGCGTTGGACAGCGTAATACAGAGAGTTCACGAGCTTAAGAACGAGCTGCAGCAAAGTGCCTGCGATGACGACAATCATACATGCGGTAAGATCACTTCTGCAGATTTCACTATCCCCAACTGAGAAGACTGAGTTCCAGGGAACGAAGGCAGAGACCGCCACGCCAAGGGGAATCAGCGCGATCACGATCGCGCCAAGGAAAATAACCGACGATGAAATTACAACGCGGCCCCTTTCGGAGTCACCTTTACTCAACGCGTAAGTCAAATCGTTGCGAAGTCCGTTGCCAATTCCGAAATCAAAAAAGGAAATCCAGTTCAACACGGAGAGAACGGTAAACCAAGCGCCAAGAACTGCATCGTTCGAGAAGAACGACATCATAATGGGCGTCGAAATTAAAGATACGATTAAGGCAAGAACTTTGATGCACGCGTTTGCCGCGACGCTTAGTTTAAGATTATTCTTCATGTGCGCCCCCATAGCATTTAACGGAAGAGCGTTCCGAACTCTCGTCAGAGAGGGAGAGGAAGGAAAATACCAATATATAAGTCATGGCCGAAGCAGTATGCGGTTCTTTGTTGATTAATAAAGCGAAAAGCAGAGCGAGCATGATGCCTGCGGATAGCGGAAGACGCTGAGTTCCGATAAGAGCGTATAACGTAACCCCCCACATCGCGAAACCAGAGATACCAAACGCGGCAAGTTGAAAGAAGCTCGTTGTCGTCAAAGAATCAATGGTTGGGGAGCCCGCTGCAATGGCAGAATAGGCCTCCAGAGCATCTCCGTAACCTAATCCCAAAACGGGGCTTGCGGAAAATAGCCTCCAGCACACACCAGGAGACTGAAGCCTCGTGAGCTTTGTGACGGCGTCAGCATCCCCCAGCTTCCAAAATAATGAAGGGTCAATCTGCATAAGCGCGTTAAGAATTGTAGAGTAATTCGTAAAAGCCCATAAAACGAGGATGCCAATTCCAATCGCGATTGCCACACGACCTCGACCCCCGTTTTTCAGTAATCCAACGGCAAGGGCAAGTGGAAGAAGAAGATAGCCAGCTGTAGATCCTGTTGTGAACAACGTTACGACCAACAAGGCCAATCTAACTTTTGATGCTTTTTTATTAACAATGAACTCAACGGAAATCGCAAGGAGTAGATAAGAAGCAAAAATACCGCTTTCCCAGAAAAAACCCATACTCTTGCTTGCGTCGATATACGCCTCAGCAAACTGAGAGACAATGAAGATGGTTTTGTAATGAACACCGTTGATATTTTCAAACACGGGGAACGGTAAGTTTATCCCCAACCAATTTGTTGCGATCCAAACCAATAGAGACACACAAGAGGTGGCGCACATAAGCCAGACAAAAATATGACAGAGTTGAAGAGGCCCCACCTTCCTGACACAAAGGTAGGCTAAAAGAATACAAACCATTAATGTCAAGGAATTCATGACATTTGAACTACTTAAATTGCCGATAGCAGAAAGCAAGATAGGAATCGTAAAGACAAGCGCACCGATCGTTAACGCCGTATTGTTCTTATCCGCGTCAGAAAGCGTCAGCAGAAGAAAACACGATAGCAGAGCAAACGGTAGGCATAGCGACGAAAAGCCTATCAATGTTGAAACGGCGCTGCAGCTATTGAGGCAAATTGAGAATCCGACGAAAGTCCCAATTAACAACCAATCCAGCCTAACCGATAAGAACCGCCTAGCAAAGTTCATTTTAAACAACTTCGAAAAAAGTATCTGGATTCTCGGGGTCGAAGGGTTCGTTGGCCCACATGACCGTCACGAGGTCCTCGGTGTCTGACAGGTTGGTGATGGAGTGCGTGTAGCCGGGGATCATCTCCACCGCGCGCATGTCCGAGCCGGAAACGACGTACTCGTCGACGGGGAATAGGTTTCCATAGGAGTCCTCCCCCACCTTCCTCAGCTTGATGCTCGCGGTGCCGGAGACCACCAGGAACCTCTCCCACTTGCTCATGTGCCAGTGGTTGCCCTTGGTGATGCCGGGCCTGGACACGTTGATCGAGACCTGGCCGCGCTCGGGCGTGCGCAGGAACTCCGTGAACGAGCCGCGGTCGTCCACGTTGGGCTTGAGACTATAGGCGAAGTGTCCCGGCTCGTAGTACGACAGGAACGTGCTCCACAACTTTTTGGAGAAGGAGCCCTCGGAAAGGTCGGGCACCGAGAGCGTCTCGCGGCTATCGCGGAAGCAGTCGAGCAGGTAGACAATCTCGCCGAGCGACCTTACATCAGTTTCCGGGACGCAGCAGAACTCGTCGCCCTCTACCCTCTCGAGGCCCACGTAGCCGCAGCGGTGCTCCTCCCCCAGCAGGGCGCCCAGCATCTCGCCGACCAGGTCGTCGATGTAGAGGAGCTCCAGCTCCACGGAGGGGTCGTTGACGGTGTAGGGGCGGCCGTTGGCGACGGCGTCGCAGAAGGTGGCCACGGCGGAGTTGTAGCGCGGACGGCACCACTTGCCGTAGAGGTTGGGGAAGCGGTAGATGAGCACCGGCGCCCCCGTGCGCTCCGAGTACTCGCGGAACAGGCCCTCCCCCGCGAGCTTCGACTCGCCGTAGACCGATCCCTCGAAGCGGCCGGACAGGCTCGCCTGCGCGGAACTGGACAGCATGACGGGGCACCTGTTGCCGTGGCGCTCGAGGGTGTCCAGCAGCGTGGAGGCGAACCCGAAGTTGCCCTCCATGAACTCGGACTGGTCCTTGGGTCGGTTGACGCCGGCCAGGTTGAAGACGAAGTCGGCGCGGGAGCAGTAGTCCTCCAGCTCTTCCGGGGTCGAGTCGACGTCGTACTCCATGACCTCGAGCGGCAGGAGGGGTTGGTACTTGGCCCTACGGTCCTTGCCGTCGCTTATGTTCTTCAGCGCGCAGCAGAGGTTCCTCCCGACGAAGCCCCTGGCGCCGGTGACGAGGACGCGCACCCTACTGCACCGCCTCGTGCTCGCGGCCCTCGAGGGCCAGCTGCACGTACTCGGCGGTCTTGATCTTGGCGATGGTGCCCTCCACGTCGAGCCTCTCGGTGTTGTGGGAGGTGTAGGACTCGTCTGCCTGGGTCTCCACCTCGCCGTCGACGACGAACTTGTCGTAGTTCAGGTCGCGCGAGTCGCAGGCCACGCGGTAGTAGCCGCCCATGTCCTCGGCCCTCAGTCGCTCCTCGCGGGTCATGAGGGTCTCGAAGAGCTTCTCGCCGTGGCGGGTGCCGATCACCTGGGTGCCCACGCGGCCGAAGACCTCCTGGACGGCCTCGGCGAGGTCGCCGATCGTGGAGGCGGGGGCCTTCTGGATGAACAGGTCGCCGGGGTTGGCGTGCTCGAAGGCGAACTGCACCAGGTCGACCGCCTCGTCCAGGTTCATGAGGAAGCGGGTCATGTTGGGGTCGGTGACGGTAAGCGGCTCCCCTTTTCGGATGCGGTCGATGAACAGCGGGATGACGCTGCCGCGCGAGCACATGACGTTGCCGTAGCGGGTGCAGCAGATGGTGGTGCGGCCGGCGCCGTTGCGGGCGTTGGCGTAGATGATGGACTCCATCATGGCCTTGGACTTGCCCATGGCGTTGATGGGGTAGGCCGCCTTGTCGGTGGAAAGGCACACGACGCGGTCCACGCCCTCCTCGATGGCGGCGTGCAGGACGTTGTCAGTGCCGATGACGTTGGTGCGCACGGCCTCCATGGGGAAGAACTCGCAGGAGGGCACCTGCTTCAGGGCGGCGGCGTGGAAGATGTAGTCCACCCCGTGCATGGCGTCGCGCACGCTCTGGGCGTTGCGGACGTCGCCGATGAAGAAGCGGACCTTGGAGGCGAGCTCGGGGGACTTCTCCTGAAGGCGGTGGCGCATGTCGTCCTGCTTCTTCTCGTCGCGCGAGAAGATGCGGATCTCGGCCAGGTCGGTGTCCATGAAGTGCTTGAGCACCGTGTTGCCGAACGAGCCGGTGCCGCCCGTGATCATGAGGGTCTTGTCTTTGAATGCGGAAGTGCCTGTCATAAATTAATCCTCCACTAGTTGAGTAAGTAATTTTTCGAGCTTGTCGAAGAACAGCTTCTTCGTGAAATAGCGCTCGTAATAAGCTTTTGCGTTATTGCCAAGCTGTTCTGTGTCGGAAAGTCCAGCAAATTGCGAGGCAATTCGTGCAAGGCCTTCGGCATCTTCGATATCGCAGCAGAAACCGCATTTGGCATCATTGATTACTCGTTTGGTTTCACCTGAAAGCGCTGCCAAAATCGGTTTTCCAGCGGCCATATAAGTTGTTACTTTTCGAGGAAGGGTGTACGTGGCCATGGGGCTGTCTTCAAACGTGACAATCATTGCGTCAGAAGCACCGTAGTACTTGGGCATATCCACAATTGGCTTGCGGCCGTGAAACACAATGTTATTCAGGCCTAGCTCCACAGCCCTCGATCTACATTGCTCCAAACGCGACCCTGAACCAACAATATGAAACACGAGGTTCCTGTCTTTCTGAGCAATGCAAGCGGCTTCAACAATGGTGATAACGGACTGTGCTTGTCCCACATTTCCGGCAAACGTTAGATTGATTTTCGATGAGTCATAGCCTTCGCAGGAGCACTTAGCACAGCCGGAAAAGGCGTCGTCAGCGTATTGAGGTAGGTATGCCGAGGGCTCACGGTTAATTCCAAGACTGTTTGAAAAGTATTCGTCAAACAAAGGTGAAGTAACGGCGATACGATCAGCCTGCCTATAAATCCTTTTCGAGACAGCTTTCATCCATTTGTAAGGCAACGAGGATTCTGAAAAACCACCGGCTGTAAGACTCACTGGCCACAAATCAAAGCAATACAACAGCATCTTTTTTTGATGCTTGCGAGCATAAACAAGACCGGGATCCACCTGCATAACGGGTGAAAACTGATACCCAAGGACAACATCAAATTCTTCATTTAGCGTTCGAGCAAGCTGATTCGCGTTATGCCAGAAAGAGATATAGTTCTTTACGCGATTGAGCGCGCCAGTTTTTCTAGGGTATAAGTTGGCGCGATACACAGTCACGCCATTATGATGCTCAATCTGCTTTTGCCTATTTTTATACTCTTCTGGAATGTCAGAGTTGGGCATTCCGGTGTTCGGCAGACCGGTGATAACAGAGACGCTATGCCCTCTATCAACAAGCTCCTCGCATACATCCGAAGTGTTAAATGGCTCCGGCCAATAGTGCTGACAAATAACAAGTATCTTCATTAACGCGCACCGTCGCCAGTGCTCACAACACCAAGTGTCTTAAGCATGATCAGAATATCCATCTTGATGTTTCTAGTTTTGATGTACTGGAGGTCAAACATGACCTTCTCACTGGGAAGCAGATCGTAGCCGCCGGTAACCTGGGCAAGGCCAGAAATGCCCGGGCGCACCATGGTGCGGTAATGCCAGCCATGAATACGCTTCTCGAACTCTTCGCAAAACGCGGGACGCTCGGGGCGAGGGCCGATTAGGCTCATATCGCCCTTGAATACATTCCAGAACTGCGGAATCTCGTCTAGACGCGTCTTACGCATAATTTTGCCGAAAGGCGTGACACGCGGATCTTCGTCCTGTGCCCACTGAGCGCCCCGAGACTCTGCATCGGTATACATGCTGCGAAACTTGTAGATATTAAAGACTCTGCCGTCTTTGCCAACGCGGCGTTGAGCGTAAATAACGGGGCCTTCGGACTCGCTCTTGATTTTTACGGCGATAAAGGCCATCGGAATTGCGAGCAGAATCAAAGCACAACCACAAGACACAACGTCAAAGAATCGCTTAATAAAGCGATAGAAAAGCCCACCATTAACGACGGGCTTTTCCAATTCAACAATGTCATGACCGGGTAGCAGCTTCTCCAGCACATCCGCCGGAATACCGTTCTCGCTCAACTTCGGCTCGTGTTTTCCGATATTTTGGAGCTTGGCGGTCCTGCGCCTATCCTCTTGCGCTACGGCAACAGCTGTTGCATCTCCAATTTGATTATCTTGCACTATTTCCTTCAAACCTACATCCCCGCCCCCGGGGATCCTCCCTGTCCCTTTAAACAGTCGCCCGCACTTAGGCGATAGCCTTTTTAAGGTTTCGCATGACGCGCTGCTCGGCTGAAAGCACAGCGAGGCCAACGCGCGTAGTTACGCGTCGACCGCACAGGTTGAGCTCCAAATAAGCAGTGCTCTTGCGTCTGTTAATGGTTTTGATAAGGCCTTCGTGGCCCAGCAGCGGACCTGCCGTCACTACGACCTGGTCGCCATCCTTTAAGGCCTCGCTCATAGGAACTACGCGGTCTCCCTTATGCGTAAAGCCACCAATAAGCTGGACCTCTTCTTTTGCCAGCGGCACAAACCGACCGTCCTGGGAAAGCACCCGAGCAAAATCGTCCATGCGCAGCAAATACTGTTGTACGGTGCGGGGATCTGCCGTGTCGCAGATAAGATAACCGGGAAAGAGCGACTTGGTCGTATTGACCCATTCGCCGTGTACCTTAATCTCGGTTTGAAATTGAGGATAAAAGAGCTCCTGCATGGCACCAACCGGCACCATACGCTCAATGCGCTCGCGCATTACTTCTTCGCGACCATTAATGACCTGGATCACATACCACACGAGCACCACCCCCTTGCTGTCTTACGTGTGGCTCACAGGGTTTAGGTATGGCTTCGCCAGGGCGCTTGTGCGCGAAGGCGCTCCATATTCAAACCCTGAGCCCAGTTAGACAAGCGCATGGCTCTGCCCCACCGTGAACGGTATTTAAAAGCGCAGTCGCTAGAGGCGCGGACGTGTATCGCAAAATGACCGCGCCCCCAGCTGGCTGCGTGCAGCCCAGTCAAGCGGGTACAAAACTGGACCGCACGCAAACAGCTGAAGGACTGCTGCGCTTTGTCATGAAATATCGAATAGGATGAACAGCTTGCACATAGACAAGAGCAAAGTCATTCGATGCGATACGCATGACGACGCTATTGGAGCTCGTGGTTTTTCTGGCACCGCCGTTACGGCCGGATGCTGATCGACCCCGTGCTTTGCGGCTTGCTGGAGCCGTGAGCACAGTTGAACCCATGTGACTTAAGTATCCTAGCACAGCAGGTGGCCCATACGTTTTGGGGTGTGTTGAGCAACATATTGTTTATTTGCCGTGGTTATGGGGGAAATCGCGCCGCCTCGCACGCATTGCCGCAGGTTTATGGGGGTGTGTAGGTTGGCGATCACTGCCTGAGTTGTATTGCTGGCGGCGTGAATTGCTCAAACTATTAAGTTTGGCTAACAAACTTTGTACAAAACCGGGAAGGTAATTGCGCAACTTTTTGGGGTGTAGTTGTCGCAAATTTTGCGACAACTACTGTGACGGCGAACTTGAACAGGAAAGCACTTTGCATATTTTGCAAAAATGCAGTTCAGCCACTTAATATCGCATGCAAATAAAAAAGGCCACTCGATTGAGTGGCCTTGCATTCACGATGGTGGAGACGAGGGGGATCGAACCCCTGACCTCTTGACTGCCAGTCAAGCGCTCTCCCAGCTGAGCTACGCCCCCGTGACGAGGAGATACTATAAGGGAAGATCTTCGGGGATGCAAGAAGTTTTTTGGGTTGATTCTCACACTTACGGGTTTTCCTGGGACGGGGCTGAATTGACTGATTTTGACTTCGGCAAAATCAGTCAATTAACCCACCGTCCCGATAAAACCCTCACGCGGCGATGCCTTACTTGTAGAGGTAGGCGATCGCGACGCCTTGGTGGACTTGGATCTTGGCCGTTTTCCGGACGACATTAGAGATGCCCGTATCGGCCAAGAGGCCTAGGGGGCTGTGATCTAGCTCCCACTCTAGACCGTGTTCGCTTACCTTGGTGTTGGGAGCGATGGCGATGATGGAGAAGTTTTTGCTCTCGGCGCCCTCGATGGTCCATGTCTCGTCCTGGTGCAAGATTCTGGCCGTTACTTCGTCTTCTTCGATCCAGACGGGGGCGTCCGCATAGCTTGCCAGGAGCCCTAGCACAGACAGGGCCATGTCCGGGCGGCCGCCGGTGGCACAGGTTGCTACCACTTCGGCACCCGGCCACCGACGGCGGACCGAATCGAGCGCCAGTGCCAGATCGGTATAGTCCTTGTAGGGATCGTGGCGCTCCACTTCAAAATCGGAAGCGGCATCGACCAGAGCGCGCCCCTCATCACTAACGGTGTCGGCGTCGCCCACGTAGACGTCGCAGCTCAGGCCAGCGCCCAACAGAGCGTCCAGACCGCGGTCTACGGCTACAATGTGGTCGCACTCCCCTGCCAGGTGGCAAAGCAACTCGGCGCTCGCCACCACCGGCGAGCCGCAAACCACTAATACTTTACAAGCCACGGCCCTCGCCTAGCCCTCAAACGAAAGCACACGGGCCAGGTCCAGGTCCTCATAGCTGTCGATAAAGATATCGCAGTTATCGCAAACCTCGTCCCGCTCCATACGGCCGTGCGGATCATAGATGCCCACGCGTTTAAAGCCTGCAGTGCCAGAGCTCTTAAGTCCAAAGACGGCATCCTCAAACACCCAGCTGCGATTAAACTTGTGCCCATGGCGTTCTTCCAGGCGGCGCAGCGCCAGCTCGTATACGTCGGGAAACTGTTTGGAGCGTCCCGCCTCGCCCGTGGTGGTCACAAACTCCATGTAAGCGTCGAGCCCGGCGCCCGCAAGCGCAGACTGCACCAGCTCGGCCGGCGTGGACGTGGCAACGCACATGGCGATGTCCGCCGCCTTCGCCTGCTCCAAAAATGCCAGGAGCCCCTCGCGCGGCGGCACCTTGGAGTACCCATCAATCAAAATCTCGCCCAGCTCGCGATAAACTTCCTCGCCATTCGTGCCAATGCCCCACGTGTCGTGGTAGGCCTGGCACTCGTCCTCCAGCGAAAGATGTTCAAACTGGGCAAAATCGTCGACCGTTCCATCAATGCCATGACGGCGCAATAACTCGAGCTGCGCATAGCCCCAGACGGGGGTGCTGTTAACCAACGTGCCATCGCAATCGAAAATAAAAGCAACCTTGGGAGCGGCGGTATGGGACATATACGAACCTTTCGATGTCAAATGGTAAACAACCTGCTAAAAACGTTTTACCAAACGTAAGCCTATCAGTTTTGAAACCCTAATTGGTAAAACTGTCAAGGGTTTTACCACGGCAATTCTGCCAGTGGTATAAACATGTCGCTTACCGATTAAACGCCCTCGCAAATCCGCTTTTGTCCATAAAACTAACGTACAGGTGTTATCGTAGTTTCTGCCGAAAGTTCCACCGAGCACGCGAGGTGGAACGAATCATAGAACTATCGCCGTCCCTTCGATTCGTGCAGCCTTGGACCTTTCGCATCTAGTCACCAAGGCAACACGCTGCCGCGTCATGATGGGATCAAACGTGAGCGATACAAAGCTAAAGCCAGCAACCAAAAAGCCTGCTACCCGCAAAGCCGCCCCGCACGCACCGGAGCTCTCCAAGGACGATGTCTACCTGTTTGGCATTGGCATGTGGGAGCGCAGCTGGGAAAAGATGGGCGCTCACCCCGACACGCAGAACCGTACGCGCGGCTGGCGCTTTTGCGTTTGGGCGCCCGATGTAAAAAGCGTCCATGTCATTGGCGAATTTAACGACTGGGATGAGGAAGCCAACCCGCTGGTGCCCATGCATACGAGCGCTATTTGGGAAGGCTTTATTCCTGGCGCCGAGCAGGGTCAGCTCTATAAGTACCTTATCGAGACCAACGAGGGCGAAAAGCTCTACAAGGCCGATCCGTATGCCTTTAAGGCCGAGTGCCCTCCGGGTACCGCCAGCGTGCTGTGGACCCTCGATGGCTACCAGTGGAACGACGCCGCATGGCTTAAGCGACGCGCCAGCCACAACCATATGTCGCAGCCCCTTAACATCTACGAGGTACATATTGGATCGTGGAAGCGCCACGGCGACGCGCCGCAGGGCGAGCCGGACGAGTACGGCAACTACCCCGGTCCCATGGATCCCTTCCCCGCGCAGCGCGGCGAGTTTTACACCTACGACGACCTGTCGGTGGAGCTCGTGGACTACGTGCGCGACATGGGCTATACGCATATCGAGGTCATGCCGCTCATGGAGCATCCTTTCGATGGCTCCTGGGGCTACCAGACGACTGGCTACTATGCCGCCACGTCGCGTTACGGCAACCCGCAACAGCTCATGCACTTTATCGATGCGTGCCACGAGGCGGGCATCGGCGTGATCATGGACTGGGTACCCGGCGGTTTTTGCGCCGACTCCCACGGACTTGCCACCTTTAACGGCCACATGCTGTTTGAGCACGAAATTCACCCCAACTGGGGCACGCACAAGTTCGACTTCGCCCGCGGTGAGGTCCGATCCTTCCTGGTCTCCAACGTGCTGTACTGGCTCGAGAACTTCCACGTGGACGGCATTCGCATGGACGGCGTGTCCAGCATGCTGTACCTCAACTTTGGCATCGACGATCCCGGCCAAAAGAAGTTCAACAAATACGGCACAGAGGAGGATCTGGACGCCAGCGCGTTTATCCGCCAGGTCAACTGCGCCGTGGAGGCGCACTACCCCGACGTGATGATGATGGCCGAGGAGTCCACCGCGTGGCCGCTCGTGACTTATCCGCCGCAGGACGGCGGCCTGGGCTTCCACTACAAGTGGGACATGGGTTGGATGAACGACACCCTGCACTACATGCAGACCGATTTTCCGTGGCGCCCCGGCAACCACGGCCTGCTCACGTTCTCCATCATGTACGCCTTTACCGAGAACTTTATTTGCCCGCTCAGTCACGACGAGGTCGTGCACGGCAAGTGCTCTCTGATCGGCCGCATGCCGGGCGACTGGTGGCGCCAGTTTGCCGGCCTGCGCACGCTGGCCTTCTACCAGATGACGCACCCCGGTGCCAAGCTCAACTTTATGGGCAACGAGATCGGCCAGTTTATTGAGTGGCGCTACTACGAGTCCATCCAGTGGTTCTTGACCGAGGAGTACGAGACCCACCGTCATCATCAGGCGTTTATCAAGGCGCTCAACCACCTGTACACCGCCGAGCCCGCTCTGTACGAGCGCGGCTACACCGACGACGGATTTACCTGGATCGATGCGGACAACTCCAAGCAGTCCATCGTGAGCTTTGTACGTCAGGGCGAGGACGTCGATGACGACCTGGTGATCCTGATCAACTTTGATCCGGCGAGCTACGAGAGCTTCCGCGTGGGCGTGCCGCGCGAGGGTGACTGGGAGGTCATCTTTGACTCCGACCGTCCCGAGTTTGGCGGCAGCGGATACGCCGGTGAGGAGCCCTACACCTGCTCGAGCGAGCCCTATCCCTGGAACGGGCAGATGGACTCCATCGAGATTAAGGTGCCCGGCCTGGCAGGTGTGGTGCTTAAGCGCCGCGGTCCCAGCAGCTACAAGCCGCCGGTGGTTGAGGAGCCCAAGAAGGCGACGCGCAAGCGCACGTCTTCGGTGAAGCCCAAGCCTGCGGCCGCCAAGAAGGCTCCTGCCAAGGCCAAGGCTACGGTCACCAAGGCCAAGACCGCCGCAAAGCCCGCTGCTAAGGCCGCAGCCAAGAAGCCGGCTGCCAAAAAGGGCGCTACCAAGGCAAAGTCTGCTTCTGTTAAGTCGTCTGCCAAGGATGCGTAACAAAGCCGTTACAGCTGTAATTACCCGCCCCGACGGGGCGTAGGATACAAGTCATAACCGTTCCGGGAGAAACATCCCCGGGGGAAAGGAACGTATGAATAAGATCTTCGACAACAAGCAGGAGTTTACCGAGCTCTATCGCGATGCCGTTATGAGCATCAGCGGCAAGAGCGTCGAGGCCGCCAGCGACCTCGACCGCTTTAACGCCCTGGCCAAGCTCGTGGCCGAGAAGGCACGCACCGTTGCCACCAAGAGCGACGCCCGCGCCACCGCCGAGGGCAAAAAGCGCGTGTACTACTTCTCGATCGAGTTTTTGATCGGCCGCCTGCTCGACAACTACCTGCTCAACTTTGGCGTGCGCGACATGGTCGCCGAGGCGCTCGACGACATGGGCTTCGACCTGTCCGTCATCGAGAACCAGGAGCCCGATCCGGCTCTGGGCAACGGCGGTCTGGGCCGTCTGGCAGCATGCTTCCTAGATTCCATGGCAGCCGAGGGCATCGCCGGCTACGGCAACGGCATGCGCTACCGCTACGGCCTGTTTAAGCAGGAGATCGTCAACGGCAGCCAGGTCGAGGCCACCGACGAGTGGCTCACCCACGGCTATCCCTGGGAGGTTCGCCGTCAGGACAAGGCCGTGACCATCAAGTTTGGTGGCCACGTGGAGGGCTTTGAGGAGAACGGCCGCACGTTCTACCGCACGGTGGACACGCAGGACATCTTGGCTGTCCCTTATGACATCCCCGTGGTGGGCTATGCCGGCGAGACCGTCAACAAGCTGCGTGTCTGGGCCGCCGAGCCGGTCGAGGAGCACTTTGACCTTGAGGCCTTCAACCGCGGCGATTACGCCCTGGCCGATGCCGAGCGCGCCGAGGCCGAGGCCATCAGCGCCATCCTCTACCCCAACGACGCCGGCGAGCATGGCCGCCTGCTGCGCCTGCAGCAGGAATACCTGTTTGTCTCGGCCGGCATCTACAGCCTGCTCGACACCTTTGAGAAGGAGCACGGCGAGAACTGGGAGCTGCTGCCGCAGTTTGTGGCCATCCACACCAACGACACCCACCCCGCTATGTGCGGCCCCGAGCTCATGCGCATCCTCATCGACGAGAAGAAACTCGAGTGGGATGACGCCTGGAATATCGTGACGCAGGTCGTGAGCTACACCAACCACACCATCCTGCCCGAGGCTCTGGAGAAGTGGCCCATCGGCACGTTCTCCAAGCTCCTCCCCCGCGTGTACCAGATCATCGACGAGATCAGCCGTCGTTGGCACGAGTCGTTCGACACCACGCAGGAGGGCTGGCAGGAGCGTCTGCGCCAGACCGCCATTCTGTGGGACGGCGAGATTCGCATGGCCAACCTGTCCGTGATCTGCAGCCACAGCGTCAACGGCGTGGCCAAGATCCACTCCGACATCATCAAGAACATCGTGCTCAAGGACTTCTATGCCCTGACGCCCGAGAAGTTCAACAACAAGACCAACGGTATCTCGCACCGTCGCTTCTTTGCCGAGGCCAACCCAACCTACGCCAAGCTCGTCACCGATGCCATTGGCGATGGCTGGCTCAAGGACGCCTTTGAGCTTGAGAAGCTCAAAGAGTTCCAGAACGACACCGAGTTCCTGAAGGCCGTAGGTGCCTCCAAGCGCGCCAACAAGGAACGCCTGGCCGCCTACGTTAAGGCCGAGACCGGTCTGGTCATTGACCCCAACACCGTCTTCGATGTTCAGGTTAAGCGCTTCCATGCCTACAAGCGCCAGCTCATGAACATCATGAAGGTGATGGACATCTACAACCGTCGCATCGCCGATCCCAACTTCCACGTGAAGCCGACGACCTTCATCTTTAGCGGCAAGGCTGCCTCGAGCTACACCTTCGCTAAGGAGACCATCCGCCTCATTAACTCCGTGGCCGACGTCATCAACAACGACCCGCGCGTCAACGAGGTCATGAAGGTCTGCTTTATCCCCAACTTCCGCGTGAGCAACGCCCAGCTCATCTACCCCGCCGCCGAGATTTCGGAACAGATTTCCACGGCCGGCAAGGAGGCCTCGGGCACGTCCAACATGAAGCTCATGATGAACGGCGCCATTACGCTGGGCACCCTCGACGGCGCCAACATCGAGATCGCCGACCTGGCCGGCCGCGAGAACGAGGCCATCTTTGGCCTGACCGCTCCCGAGGTCGAGCAGCTCTGGGCATCCAACAGCTACTTTGCGTGGGATACCCTCAACAACGATCGCGAGCGTCTGGGCCGCGTGATGGACGAGCTCAAGGACAACACCTTTGCGGGTCTTTCGGGCAACTTCGAGAGTATCTACAACGAGCTCATGAACAACAACGACCCCGACCTGGTCATGGCAGACTTCCGCAGCTACGTGGATGCATGGGAGAAGCTCACGAACAGCTACGGCGACCAGGAGACCTGGAACCGCAAGGCGCTGCTCAACACCGCCTCGAGCGGCTGGTTCTCGAGCGACCGCACCATTCGCGAGTACCGCGACGAGATCTGGCACGCGTAAAGGCGCGCGAGTTCCCTTATGCCAGCACGGCATTACTCGACGGGCGCGACCGAGCGCCGCGCCCGTCGCTAATGGGTTTAAGAACATCGATGACAGAAGGAGAAATCGATGAGTAAGAAAGAATGCATCGCGATGCTCCTCGCAGGAGGACAGGGCAGCCGATTGGGGGCACTCACCCAAAAGATCGCTAAGCCGGCGGTTAGCTTTGGTGGCAAGTTCCGCATTATCGACTTTTCGCTCTCCAACTGCTCCAACTCGGGCATCGACACGGTGGGCGTTCTGACGCAGTACCGTCCCTACCTGCTGCATGCCTATGTGGGCTCCGGCGAGGCGTGGGATCTGGACAGCCGCGACGGCGGCGTGTCGATCCTGCCGCCGTACGAGACGCAGACCGGTGGCGCCTGGTATGCGGGCACGGCCGACGCTATTACGCAGAACCTCGACTACATCAAGGCCAACGACCCCAAGTACGTCCTGATTCTTTCGGGCGACCATCTGTATCGCATGGACTACCGCAAGATGCTCAAGACGCACATTGAGAACAACGCCGACCTCACCGTGAGCGTTATGCCCGTACCGTGGGAAGAGGCCAGCCGCTTTGGCATCCTGACCACCGACCCCGAGGACGGCCGCATCACCAAGTTTACCGAGAAGCCCGAGAAGCCCGATTCGAACCTCGCGTCCATGGGCATCTACATCTTCTCGGCCGACGTGCTGATCGAGGCGCTCGAGGAGGACGCTCTGGACCAGCGCTCGAGCCACGACTTTGGCAAAGACATCATCCCCAAGCTGCTCGGCGAGAATAAGCGCCTGTACAGCTACGAGTTCCACGGCTTTTGGAAGGACGTCGGCACCATCGCCAGCTTCCACGAGACCTCGATGGACCTGCTGGGCAACAACCCCGAGTTCGATCTGTTCGACAAGAACTTCCCCATCATGTCCAACATCACCACGCGTCCGCCGCACTACATTGGCCCGGACGGCCGCCTGGACGACTGCCTGGTCTCCAACGGCTGCAAGATCTACGGCACCGCTCGCCACTCGATCCTTTCGACCGATGTCATCATCGAGGAGCGCGCCGTGGTCGAGGACTCCGTGCTGCTGCCGGGTGTGCACGTTAAGAGCGGCGCGCACATCTGCCGCGCTATTTTGGGCGAGAACTCCACGGTCGAAGAGGGCGTGAAGCTCGGCTCTGTCGATACCACCAAGGATACGGCCGTCGTTGGAAATGACGTCGTTATCGGGAAGGGGGAATGATCCGATGATCAATCGCAAGGCCATCGGTTATATCACCGCTAACTACTCTTCGACCTACGGCAGCGTGCTACTCAAGGACCGCCCCATCGCGTCCGTTCCGTTTTTGGGCCGCTACCGCCTGATCGACTTCCCGCTGTCCAACATGATGAATGCCGGCATTAAGACCGTCGGCGTCGTCATGCCGGGTAACTACCGCTCGCTGATCGACCACGTGGGCTCGGGCAAGGACTGGGGCCTGGACCGCAAGAAGGGCGGCCTGTTCATGGTGCCTGGCAACGCGTATGGCACCACCAAGGGCGGCATGCGCTTCCTGCTGCGCGACATCATCTCCAACAAGACGCTGTTCCAGCGCTCGGACAAGCCCTATGTTGTAATGATGGGCACCAACATCATCTTTAACATGGACCTCAACACCATCATCGACGCGCACGAGAACTCCGGCGCCCAGATGACCGTGGTGTACTGCAAGGCCACGCGCAATGTTGATGACGAGACCAAGCTCGAGATCAACGAGAACGGCCGCCTGACAGGCGTGAGCGCCGGCGTCGTGTACGGCGACAACGCTTCTATGGACTGCTGCATCGTCAACCGCGAGACGCTGCTCGAGATCATCGACCACTACCAGGCTGCCGACTATCTGGACCTGCTCGAGGCACTCCAGGGCGACTTTGGCAACATCGACGTGTGCAGCTACGAGTACAAGGGCGAGGTCGTGGGCGTGTTTAGCGAAAAGTCGCTGTATCGCCGCAGCATGGACCTGCTCGACCAGACCGTGGCCGACCAGCTCTTCGATCCCGAGCGCCCGATCCTGACCAAGGCTCACGACGTGCCGCCTTCGCGCTATGCGACCGGCAGCCACGCGTGCAACTCGATCATCTCGGCCGGCTGCATCATCAAGGGCACTGTGCGCAACTCGATCCTGTCGCGCGGCGTTGTGGTCGAGGAAGGCGCTTCGGTGACCAACTCGATCATCAACCAGAGCTGCATTATCAAGAGCGGCGCCCGCGTCGAGAATGCCATCCTGGACAAGAACAACGTGGTTCCCACCAACACCGAGCTTCGCGGCACGCCCGAGAACATCCTGGTGCTGGGCAAGGCCCCGTTAACTCCCGATACCACCATCGTGCATTAACGTAGGCACCGCAACATCGCTCGTAACATGTAGAATAGCCGCCCGGTTTGCGCCAGGCGGCTATTCTCGAATTGCAACAGGGAGACAATATGGCAGATTCCAGCAAAAAGATGCAGATTGTGTTTGCCTCGGCCGAGTGCGCACCGTTTGTAAAGACCGGTGGTCTGGGTGACGTGGCGGGCTCGCTGCCCGCGGCACTCGTGCGCGCCGGCGCTGAAGTCATCGTGATGGTGCCCAAGTACGCCACCATCAAGAACGAGTACAAGGCGCAGATGGAGCACTTCTCCGACTTTTACGTGAGCCTGGGCTGGCGCAACGAGTACTGCGGGCTCGAGAAGCTCGAGCACGACGGCGTCACGTATATGTTCATCGACAACGAGCGCTACTTTGCGCGCGACTATCCGTACGGCTTCTTTGATGACGGCGAGCGCTTTGCGTTCTTCTCTAAGGCCATCACCGAGAGCCTGCAGCACCTGCCAGCCGGTTTTGAGTGCGACATCCTGCACTGCAATGACTGGCAGACGGCACTGGCGCCCGTGTTCTTGCGCGAGTTCTACCAGGGCCTGCCGCTGTACGACCGCGTCAAGACCGTGTTCTCGATCCACAACGTGGCGTTCCAGGGCCAGTTTAGCGACACCGTGATGGAGGACATCCTTGGTGTAGCGCATATTCCGGCGGCCGCCTTACAGCTGCGTTGCGACGCCTGCAGCATCAACTACATGCTGGGCGCGCTGCGCTATGCCGACGCCATCACCACGGTAAGCCCCACCTATGCCAACGAGATCCAGACACCCGAGTTTGGCGAGGGCCTGGACGGCGTGCTGCGCGAGCGCTCCTATGCGCTGCAGGGTATTTTGAACGGCATTGACGTGGCGGGCTTTGACCCGGCGACTGACAAGCGCATTGCCGCAAACTACACGGTTGAGGACCGTTCCGGCAAGGCCGTGTGCAAGGCCAAGCTGCAGGAAGAGCTGGGGCTCGAGGTTTGCGACGACCGTCCGCTCATGGTAATGGTCACCCGCCTGACGCGCCAGAAGGGCATGGACCTGGTCATGTACGCGCTCGACCGCATCCTGTCCGGCGGCGTGCAGGTGGCGGTGCTGGGCACCGGCGACCGCGACTACGAGGACGGCTTGCGCTACTTCCAGGACAAGTACCCCGGCACCATGGCTGCGCGCATCGAGTTCGATCCGGCGCTGTCGCAGCGTATGTATGCCGCCGCCGATATGTTCCTGATGCCTTCAAAGTTTGAGCCCTGCGGCCTGTCGCAGATTATCGCCATGCGCTACGGCACCCTGCCCATTGTGCGCGAGACCGGTGGTCTGAAGGACACGGTGATCCCGTATAACGAGTTTACCGGCGAGGGCACGGGCTTCTCGTTTAGTAACTTTAACGGCGACGAGATGGGCGACGCCGTGTTCCGCGCGGCACGCCTGTTCTGGGACAATCGCGATGCCTGGAACCAGCTGGTCACGCAGGCCATGAGCCAGGACTTTAGCTGGACGCGCTCGGCCGACAAGTATCTGGACCTGTACTTCTTTATGCATCCGGAGATTGAGAGGCCGGCGGCCGTGGTTGAAGCTGCGGCTGTCGTGGAGCCCGCTGCCGCTGAGGCCGAGCCGGTAGTTGAGGCGCCCGCTGCTGCTGAGGAGCCCAAGGCTGAGGAGAAGCCCGCTGCGAAGCCTGCGGCAAAGAAGACCACGACTCGCAAGACGACGGCCAAGAAGGCCACGACGACCAAGGCCGCTGCCACCAAGACAGCCGCAGCAAAGACGACTGCTGCCAAGGCAACGACGACGCGCAAGCGCACCACCGCAGCTGCCAAGAAGGCCGCCGAAGCCGAGACCCCCGAGGTAAAGGCCGAGACCGCCGAGGCCAAGCCGGCCGCTAAGGCTCCGGCCAAGACAGCAGCCAAGAAGACGACCGCGACCAAGAGCGCGACCAAGGCCACTGCCGCCAAGAAGGCTACTGCAACCAAGTCGACGACCGCCAAGGCTACTGCAACGAAGCCGGCCGCCAAGGTCGAGGAGACGCCCGCCGAGTCCAAGCCGGCCGCCAAGACCACCACGCGCAAGCGCACCACGACGACGGCCAAGAAGACCACGACCAAGGCTGCTGCTCCCAAGGCGGAGGCTAAGGTCGAGGCCAAGCCCGCTGCCGCCAAAGAGGAGCCCAAGGCCGAGGTAAAGGCCAAGCCCAAACCCGCCAAGGAGGCCCCGGTCTCCCCTGCCGCTCCGGCCGAGGAAAAGGCCCCGACCAAGAAGACCTCCGTCCGCAAGGCTACGGCCACCCGCAAGCGCCGCTAGCCCGCAGACGATCTAAAACCTAATCAAAACCCTAAACAAGGGGCGCTCCAACCGGGCGCCCCTTCTCTGTAGATAGTTGGTAAAACGATTTTCTAGCACAACCGTTCGCCGATGGTAAACGGATGTTGTTTATACACCCTGAGTACAACAGATATACTTATATCTTGTGCGTAAAGCCCATGGCCCGTAGGCCGTGATTCTATTGAACTGGACCGTACTATGAGATTGATACACAACAGCCGCCTACCGCAGTTTCGCACTCCGTTTGGCGCTGTGACCACAGGAACTACCGTTGCTCTCTCGGTTATTTTGGAGGATGCCGATCCCAACCAGGCAACACTCACCCTACGTACCTGGGTCGATGAAGTCGGCGAGACCCTGATCCCGATGGAGCACGAAGGCGATGGCATTTTTACCGGCGAGCTCAAATGCGATGAACCGTGTCTTGTGTGGTACAGCTTTATATGCAACATCGAGGGCCAGCCCGAGGTTCGCCTGGGCGCACCGCAGGGCCGCACCGGCGGTGAGGGCGTAACCTACGACTACGCCGAGGTGCCGTCCTTCCAGATTACCGTCTATAAGCACCGCGAGAACCGCCCCACCTGGTACGAGCGTGGCATGGTCTACCAGATCTTCCCCGATCGCTACGCCCGTGACGAGCACTGGCGCGAGCGCACAATGGCCCAACTCGAAAAACCGCGCAAGGGCATTCAGCGCCGGATGGTCGAGGACTGGAACGAGCCGCCCGTGTACGAGCGCGCAGAGGACGGCTCCATCAAGACCTGGGACTTCTACGGCGGCTCGCTCAAGGGCATCCAGGAAGACCTGCCCCGCATCGCCGAGCTTGGCTTTACGGCCATCTACCTCAACCCCATCTTTGAAGCCGCAAGCAACCACCGCTACGACACGGCCGACTACACCAAGATCGACCCGATCCTGGGCACCGAGCAGGACTTTACCGAGCTGTGCCAGGCAGCCGAGAAGCTGGGCATCTCCATCATCCTGGACGGCGTCTTCAACCACACGGGCGACGACTCGATCTATTTCAACCGCTACGGCAACTATCCCGGCGTGGGTGCCTGGCAGAGTGAGGATTCGCCGTGGCGTGATGCGTTTACCTTCCACGAGGACGGCTCGTACGACTGCTGGTGGGGCGTGGGCAACATGCCGGCCATCAACGAGAAGTCCGAGCTGGTGCGCGAGAGGCTCCTGGGCAAGGACGGCGTGATCCGTAAATGGCTACGTGCCGGCGCTCATGGCTGGCGCCTGGACGTCGCTGACGAGCTTTCCGACGACTTCCTGGCCGAGATCAAGAAGGCCGTACTTGCCGAAAAGCCCGACGCACTGTTGCTCGGCGAAGTCTGGGAAGACGCCTCCAATAAGATTAGCTACGGCCATCTGCGCCGCTACCTGCAGGGCTCCGAGCTGGACTCTGCCATGGATTACCCCTTCCGCGACATGGTCATCGGTTTTTTGATGGGCTACAAAAACGCCTACCAGGCAGCCGAGGATATCGAGACCCTGCGCGAGAACTACCCGAGCGAGGCATTGTCCTGCGCGCTCAATCTGCTTTCGAGTCACGACCGTCCGCGCATCATCTCGGTGCTCGGCGGCGGCCCCGACGAGTCGCAGCTGCCCGAGTGCGAGCGCAGCAAATGGCGCTTGGACGAGAACGCGATGGGACTGGCCAAGAGCCGCTTTTGGCTCGCCACGCTCATGCAGATGACCTTCCCCGGCGTGCCTTCGATTTACTACGGCGACGAGTACGGCCTGGAGGGCCTTACCGACCCGGGCAACCGCCGCACCCTGCCGACCAAGGACCAACTGCACGACTTCGACACGCTGGCTATTGTCAAGAACGCCTCCGCCGTACGTCGCGCACTGCCATTTATGATCGACGGCGAGATCAAGGCCTTCGCGCTCAACGACGAGGTGCTGGCCTACAACCGCACGGGCAAGGATGGCGAGTCCGCGACGGTTATCATCAACCGCAGCCTGCGCAATTCGCACCGCGTGACGATTCCGGCGCTCGGCGAATGTGCAAGTAACGTGATCAGCGGCCACGAGTGCGAGATCCACAACGGTACGGTCACGCTCGACCTGTATCCGCTGGGCTCGTCGATCATCTATCACCATGCCGAGCAGCGCCTGCAGGAGCCGCTCGATCACGGCGCGGGCGTCGTGTGCCATATCACCTCGGTGCCCACCGACGACGGCAAGCCCGGCACGATCGGCGCACCCACGCGTCGCTTTATCGACCATCTGGCCGCTATGGGTATGCGCTACTGGCAGGTCCTGCCTGTCAACCCGACGGATTTCTTCCGCTCCCCTTACGCTGGGCCTTCGGCCTTTGCGGGCAATATCGACCTGCTGCCCGAAAGCCAAGAGGAACTGGCGGCCGACTTTGAGGCTTGGAAGGCCCGTGGCGGCGAAGATGCAGACCCGCTCTACACGGCGTTTAAGCATCGCAACGCCGATTGGCTCGAGAAGTACTGCGTCTACATGGCCGTTAAGAAGTACTTTGAGGGCGAGTCGCGCCACGATTGGCCGGCAGATGTCGCGCGCTACAACGAGCATCTGATCGATGACAAGCGCTTCCACGACGAAGCCGAACTGCAGGCGTACATGCAGTACCGCTTTGACCTGGCCTGGTGCGAGCTCATGAACTATGCGCACAAGAAGGGCATCGAGGTTATCGGCGACATTCCTATGTATGTTTCGGACGATTCGGCCGATGCGTGGAGCGAGCCCGAGAACTTCTGGCTGTCCGATACCGGCAAGGCGATTGAGGTTTCCGGCGCGCCGCCCGATAATTTTGCGCCCGAGGGTCAGGTGTGGGGCAACCCCACCTTCCGCTGGGATCACATGAAGGAGAACGGCTACCGCTGGTGGATGGACCGTCTGCGTCGCGCGTTCTCGCTCTACGACCGCGTGCGCCTGGACCACTTCCTGGGATTCCACAGCTACTTTAGCATTCCCGCAGGCAAGGCCTGTGCCGACGGCCGCTGGCTGGCAGGTCCGGGCAAGGATCTGTTCCAGACTGCCTATGACGAGCTGGGGCCGCTCAACTTTATCGCCGAGGACCTGGGCTACCTGACGCCCGGCGTTCGCGCCATGGCTTCTACCTGCGGTTTCCCCGGTATGGACGTACTGGAGTTTAGCGATTACGACGTCCGCAACGGCGTGTATCCCACGCCGGGCAAGATTCTGTACACCTCGACGCACGACACGTCGACGCTCGCCGGTTGGTGCACGCGCTCCTTTGCAGGCGGCGACGAACCGAGCGGTGTTGAGGTGGCGGCCAAGCTGATGGGCGACGCGCTGGCAAGCGACGCTCCCCTGGTGATGATGCCGCTGCAGGATATCCTGGGGCTTGGCGACGACTCGCGCATGAACGTGCCGGGCGTGGCCACGGGCAACTGGACGTGGCAGGCCGATGAGGTCGACGTTGCGGCCGCCGAGGGCAAAACTGCACAGCTCCTGCGCAACACCCATAGATTCTGGGACGAAGCGTGATAAAACCCCCGATATAGGGTACAGTTACAGCTGTTTGAATTTATGCGGGCAGAGCGATCTGCCCGCTTTGTGCTGAAAAGGAAGTATTATGGCGCGCTACGATTATAAGTGCTCGAGCTGCGGCAACGTGTTTGAGGTTGAGCATCCCATGTCCGAGACCCCCGAGGTCGTGTGCCCGAGCTGCGGCGCTCCGGCGGCCAAGACGTTCTCGGCCAGCGGCATCAAGTTTGAGGGCAGCGGTTTCTACAACACCGACCAGCGCAGCGGTGGTTCCAGCACCACCGCCACCAGCGGCTGCTGCGCCAACTGCCCGCATAACCACTAGGAACAACGCGGCCCCGCGACCGAAACCGATCGCGGGGCTATTTCTTTGCGCTAAAGGCGGCTCTATGAGTTGCGGTGAAATAAGGACTGTTTGGCGGGCAGAAGCCGCTATTCAATCCCTATTTCACCGCAACTTAGTAGTTACTTGTGGACTAGGCGGGCGCAGAAGTGGCCGTCGTAGGAGTCGGCGTTTACCGGCACGCTTTGGAAGAGGCCTCGATCGTTCTGGCGTACGGATACGAGCTTCTTGGCCTGCGCGAAATCGGGAAGCTGCAGAATCTGGGCTTCGGAGAGCGGCGCCACGGTAAAGCCGGCGCCCTCGGGAGAGGCTAGGAAGGCATCCACGACCTGCGTGTTCTCTTCGTCAAAAACCGAGCAGGTGGCATAGATAAGCTCACCGCCGGCAGCAACGCGCGCGGCTGCTTCCTTGAGCATCGTCAGCTGTAGCTTGGGCAGCTCAGTCGTAACGTCGTTCTCGATCAGGCGCCACGGAATCTCGGGGTGACGGCGCATGGTGCCAGTGCCAGAGCACGGCGCATCGATAAACACCGTGTCGAACAGGGCGGGCTCGCCAAGCATCGCGTCAAAAGACGTAAGCACCTCATTGAGCTCGCAGGCATCGCCCGACACCGTACGAACACCCGTAATACCCGCCTTATGCAGGCGCGCGAGATTCTGATCGCACTTGCGATCATGCAGATCGAGCGCGGTATGCTGGTGCTCGTACCCGGCACGTTTGGCCTGGCACATCATCACATAGGTCTTGGTACCGCGACCGGCGCCAATCTCCAGGCAACGACCGGGACGTGTCGCAGCAGTAGCGATAAGCTGGGCGTTAAGATCCGAGGCAACCGCGGCAGCACGCTCAAACACGCCCGATGCAACCGCGACCTGCGCATCGACCGGAGCATGGCAGCCCGGGAAGACAGGCGCGACGAGCTGCGAGATATACGGATCGGGCTTGGTCGCAAAGGCGTTCTCATGCAGGGCCAGTGGCGCGGGGGCCAGATTGCCGGCAAAGTTAAGCGCACCCTCTGGCGTGTCGAACGATGCCATAATGCGGGCGCACAGCCAACGCGGCAGTCCCATCAGGCGCGACAGACGAACCAGGCGTCGCTCAGACTCATCTACATCGGACGCCGTGGCAAAGTCCTCAACATTGTCCGCGACCTTATGCAGTACAGCATTGGCCAAACCGGCGGCAGACTTAGCACCGCAGCGAACCAGCTCAACACCCTGACTTACTGCAACGCGGCCAGGCGTATGCAGATAGAGCATCTCGAAGGCCGAGATACGAAGTGCCATGCGAACACGCGGCGCAACCTTTTTAGGCTTATCAAGAAACTGATCAAGCAGTTCGTCCAAAATACCTTGCGTGGCGGCAACACCCAGCGCCAAGCGGGCGGCAAAAGCGGAATCGCGCTGATCAATAGCCTTGGCCGATGCGCGAGAGGACAGCACGTCGCGCGCATACATGCCGCGGCGATCGGCCTCCATCAGCACATCGAGCGCAAGCTTGCGCGCGGGAGACAACTTGCTCATGACAAAACACCCCACGAAAGATCAGCGCCCTGCAGGCCAGCAGCCCAAGCAGAAGCGGCCATAGCACGCTTACCATCGGGCTTAACCTCGAGCAACTCAACCGAGCCATCGGAAAGACCCAGGTAAACACGCTTGTTCTTAACGTCAACAGCGCCCTCGCCAAGCGAGACATCGGCCGGTGCAGCATCGAGCACGCGCACGGTCTTGCCGGCAATCACGCATCGGGCAGGCGCGGTATCGGACGAGGCCAGCACATGGCGCACGCAATCAAGCGCAGCCATCTGCGGATCCAGACGCATCTCCAGCTTGGAAATCTTGGCAGCATGGGTAACGAGCGCCTCATCCTGTTCAGTCCACACGGCGGTGCCATCGGCAAGAGAAGGAAGCGTATCGGCAAGCAGTTTGCCGCCAAGCTCACCAAGCTCCATCGTGAGCGCCTCGGCATGCTTACCGGCAACAGACGTAGACGCCTGGGCACAATAAGCGCCGGTATCAACGCCATGTCCAATACGCATAATAGAAACGCCAGCAACCTCATCACCAGCGAGAATCGCACGCTGAATAGGAGCAGCCCCACGCCAACGAGGCAGCAGCGAAGCATGAACATTCACAATACCAAGCGGCGCCATATGCAGCACCTCATCAGGCAAAATGCAGCCATAGGCAGCCACACAGAAGATATCAGCCTGGGCAGCTTGGAGCGACTCGATAACCTCGGCCGTCATACGATTAGCCTCAACAACCGGCAGGCCAAGCTCGAGCGCCTTGGCCTTAACAGGAGACGGCTCAAGCTTCTTACCACGCCCACGAACAGCGTCGGGACGAGTAACAACAAGCGCAATCTCATTACCAGCCTCAACAAGCGAAGTCAGCGAAGGCACAGCAAAATCAGGCGTACCCATAAACACAATACGCATAAAGAACGTCTCCCCTCAACCAAAGCCGAGACGGCTACAAATAACAGCGGAAAGCAAAGTACCCAGCCCATCCGCAATAACATTTCAACAAGAACAAATATACCCAAAACCAAAGAAAGAGCCGCAATAAAAGCAGCTCTTTCAGCAAAGCACCTATCAGCGAAGACGCCCTTCCCTGGCCCGACGGCACCCGGGCGAACCGAGCCAGAACAACGCAGTCCCCGGTGCTGAGCCCCCACATATCGTCCCGCGCGCAGTTTCGCAGCAAAGCGAGAATGTTTGAGCACGGGATGATATGTGGGGGCTCAGCACCGGGGACGGTGGGACCTACTCCGTCTCGCCCGGTCGAGCGCCGCGGGCCAGGGCGTCCTGGTACTCCTTGACGGCCTTGATCCTCTGCATCGGCTTCAGTCGCTCGAACATGGTGTTACCGTGCAGGTGATCGATCTCGTGCTGCAGGCACACGCAGAACAGATCGCCCGTGGCCTCATAGCGAATAAGGTTGGCATCCAAGTCATACGCCTCGACGACGACATGGTCGGGACGCTCAATCTCGCAGCTAATACCAGGGATGGAAAGGCAGCCCTCGCTAAAGGGCACCAGATGGTCGCTCTGCTCAACAATAACGGGATTGATGAGCACGTACGGGTCGTAGTCGTTTTTGTCGCTGTAGTCGCAGTCGATGGTGACGAGCTGAATGAGCTCGCCGATCTGCGGGGCAGCTAGGCCGCAACCGCCGTTCTCGAACATCATTTTCTTCATCTTCTCGGCAAGCGCCTCGATCGCCGGAGTGATCTCCTCGATGACGGCGCACTCCTGGCGCAAACGAGGGTCGGGCGAAAGTACGATTCCGTTGGCTTCCATGGCCATCCTTTCGGGTTGTTACATCAAATCATAGGCATCGACGTCAACGCTCACGCTCACGCCGCGCACAGAGCCCACCTCTTTAAGGCAGGCGTCAATATCATCAGAGACATGGTACCCCACGGGCGACTTCACAAGCAGGTGGAAGCGATAACGGTCCTTGGCTCTCTCGATTACACACGAAGCCGGACCAAGCACCTGGGGCACCGCGCGGCCCGCCCGCAAAAAGTCGGGCGCGGCGGCATGCCAGCGGCGCTTGAGCAGCTTTGCGATGCGACCGATGTAGTCCTGCGCATCATCCGCCTTCGTCGACCACACCAAAATGTTGACCAGGCGCACGAAGGGCGGATATAGCGCGTCTCGGCGCTGGTCTAGGTCGTAGTCGGTAAAGATCGAGCGATCATGCTCGGCAACGGCGCGAATGACCGGGTCCTCGGGCAGATAGGTCTGGATGATGACCTCACCGGGGCGATCACCGCGTCCGGCACGGCCCGCGACCTGCTCCAGCAAATCGTAGGCGCGCTCCCCCGCTCTAAAATCGGGGAGCTTTAACGCAAAGTCGGCATTGACCACGCCCACGAGCGTAACCTCGGGAAAGTCGAGACCCTTGGCGATCATCTGGGTACCTAGCAGCACCGCGCAATCGGCGGCATCGAACCGCTCGAGCAACTTTTTATGCGCGTCCTTTCCGCGCGTGGAATCGGCGTCCATGCGAATGATGGCGACGTCCTCGGGCAGCATCTGGTGCAGTGCGTCCTCAATCTGCTGCGTGCCCAGGCCCATTTTTGCCAGGTAGCGGCTGCCGCATTTGGGGCAACGACTCGTGGGTGCCGGATAGGGCTGCACGCGCCAGGACGAACCGCAGGTGTGGCATTGCAGCGTGTGCGTGCGCTCGTGATACGTGAGCGCGGTGGAACAATGATTGCAGGTAGGGACGCAGCCGCACTCGCGGCACATCAAAAACGGCGCAAAACCGCGACGGTTGTGCAGCAGCACGGCCTTCTCGCGGCGCTCGACCACGCGTTCCAAGCCTTCCATCAGTGGTTTTGAGAACATGGAGCGGCTGCCGTGCGAAAACTCGCGGCGCAGGTCGGCAATGCGGACCGTGGGCAAC
Source organism: uncultured Collinsella sp. (assembly GCA_937982065.1). Classification (GTDB taxonomy): domain Bacteria; phylum Actinomycetota; class Coriobacteriia; order Coriobacteriales; family Coriobacteriaceae; genus Collinsella. The sequence goes on from CALJMO010000047.1 coordinate 33,347, forward strand.
ACGGCGTGTCCCGGGCGCTCGGGCATCTCGACGCGTGTCCAGGTGGCACCGTTGTACGTGCCGCGGCGGCAGCGGTCGAGGGCCTCTGCAGAAGGCGTGGCCGAACCCAACACGAGTGGACAGCGATAGCGGCGCGCCATCTCGGCAGCGACCTCGCGAGCATGATAGCGCGGGCTGGAACCCTGCTTGTAGCTGGTCTCGTGCTCCTCGTCGATGATGATAAGGCCTAAGTCGCAGAGCGGACAAAAGAGCGCCGAGCGGGCGCCCACGACCACGCGCGCGGCACCGCTGGCGACCATGTCCCACTGGTCCAGGCGCTCGCCGGCAGAAAGGCGCGAGTGGAAGACCGCAACCGTCTCGCCAAAGCGCGAGCGGAAGCGGCCGACGGTTTGGGCCGTCAGCGAGATCTCGGGCACAAGCACGCAGGCCGAACGGCCGGCCGCCAGCACGCGTTCAATCGCCGAGAGGTAGACCTCAGTTTTGCCGGAACCGGTGACGCCATCGACAAGGACAACGTCGCCATGAGCGTCCAGACGGGCGCGCTCAATCTGCGCGAGCGCCTGCTGCTGGCCGTTCGTGAGCGCGACTGGTGCCTTACCGCTTGCCGAGGACAGCGTGGTCTGCTCGCTGCAGCCACGCCAGGCGCGACGCTCCTCCACCACGACGACACCACGTTTTTCGAGCGCCTTGATGGTCGCCGACATGCTGTTGTAGAGCAGGTTGAGGTCGCGCGTTGTGACCGGGCCGCACTGTAGTGCCTCGATGAGCTGACGCTGGCGGACCGCTGTCTTGGGCGGCGTGTAGTCGAAACCCTCGGGCGTGAGCATGACCCAGCGGTTTTGGATGGGTTTGACGGCGGGACGCTCAACGGTCCACACACCGTCATCGCCCTTGACCACGCGCGGACTTCCGCCCGGGGGCAAGAACAGGCGCAGGCATTCGGAAAGCGTCGCGACATATTCGCGGCTCATCCAGCGCGCAATACGGGCAGCCTCGGCAGTAAAGAGCGGCTTGCTGAGGATAGCCTCGATAGGCTTGATGCGCACGGAATCGAGGGCGTCGTTACCTTGCAGGTTGGCCAGCTCGGGCGCGATGTCGACGATGTAGCCCGCGGCCGCACGGTTGCCAAAATGGACTAGAACGGTGGATCCGATCTGGACATCGTTGGCGAGCGACTGCGGAATGCCGTAGGCAAACGGCTCGGACAGCGCACGGGTCGGGATGTCGAGGGCTACGCTCGCATAGGCGGCGACGGGTTCGGGTGCGGGCTCGGGCTGCGCCGGGGCGGCGGAAGGGGCTGCGGACTTCGGAGCTTCCTTAGGTTCCGGCGAACCAAACAGTGACAGTTGCTCGGCCAAGGCCCCAGCACCTCCTATCCCATACGTCTACAGAAACAAGAGCCCCACTCGTGGTGAGCGGGGCTCAGATACATGCGCTTACGCGACTGTTACAGCGCCATCGTGCGGGCGCGGTCGATGCGCGCCAGGCAGTCGTCGCGGCCGATGAGCGCCATGGTCTCGCCCAGCGGGGGGCTCACCATGTTGCCGCAGACGGCGACGCGCACAGCTTGGAACACCACGCGCTTCTTGAGGTCCATCTGCTCGGGCAGCGGCTCAAGCGCGGCGTCGATGTTGGCAGCCGTCCACTCGTCCACGCCCTCGAGCGCGGCCTTAGCGGCATCCAGGATGGCGCCCATGCCTTCCTTGGCCAGGCCCTTGTTGACAGACTTCTCGTCATACTCGAGCGTCTCGGCCGTAGCAAAGATGGGAGCGGCGACGGTCACGGCGTCGGCCGGCATCTTGGTGCGCGGCTTGACGATGGCGGCAAGCGCGTCGATCCAATCCTCGCCGTACTCGACATTACCCTCGATGAGGCCTGCCTCGTGCAGCTCGGGGACCATGATCTCGTCGGCAAACTGGGCGTCGGACATGCCGTTGATGTACTCGGCATTAACCCAGTCGAGCTTCTTGGGGTCGAAGGTCGCCGGGTTCTTGGAGATGCGGTCGAGCGAGAACTTGCTGGCCAGGACATCGCGCGGGATGATCGTGGTCTCGCCGTCGAGCGACCAGCCGAGCAGCGCCAGATAGTTGACGAAGGCATCGGACAGATAGCCGGCGTCGCGGTACTCCTCCACCGAGGTGGCGCCGTGGCGCTTGGAGAGCTTCTTGCCGTCGGCACCCAAGATCATGGAGATGTGGGCGAACGTAGGCACGGGCGCGCCGAGGGCCTCGTAAACCATGACCTGGCGCGGGGTGTTGGACAGATGGTCGTCGCCGCGGATGACGTGGGTGATCTTCATCATGGCGTCGTCGACAACGGTCGCGAAGTTATACGTGGGCGTGCCGTCGGAGCGGAAGATGACAAAGTCGTCGAGCTCCTTGGCATCAAAGGTCACCTCGCCGTGGACGGCGTCGTGGATGACGACGTCGCCGCGGTCCTCGGGCACCTTGATACGCAGAACGTAGGACTCGCCGGCCTCGATGCGGCGACGGGCCTCCTCGGGATCAAGATCGCGGCAGCGGCGCTGATAGCCCTGGAAGGGGTCCTTGCGCTCCTGGGCGGCCTTGCGATCGGCGTCGAGTTGCTCCTTGGTGCAGAAGCAGGGATAGGCCTTGCCCTCGTCCCAAAGCTTCTGGGCAGCCTGCTTGTACAGGTCCAGGCGCTCGGTCTGTGCGTAGGGGCCGTAGTCGCCGCCCACCTCGGGACCCTCGTCCCAGTCCAAACCCAGCCAACGCATGGCGCGCAGGATGATCTGCGTGTTCTCGTCGGTGGAACGGGTGGGGTCGGTGTCGTCGATGCGCAGGATGAACGTGCCGCCGTTTGCACGGGCGAAAGCCCAGTTATAGATAGCGGTGCGGGCACCGCCGATGTGCAGCTTGCCCGTGGGTGAGGGTGCAAAGCGGACGCGAACGTCTGATGCCATGGAAATCTCCTCGATTGCAGGATGGATGTCTAACCGCATCAGTATAAAGCAACAAAGCAACCTCCGCACAAAGGGCACTGACCTACTCATTAGGGAGACCTACTCATTGGGGACAGACTTAAATGACCATTCTTTGGGCAACCTGTCGGCACTTAGGTAAGGCTGGTCGTTTAAGCCTGTCCCCAATGAGTACACGGATGGTCATTTAAGTCTGTCCCCAATGAGTAGGTGCGGAAAGGGTGTGAATGTTTGATTTACGCGCTATGATGTGCCCTTGCATAGAGAGCCCGGCGGAATGGTAACGGTCGCCGGGACACGTTTTTGAAAGGACGATCATGTCAGAAGAACTTCGTTCCATCCCGCCCCAACACGGGTCCTTTGTTTTTACGTCGGAGTCGGTGACCGAAGGTCATCCCGATAAGATCGCTGACCAGATCAGCGATGCCGTCCTCGACGCAATCCTCGCCAAAGAAATAGAGCTGCAGGAGCAGGGCTACATCGCCCCCAACGGCGTGCCTGCCAACGTGGAGAACGTCCGCTGCGCTTGCGAGACCCTCGTGACTACCGGCACCGTCATCGTCGCCGGCGAGATCCGTACCCAAGCCTACGTCGACGTACAGGAAATCGCCCGCGGCGTTATCCGACGCATTGGCTACAACCGTGCCAAGTTCGGTTTTGACTGCGACACCTGCGGCGTTATGAGCCTCATCCACGAGCAGTCGCCCGATATCGCCCAGGGCGTCGACGAGTCCTTCGAGACCCAGACCGGCGCTACCACCGACCCGATCGACCTGATCGGTGCCGGCGACCAGGGCATGATGTTCGGTTATGCCTCCAACGAGACCAAGACCCTCATGCCCATGCCGCACTACCTGGCAAGCCGCCTGGCCGAGCGCCTGGCTGCCGTGCGTCACGACGGCACCCTCGCCTATCTGCGTCCCGACGGCAAAACCCAGGTCACCGTGCGCTACGAAGACGGCAAGCCCGTCGAGGTCACGACCATCGTCATCTCCACGCAGCACGCCGCCGAGATCGAGGACATGGGCAAGATCAAGGCCGACCTCATCGAGCACGTCATCACCCCGGTCATGGCCGCTGAGAACATGCCATGGGACAACGCGGACATCTACGTGAACCCCACCGGTCGCTTTGTCGTGGGCGGTCCCATGGGCGACACGGGCCTCACCGGCCGCAAGATCATCGTCGACACCTACGGCGGCTACGGCCGTCACGGCGGCGGTGCCTTTAGCGGCAAGGACTGCACCAAGGTCGACCGCTCCGCCGCGTATGCCGCGCGCTGGGTCGCCAAGAACGTGGTCGCCGCCGGCCTGGCCGACCGTTGCGAGGTCGAGCTTGCCTATGCCATTGGCGTTTCCAAGCCCCTCTCAATCATGGTCGACACCTTCGGTACCGCACATGTTGCCGAGGACAAGATCGTCGAGGCCGTAGAGAAGACCTTCGACTTGCGCCCGGGTGCAATCATCCGCGACCTAGACCTGCGTCGCCCCATCTACGAAAAGACGGCAGCCTACGGTCACTTCGGCCGAGAAGACGCCGACTTCACCTGGGAGAAAACCGACCGAGTCGAAGAATTCAAATCAGCCTGCGGCCTGTAATTAAGAACCGCTAAGGTCACAACATATGCACTTTCAAAAGAAGTACCGGTTTCAACCGGTACTTCTTTTTTATTTAACCGGTGATGAAGATGAGCCACCGCGGGACATGGAATAGGTCACCAGCCAATGAATTTTGGAGCACACGCGCCTCTACCATGTATCCTTAGTCCCGAGGGCGGGGCATAAGGTCGATCGCGAGTTCCGCACGAGCCGGAGAGCACTTAATGTGCTCTCCGTGCGAGCAGGACTGTCCGAGCAGGCGACCTTATGCCCCGCCCCTCGGGACGACGGGACAGATTAAAGGAGCACCCATGGCAGGCAAGCCGCAAACACTAGCTACGACCTCGGCATTCGAGATCTTGGGCCCCGTCATGGTCGGCCCCAGCTCATCGCACACCGCCGGCGCCCTGCGGTGCGCCCAAGTTGCTGCCAGCCTGCTGGAAGGCCGCATCACCAAAGTCACCTTTGGCCTGTGGAACTCCTTCGCCCACACCTACCGCGGCCACGGCACCGACCGTGCGCTCGTCGCGGGCATACTGGGCCTCGACACCGATGACGAGAACATCAAGCAGGCCTTCGACCTCGCACGCGAGCAGGGCCTCGAATATCACTTTGGCATCAAGGGCGACGACGCGTCCATCCACCCCAACACCGTCGACATTGACATGGTCGACGACACGGGCGCCACGGCACAGGTCCGCGGCGAGAGCCTGGGCGGCGGCAAGATGCGCATCAGCCGCATTAACGGCGTCGGCGTCGACATCTCGGGCATGTATTCCACGCTCTTCGTGGCGCACAAGGACGTCCCCGGTGTACTCGCCGCGCTCACCAACCTGCTCGCCTACGCCCACGTGAACATCGCCTTCTGCCGCACCTACCGCACCGAAGTGGGCGGCCAGGCCTACTCCGTCTTTGAGACCGACGGCGCGCCCGACGACACCGTCGTCCCCATGTTACGTAAGCTCGACAATGTCGATTACGCGACCTTTATCGAGCTCCCCGGTTCTGCCTCGTCGCTCTCCCCCGGCGTCTCGGCCAAGGAGATCTTCGACGACGGCGAGCAGCTGCTCGATGCGTGCGAGGAACTGGGGCTCAGCATCGGCGCCGTCATGGCCGTCCGCGAGGCGCGTTTGACCGGCGAGGCCCACGCCGTCGCCGCCATGCGCCGCGTGCTCGAGGTCATGCGCGAGGAGACCACGGCCCCCATCGCCAATCCGCAGCGTTCGCTTGGCGGGCTTATCGGCGGCGAGGCCAAGCTCGTCGAAGCCACCGGCCGCAACGATTTGAGTGAAAGCCTGATGGGCCCCGTTCAGACCGACGCCGTGGCCCGCGCCATGGCCGTGCTCGAGCGCTCCGCTACGATGGGCGTGATCGTCGCCGCCCCCACGGCCGGCTCCGCGGGTGTTGTGCCCGGCTGCGTGCTTGCGCTCGCCGATCGCCTGCAGCTCGACGACGAGCAGGTCATGGACGCGCTCTACTGCGCAGCCGCCATCGGCCTCAACCTCACCACGAGCGCCTGCGTCGCCGGCGCCGAGGGTGGCTGTCAAGCCGAGGTGGGAAGTGCCGCTGCCATGGCAGCCGCCGCGCTGGCGCAGATGCTCGGCGGCACGCCCGAGCAGGCGCTCGACGCCAGCTCCATCGCGCTGAGTAACCTGCTGGGCCTCGTTTGCGACCCCGTCGGTGGCCTCGTGGAGGTGCCCTGCCAAAACCGCAACGCCATCGGCGTGGCAGCGGCCTTTAGCTCGGCACAACTCGCCCTCGCAGGCATTAAGAGCTTGGTGCCGTTTGACCAGATGGCACATGTCATGCTCTCGGTGGGTCACGCGTTGCCGGCCACGCTGCGCGAGACGGCAAAGGGCGGCATCGCGCAGACTCCGGCCGCACTTTCGGCCTGTGCAAAATGCGGTGTGTGCAGATAGCGACAAAGAATGACTCAAAGGTGGGACAAATGTCCCACCTCTTTTGAATGCCACCGTTTCCGTACCACAAACAGCAGGGCAATCGCTATAATGCAAGCCCAGTAAAAACACGATGAACCGCAAGGCGAAAATCGAAGGATATGCATACGATGTCGCAAAACGATCGAACTCAACTGATTCCCGATCCGCAGCAGCCGAGCAGGCACACCGGAGGCGTTCAGTCGCCGCGTCCTATCGCGCCGAGCCACGGTCAGCAGCGTAGTGCAGCAAACGTTTCCCAACGCCCGAACCAACAGCGACAGCAGCGTCAACAACGACAGCAGCACCAGGCAAACGGCAATGCGCCCAAGCAGCCCCCCACGCACGCTCGATGCGATCGCGGCCCCGCGCGCAAGTCCGCCGAGAACAATAAGTCGGGCAAAAAGACGACGCTCTTTGTCGTCCTGGGTCTAATCGTCATTGTCTATATCGTAGGCGTCGTAGCATTTTCTCAGGTAGCCTACCCCAACACCACCATCGCCGGCGTCGACGTCTCGTTCTCCAACGCTTCGTCTGCCGCTACCAAGGTCAATTCGGCATGGAAGCACTATAAGCTCGCCGTGACAGGCGATGACTTTAGCTGGACCTATCAGCCCGAGTCCGATGAACCCATCGTCGACGGTGAAGCTGCTGCAAAAGAAATCATCAGCCACAACGAAGCCTTTATTTGGCCGGTCCGCCTCGTGGAATCCTTAAGCGGCAAGACCAAAACAACTGCTACCTCCAACGAAATCGATCTTGATCAAGACGTCGACCTGTCCATGCTCTCCGACACCTTTGACCAAAAGAAGTTTGAGAAGGATCTGGGCGACGCCATCGACGAGTTTAACGAGGGCCGTTCGGGCACGTTCGAGGCCAATAGCTCCTATGACGAGCAGGCCGGCAAGTTTACCGTCGAGAAGGCGCGCTCCAACGAGAAAATCAACCGCGAGCATGTCATTAAGTATGCCGAGCTCGAGCTTGCCTCGCTGGCCGAGTCCGTAGATCTTTCCAAGCTCGGCAACGATGCCTATGAGCCGCTCAATGGAACGCTGACCGATGATCAGATTCAGGCCGCATGCGATGCCGCCAACAACTTCCTGGGCGTCAACGTGACCCTCAAGCTCAACGGCGAGGATGCCGGCAAGGTTGATGGCAGCTCCGTATTGCAGTGGATCAGCTTTGCCGATCCCGCCAACCCAACGCTCGATACGTCGCAGATCAGCAACTGGGCAGCCGAACTCGCCAACGGCTTTAATACCGTGGGCTCCACTCGCTGGTGGACGCGCGCCGATGGCAAGCAGTGCGCCGTCGAAGGCGGCGACTTTGGTTGGTCCATCGACAGCAGCTCGCTCGCCAAGCAGGTCGAGGACGCCATTAACAACAAGCAGACCGGCGAAATCGAGATCAAGTACTCCCAGAAGGCCGACACCTTTACCGCAAAGGGAGAGCCCGACTGGAAGGCGTATATCGACGTCGACTTGTCCGAACAGCACGCGCGCTACTATGACGAGAGCGGAAATATCGTTTGGGAGGCCAACTTTATCTCGGGCAAACCGGGCGAAGACGCCACCCCCGAGGGTGTGTGGCAAATCAACAGCAACGACGGCGGCAGCACCCTGATCGGAGCCAAGGACCCCGAGACCGGTAAACCCAAATATGAGAGCCCGGTGAGCTACTGGATGCCGTTTGAGGGCAACATGATCGGCTTCCACGACGCCACTTGGCAAAACGACAAGAGCTTCGATAACGCCGAGTCGTACAAGTGGTGCGGCAGCCACGGTTGCATCAACCTGCGCCTGGCCGACGCCAAGGCACTGCACGATTGCATCAAAGTCGGCCTGTGCGTGGTTGTCCACTCGTAGTGCAACGCGCGCATTCCTACAACGTGGAACCGCTGCGACCAATCTAACAGTTCCGAAAGAAACCGTCCTATGCGCCCGCCCCAACCGGTGGGCGCATATAATTATCGAGGTTCTTTCTATAAAGGAGACGCTATGCCGAATGTCCCCACGATCACCCCGGGCCCAGATGATACCGAGCGCACGCCCGAAGGTGCCACCGAAACGTTTCCTCTGATTACAAACGTACATGCCGACAAGCAGAGCGGACGCGCGAACGATACGGCCGAGATTTCCGATGAAGAGGCATATGCCAAGCTCAAGGCAAAGCGTGCCGAACGCCGACGCAAAAAGCTGATTCGTCGCGGTATTGCCGCCGGCGTCGTGGGTGCCGTCGCGCTCATTGCCATTGTTGCAACCCTTGTTATCAATGTGCAGCCACAGGGCGCTAGCGGTCCTGTGACCGACATAGTGACCGAGGGCACGTTTACCACAACGGTCGAGGCGAAAGGCCAGCTCAAACCCATTTCGTCCTCAGTGGTCTCCCCTTCTGTCGACGGCACGGTCGATTCTATCAACGTGCAGGCAGGCCAATCCGCCAACGAGGGCGACGTGCTTATGACCATTAAAAACGACGAGCTCGATCGCAACGTTGCCGAGGCGCAGCGTGCAGTTGCTGCCGCTCAAGAAGACCTCGCCAACGCGCAGAAAGCCGCAGCTGCTGCGCAGGCCACCCCAACGACGGACGTCGAGGGAGCTTCCGCAGCGGCTGGCGTCTCCGCCGCATCAGTGGACACGAACGCCGTATCGGCCGCGCAGCGCAGCCTCGCATCAGCCCAGGCAAACCTCGACCAGGCGAACGCCAAGGCCTCCAGTCGCACGGTCACGGCCCCGAGCTCGGGTAGCATCGTGGAGCTCAATGCCAAAGTGGGCGCCACGGTTACAGGCGGCATGATCATGGGCGAAAGCGATACGAGCGGCGGCAAGCAGTGCATGCAGATCGCCGACCTATCTAAGATGAAGGTGACCGTGCAGGTGGGCGAAAAGGACATCGCCAAGATCGCCGTTGGGCAGAGCGCCAACGTCACGTATCCCGCGTTTCCCGATATCGTGAGCCAGGGCACCGTCACGGCTATCGCGTCGGTGGCAAACTCCGACGCCGCCAACGGTGGCGGCGGCAGCGTGACCTTTAACGTCGACATTCTCATCGAGGCGCCCGACGCGCGCCTGAAGCCGGGCATGACGGCCGAGGTCTCGGTGGTGACCGAGCAGCTCGACGACGTGGTGATGGTGCCGACGATGGCGCTCATGACCGAAGACGGCGAACACTATTACGTCAAAGTGGCGACTGATGACGAGGGCAAGCAAACCCGTCGCGTGAAGGTGACCGTCGTGACGCAAAACGACAACGAAGCCGTAGTCGGCAAGACACAGGGCAAGCGCGACGACCAGGGCAACGAGATCAACCCCAACGTGCCGGTTACCAAGCTGCGCGATGGCGACACCCTCGTCATGGACACCGGAGCGGACGCAGCGGCTGACGGCGGCTACGGCGCGGATTCGGGCAGTATGTCTGCCGACGAGGGCATGTAATGCGTCCCGTTATCGACATCCGCAACGTGCACCGCATCTTTGAGAGCGAGGCGGGGTGCGCCCACATCCTGCACAACGTGAGCCTGGCGGTAAATCCCGGCGAATTCGTCGCTATCACTGGCCCCTCGGGCTCGGGCAAATCAACGCTCATGAACATCCTAGGCTGCCTGGATAAGCCGACGGCGGGCGACTACTACCTGCAAGGGCTCAACGTGGCCGAGCTCGATGATGACGAGCTCACCGAAGTTCGCGCCCTGAGCATTGGCTTTGTCTTTCAGAGCTTCAACCTGCTGCCGCGCCTGTCGGTTATCGAAAACGTCATGCTGCCGCTGGCCTACACCAATGTGCCCCGTAGCCAGCGCGAAATGCGCGCCGTGCACGCGCTGCAGGCCGTCACGCTACCGGTCGACCACTGGGACCACCGCATATCCGAGCTCTCGGGCGGCCAGATGCAGCGTGTCGCCATCGCACGCGCCCTCGTTAATGACCCGCCCATCATCCTGGCCGATGAGCCGACGGGAAACCTGGACTCCGCTACCGGAGCGCTTGTGATGGAGACCTTCCATAAGCTCCAGAAGCGCGGCAAAACCATCGTGCTTATCACACACGACCCCGGCATCGCCGCCGAGGCCGACCGTGCCGTGACCATCCGCGACGGTCGCATTCACGACGGCGCGTATATTCCACATGCACCGCGGACCCTACGCAGCGCCGTAGATAGCCTGCCCATGATTTCCGCCTCCGCCAACCCGCCGAAAGGAGAGATGGCATGAGCGCCCGCGATCTTATCCAGGAAGCCCTTCACTCGCTCGAGGCCAACAAGGGGCGCAGCCTGCTCACCATCCTGGGCATTGTCATCGGCATCGCCTCGGTTATCGCCATGACTTCGCTCATCGGCGGCATCCAAAACAGCTTGGTCAACAGCCTGGGCCTCAATGCGGCACGCATGGTGCAAATCTATTCGTCGCAAGAACTCACCGAGTCGGACATCGAGAAGCTTCAAAAACTGGTGCCGCAGATAGAGCAGATCGGCATTGTCGACAGCGCGTATACCGAGTACAAGACCGGCAATAAAAGCTATACCGTCATGGCACAGGGTGTCGATAGTGACATGCTTGACGCCGTGGGGGCCAGCAAGCTCGTTGCGGGGCGTACCTATTCCCAGGCCGAGTCTCAATCAGGCTCGCGCGTGGCGCTCATCAGCCGCGGCGGCGCCGATCAGCTGTACGGCAACGAACAGGATGCGCTGGGAAAAACCATCAAGGTGTCCAACGGCGAGGTGCAGATTGTAGGCGTGATTGATGGCGGCAGCGACTCCATGGGCTCGCTCACGCTGTATATGCCACGCGAAACCATCGCCGGGCTGTTTGGCGACGAGAATCCTTCATTCCCCAGCGTGACGGCACTTGCCGCCGAGGGCACGGACATGGATGAGCTTTGTAAGACCATCGAGTCCAAGGTTCGCGCGATGAAGGGCATCGAGGAGGAGGATGAGTACGACAGTGTATCGGCGACATCCATGAAAAGCGCCATCGATGCACTCAACTCCTTTATGGGCGCGTTCTCGCTCATCATGGGTGCTGTCGCCAGCATCTCGCTGCTTGTCGGCGGTATCGGCATTATGAATATGATGCTTACCAACGTAACGGAGCGCATTCGCGAGATCGGCATCCGCCGCGCTCTGGGCGCCAGTCGTCGCGATATCACCGCGCAGTTTTTGGCCGAGTCTTCGGCGCTGTGCGTCACCGGTGGCCTACTGGGTGTCCTGATAGGCTATCTGCTGGCATGGGGACTCACGTTCTTTGCCGCAAGCTCGGGCATCATGAGCGAGTTTGGAGCTACCGGGACGATCACGCCAAGCTTCTCCATTACGACAGTGTTGATCGCGTTTGCCGTATCGGTCGGCATCGGTGTAATCTTTGGCTTCTACCCCGCTCGCCGCGCAGCAAAGCTCGACCCGGTGGAGTGCCTACGCTACCAGTAAGCCACAACCAACAAGTTGCGGTGAATTAGGGACTGAATATGCTATCCAGCAGCAAAAACAGACACTATTTCACCGCAACTCATTGAAGGGCTGTTTGCGCCAGTTCCGGGCGTCGTCCTCGAGCTATTGGTGGATGACGGGCTTGTACGGGTCGAGCTTGCTCGGGGCGCTCCTCCTCGCGGGCGGGAGGGCGCGCTAGGCGCGGCGAGCGCCTAGCGCGCGAACTCCAGTAAGAGCGCGTCTTCCACTTCCCGAAGCGAAAGGGCCCCGCCTCCCTCGGCGGGACGGGTGACCACGATGCAGCGCGCTCCCGCGTCGCGCGCGGCGGCGAGCTTCTCGGCCGTGCCGCCTACGGTTCCCGAGTCTTTGGTCACAAGCCACTGGGCGCCCACCTGCCGAAGCATCGCCTCGTTGAGCTCGCGGGTGAAGGGCCCCTGCATGCCGATGACGTGCGACGGCGAAAACCCCGCGTCGATGCACTTCGTTATAGCACCGGGCAGCGGGAGCACACGCACGAAGAAGCGCTCCGCGAAATCGGCGACGCGTGTGTAGGGAGCAAGCTCCTTGCTCCCCGTCGTGAGAAGCGCGCGACCCGGGTTCTCGGAGAGAAAACGCGCCGCGCAGGCGATCGACGCGACCGACACGACGCCTTTGGGCAGCGCCTCGACCGGGCGCGCAAGGCGCAGGCATCGTGCACCCACGGCGAGCGAAGCGGCCCGGATGTTGCCGCTTGCGAGCGTAGCGAAGGGGTGCGTGGCGTCGACGACGATGCGCGCGCCGGAAAGCTCGCGCTCCATGTCGGCCTCGTCGAGCCTGCCCGCATGCACCTCGATGCCCGGAAGCTCGCCCAAAAGCTCGCCTCCGTACTCGGTTGCCGCGTAGGCACGGGCGGGGATGCCCGCCCCGCTCGCCCATTCGCACAGAAGGCGGCCCTCGGTGGTGCCGGCGAAGATGCGCAGCGCCGGCGCGGATGCGGGCGCCGTCACTTCGGGCCGCCTGGGCGCGTGATCTGGTAGAGCAGCGCGTTCATAATGGCAGCCGCCACGGTCGAGCCGCCCTTGCGACCCCTCGCGACGATGGCCGGCACGCGTCGCGCAAGTAGCTCCTCTTTCGCCTCGACCACGTTCACAAACCCGACCGGCACCCCAACGACGAGCGCGGGCGCGATCTTCCCCGCGTCCATGAGCTCGGCGAGGCGCAGAAGTGCCGTGGGGGCGTTACCGACGGCCACGATGAGCGGACCCTCGATGCCGCAAGCTTTGTCCATGCTCGCAACGGCGCGAGTCGTGCCCGCGGCGCGCGCAGCCGCGGCGACATCAGGATCGGCCATGTAGCACACGGCCTTGCAGCCGAGCTTCGCGAGCGCGGGCTTGCTTATGCCTGCGAGCGCCATGTTCGTGTCGGTGAGCACCGTGGCCCCTGCGCGCAGTGCGTCGAGCGCACAGTGCGCGGCGTCATGGGTGAACACGAGGGAATCGGCGTACGAGAAGTCGGCAGTGGTGTGGATAACGCGCTTCACGACGGGCTCTTCGAGCGGCGGGAACGTGCGGCCGCCGAGCTCTTCGGTGATGATCTCGAAACTGCGCTGCTCGATCTCGCCGGGCGCCATCTCCTTGGAATCCATCTAGTACTCCACTCCTTTCCTTGCACACATCCCCTGCTCGTAGGGGTGTTTCTCGCACCGCATCTCGGTTATGTAGTCGGCCTTCTCCACGATCTTGCGAGAAGGCGCGCGCCCGGTGAGCGCTACTTCGACGCCGCGCGCGGACATATCGAGCGCGCGGTCCACGAGCGCCTCGTCGACAAGCCCCTTCGAAAGCGCGTCAAGCGCCTCGTCGAGCACGAGCAGCCCCTCCTGCGCGCCCTCGAGCTCGGCGAGCGCGGAAGCAAGGTTCCTATCGTGCAGCTCGCACGTCGCGGCAAGTTCTTCCGACGTCATCGACCAGGTAAACTTGTCTGACACCTTCCCCGCGAACACGGGCACGCCGAAATGCTCGGCGAGCAGGCGCGCCTCCCCGCTTTCGCCGTCTTTCAGGAACTGCACGACGACGACGCGGCGGCCTACGGCGAGCATGCGAAGGGCGAGGCCCATCGCCGCCGTGGTCTTGCCTTTGCCGTCGCCATGATACACGTGGATCATACGCCCTCCTCGATAATGCGGTAGACATACTCCATGTCGAGCGCTCCGCGCACGACGTCGGCCAGGCGGTCGAACTCGCGCGCACGGTGTTCGGCTGCGGACACCGCGCCCTCAGCACCCACGACGCTCTCGGGCAGGCCGCGCATGCGCGCGAGCGAGCGCGCGAGGGCGAGCGCCACCCCCGGTTCGTCGAACAGGCCGTGGAGATAGGTTCCGAACACGTTTCCGCAGGCCGCGCCTTCTGGTTTGCCGCCAATCGTGCCCGCAGGGGCGCAGGAGACGGTCGTTTCGCCGTCGTGTATCTCGTACCCGCGCGCCGTCATGCCGTTCCACACCGAGAACGCGCCTTGGGCGCCCGTGATGCGCAGCTCCGATTGGGCGAGGCGCTTTTCCTCCTTGAACACCGTACTTGCAGGAATGAGCCCGAGCCCGCGCGCGGTGCCAGCGCCTTCCCTGCCGTGCGGGTCGGAAAGCTCGTCTCCCAAAAGCTGGTAGCCTCCGCATATGCCGAGCACCGGCGTGCCCGCGCCCGAAAGCGCGCGTACACAGGCTCCGATGCCGCTAGCCGCAAGCCAGCGCGCGTCGTCGAGCGTGGTCTTCGAGCCGGGGAGCACCACCAGGTCGGGCCGGCCCAGATCGGTCGTCGAGGAAACGTAGCGCACGCCCACGCCGGGCACGCGCGAAAGCGGGTCGAAGTCGGTGAAGTTCGACAGATGCGGAAGGCGCACGACGGCGACGTCGATGACACCGCGCGCCTCGCGGGCAGATAGGCGCGGCGCGAGCGAGTCCTCGTCGTCCAGGTCGAGCGTAAGATACGGCACGACCCCCACGACGGGAACCCCGCACATCTTCTCGAGCGGGTCCAAACCCGGGCGCAGGATTTCCACATCGCCGCGGAACTTGTTCACCACAAGCCCCCGCAAAAGCGCACGATCCTCGGGCGCAAAGAGCGCGACCGTGCCGTAGAGCTGGGCAAACACCCCGCCTGGGTCGATGTCGCCCGCGAGCAGCACGGGGGAGGACACGGCGCGCGCGAGCCCCATGTTGACGATGTCGTTTTCGGCAAGGTTGATTTCGACGGGGCTGCCGGCGCCCTCGATGACGATGACGTCGTTTTCCTCCGCGAGCGAATCGAACGCCTCCAAAATCTGCGGCATGAGCGCCTTCTTTCGCGCGAAGTAGTCCCTCGCAGCAAAGGCTCCCTGCGCCTTGCCGGCCACGATAAGCTGGCTTCGGTGGTCGCTTTCGGGCTTGAGCAGGATAGGGTTCATGCGCACGTCGGGCGCGATGCCGCACGCCTCGGCCTGCATGATCTGGGCGCGCCCCATCTCGAGCCCGTCGGCCGTGACACCGCTGTTGAGCGCCATGTTCTGGCTCTTGAAGGGAGCCACGCGCAGGCCGTCCTGCGAAAGCACACGGCACAGCCCCGCCGCAAGCAGGCTCTTCCCCGCGTTCGACATGGTGCCCTGGATCATGATGGGCTTCGCCCTACCCACGGGTATCGACCTCCTTCTCCGAGCCTCGGCCATCCGCGCCCGCCATAGCGCCGCTGCAAGAAGCGCCGCCCCGTTCGTCGGGTTCGCCTTCGCCCGAAGCACCTTCCGCCCGAAGCGCGCGACTGAACGCCATCACAAGCCGGGCGTTCTCCTTGCGCGTGCGCACCGCGACGCGGCACCAGAAACGGGACAGTACCGAAAACGAGTCGCACGTGCGGACCAAAACCCCCTGTTTATACAGGCGCTCGGGGATGTCTTTCGCCGGCGTGCGGACTAAAAGGAAGTTCGCATCCGACGGCACGACGGAAAGCCCGAGCGAGGAGAGCTCGTGGGAAAGCCACGCTCGCTCGCCCGCCAGTACATCGCGCGTGCGCGAGACGTATTCGACGTCTTCTAGGGCGGCGATGCCCGCGGCCTCGGCGACCGAGGAGACGGGCCATGCCTGCCCCGCCCGGCGAATCCCCTCGATGAGTTGGGCGTTTCCGCTGATCAGATATCCCAACCGTAACCCCGCCATTCCGTAGAGCTTGGTGAACGCGGAGAGCACGGCCACATGGCGCGAACACGCGGCGCGTGCGGCCACGCTCCTTTCGCGGGCGTCGGGCGCAAATCCGAGGAAGCACTCGTCCACGACGAGCAGCGCGCCCACCTGCTCGCAGCGGCAAGCCGCGGCATCGATCACGCAGGGGTCGACGGGGCGCCCCGTCGGGTTGTTCGGATTGCAGAGGTACGCCACGTCTCCCGGCCCCTCGATCGCGCGGGCGAAGGAGGCGGGCACGTCGAAGTCGTCCGCTTCGGAGAGCGGGAACTCCTGCACGCATGCGCCGTAGTACGATGCCGCCTCCGCATATTCAGAGAACGTCGGCGCGCACACGACGATGCGTTTCGGACGCACCGCCGCAGCGAGCCGCCAGATGATGTCGGATGCGCCCGCGCCGCAGACGATAGTATCATCGGGAATGCCCTGGGCGCGCGCTAGGGCGCGAACAAGGGCGAGACTTTCCCTATCGGGGTAGGCGTCGATTCGATAAAGCGCCTTGCAAGCTGCGGCGACGGCGCGCGGCGAGGGGCCTGCTGGATTCACGTTCACCGAGAAGTCAATGAGGTCGGAGGCGCCCCCTTCGCAAGCGATGCCGAGCGATTGCGAGCTGCCCCCATGCGTACGGGCGCGCAGGATTCCCCCGGCAGCCCGGGACGCAGCGTGGTCTTCCCTCATACAATCGCCCCCACGGCGAGCACGACCGCCGCGCGCGCGGCGCCGAAGACGACGAGCGCGCATACGGACGCGGCGAGCATGAGCCTTGTCGCCCGGGCGATGTCGCCCCACTCGATTTCGCGGGACGCGTCGCCTATCGTCGGTTTCTCAACGAGCTTGCCAAAATACACCGCGGGTCCTGCCAGGCGCAGCCCGAGCGCGCCCGCGCACGCTGACTCGGTCTGCGCCGAGTTGGGGCTCGCATGGCGACGCCTGTCGCGGCGCCAAATGCGCGCCGCCCCACGCGCGTCGAGCCCGACGATCGGGCACACGGCGATCATGAACAGGGCCGATAAGCGCGAGGGAATCCAGTTCACCGCATCGTCGAGGCGCGCCGAGGCGCAGCCGAAGTCGATGTAGCGCTCGTTTTTGTAGCCCACCATGCTGTCGAGCGTGTTCACCGCCTTGTACGCCATGCCCAAGGGCGCACCCCCGATCATAAGGTAGAAAAGCGGCGCGATGACGCCGTCGCTCGCGTTCTCCGCCACCGTTTCCACGGCGGCGCGCACGACGCCCTGCTCGTCGAGAACAGACGTGTCGCGTCCCACGATGAGCCCGACGGCTTCGCGCGCCGCGACAAGGCCGCCCTTCGAGAACGCGCGGGCCACGGCCAGGCTCTGGCGGCGCAGCTCGCATGCCGCGAGAATCTGATAGCTCGCCCATGCCTCGGCCACGAAGCGCAAGCCGGAGTGAACCATGCCGCAAAGATGTAGGATACCCCAGGTCAAAAGCCCACACGCAAGCGGAAGCGCCACGGCGAGCACAAGCCCTGCGGCACGCGTGCCCGCGGACGTTTGCGGGAATGCGCCCCGCAGGCGGCCTTCAGCCCATGTGATCGCGTGCCCCATGGCGACGACGGGATGGGGAAGCCAGCGCGGGTCGCCGAAGGCAAGGTCGGCCGCGAACCCGGCGGCGACGGCAAGAATCGTCATCACCGGGCATCGCCCCCCAAAGCGGGGCGAACGTCGCGAAGGCAGCGCCCATCCCAGGTGGCGGCCCATGCACCGCCTGGCTCGGTATGCACGTCGAAATATCCCAATTTCGGGACAGCTAGCTCGGAGAGCAGCGCTTTCACGGTACCCGCGTGTACGACGAAGACGGCGCGCCCACTCCCCTGGGCGCGCTCCGATTCGCACGCCTCCCGAAACGCCGCGACGACGCGGCGGGTGAAATTACTCTTGCCCTCGCCATGCGGGCAGCGCGTCTCGCACCAGGAGTCTACCCAGGCGCGGTAACGCACATCCTCTTTAAGCTCGGCGGCGCTTCGCCCCTCGAAGTCGCCGAAATCCATCTCGCGCAGACCGGGGCACGCCATAAGCTCCGCGTTCGGGAAGAGAATGCGCGCCGTCTGGTCGGTGCGGGCCATGCCGCTCGTGATAACACGGAACACGTCACGATCGCACGCGAGATCGCGCAAAGCGCGCTCGCCCGCGCTCGACAGGGGCTCGTCGGTGCCCGCCCCGCTGTAGCGATGGTCTTCCGTGCCCGCCGTGGCACCATGACGCACGAAGACGACTTCCAAAGGCGCGCCCGCGCCCTGCGTCCCTCGAGGTGCATCGGCAAGGTTTCCTTTGATGACCTGGGGGATCCCGCACGTCATGCGCACGACGACGTCGGCGCGCGTAGCGAGCGCGCATCCCAGGCGCCCCGCGCGCTCGCGCCATTGGGCGTCTTCCGCACGCATGGGGACGACCCCCGAGCCGACCAAGGACAGAATCACTGCGTCAAAGCCGATCAGCCGCTCGAGCGCCCGGTCAGCGTCGAGCGCGCGTACGAGTTCCTCAGCACGGTACGCGACGCGGCCGGCAAAAGCCGCGGGCACGCCGCCCTCCGCTAGCTGCGCCGCGTCGACGAAATCGTCCGCCGCGAACCCGAGCTTTTCGCGCACGAAGGTCCTCTTCCCCGAATGCGCGCCACCTACCACGAGCATCATAGGAGCATGCCCCCCGCCACCAGCATGGCAAGCATCGCGAGCTCGGCCCATTGCAGAAACCATCCGGCCAAATCCCCCGTCACCCCGCCGAAGCGGGACAGGGCAACATGGCGATACCACGCGAGCGCCAAAAGCCCCGCCACCGCCATAAGGGCGCCGACGGCCTGAGCGCACGCGACCATCCCTGCAGCCGAAGCCGCAGCGAAAGCGCAAAGCGGCACGACGATCGCCGCGCGCTTCTTCGAAGGCGAGAGCCCCGCGGCCATGCCGTCCGCCCGCGCGGCAGGCCAACATTCAACGGCGAGCCCCGAAAGCGCGCGGGAGAACACGAGCGAGCACAGAAGCGCGAGGAACGCCCCCGCCGTAAGCGGCAGCGCGGTGAACAGGGAAAACTGCAGAATAAGGTACACGACAACACCGATGACCCCGAAGGCGCCCGCCCGCGGGTCGTGCATGATCTCGAGCTTTCGCTCGCGTGGGGCCCAACTTGCAAGCGCATCGGAGGTGTCGCAGAGCCCGTCTAGGTGGATGCCTCCCGTCACCGCCACAGGCAGCGCCACGAGCACAGCCGCGACGATGGTCGCGGGCACGCCGAACAGGTTAGCCATGTACCCCCACGCCGTCATGAGGAAGCCTTCCGCAAGGCCCACCAGGGGAAACGCGGCAAGCGCATGGGTTGACCCGAAATCGGTCCAGGCCGATTTCGGGACGGGGATGCGCGAGAACGTTCCGAACGCCGCGCCGATTGCCTCTGCTATCTTCACCTTGTAGGTCCTTCGCCTTTCATCCACACAGGAATCCCGCATACCACTTCGACTGCGCAGTCGGCCAGCGCCGCCACGCCCGCGTTCACGCGCGCGAGCGCGCGCCTCCATACCTCGGTCCCCTCATCGTAGCGCATCCCATCGGCGAACACGTCGACGGTGACAACCACCGTATACGCAGCGGCCTGAGCGAGCCGTTCAATGCCTCCGAGCACCTCGCGCGCCACTGCGTCGGGGTCACGTAGGGACAAGCCGCCTTCCGCGAAAAGCTCGTTTGCAACCAGGTTGCCCACGTCCTCCAAAAGAAGCGTGCAGCCGCGCGGAAGCCCGGGCACTGCGGCGCCCACGTCACGCGTGCGCTCGAGGGTGGAAAACCCCTTGCCCTCGCGCAGCGCCCGATGGCGCGCGATGCGGCGGGCGCCCTCTTCCCCGAAGGGCCCCATCGTTGCCAGGTACACGCGAGGGCCGTCGTGCCCGAGGCACAGGGACTCGGCGTAGGCGCTCTTGCCGCTCGCGGCGGCGCCGATGACGAGCGTCACCGCCATTTCCCGGCCTCGAAATGCTCGTAAGCAGCCATGCCAGTCGCCGTGAACGTCTTCCCATCCCGGTACACGCGCAGCGCCGAATCCAGAAGGGGCAGATACGCCATGGCGCCCGCGCCCTCGCCCAAGTGCATGCCTGCGTCGAGGGGTGCCTTTATGCCGAGCTCGCGAAGGAGCTCCTGGCTTGCGGGTTCGCTTGATGCGTGGGTGCCCACGAGGTAGCCCAAGGCGTTGGGGCACAGGCGCGCCGCGCACAGGGCCGCCGTGCAGGATATGACCCCGTCGAGGAGCGCCGGCGCCTTCGAGGCCGCGGCCCCCAGGTAGAAGCCGCACATCGCCGCGAGGTCGAAGCCGCCCACTTTCGAGAGCACGTCGATCGGGTCGGCGGAATCGGGAGAGTTCGCGTCGATAGCGCGCTCGACCACGTCGCGCTTGCGCGCGAGCGCGACGTCCGAGAGCCCCGCGCCGCGCCCGACGAGACTCCGCGCGTCCGCCTGGATGAGCACTGCGGCCACCGCCGCCGAGGTGGTCGTGTTGCCGATGCCCATCTCGCCCGCGGCGAGAAGGCGCACGCCGGCGCGGGCAAGCCCGCACGCGACGGCGATTCCGACCTCGATCGCGCGCACGGCCCCATCGCGAGACATAGCGGAGCCGAGCGCGATGTTACCGCTCCCCCGCTGCACGTTCGCGCGCACCATGCGCGCGTCTTCTATGCCCCGGGCCATACCCACGTCGACGGGCACGACCTCGGCACCCGCGAACGCCGCCATGCGACAGGCGCTCGTGGCCCCCTCGCACATGTTGCGCGCGACGGCTCGCGTCACGTCTTGCCCGCTTTGCGACACGCCTTCGGCAACGACCCCGTTGTCGGAGAAGAATACCGCGAGCGCACGGGGAAACTCGGCCACCTCGGCGCTCCCCTGAGCTGCGGCGATACAAGCGACGGCGTCTTCAAAGTCGCCCAATCCCCCCAAGGGGTGCGCGATGGAGTCCCACGCGGCGTACGCGGCGGCGCGGGCGCACTCGTCTGCGGGCGCGATCCGGGAGAGCGCGGCTTCGAGCACGGCGCCCGGCGCCGACGAGAACGCGCGCTCGACTTCCTCGCGGATGCAGGCAAGCGCGGTTTCAGTTGCTTCAGCCATGCCGTCTCCTCTCTGCGAACGACGCTGCGGCAGACGCGAACGCGCGCGCAACGTCGGGGTTCGCAGGATAGTACACATGCGGGAAGCCCGCAACCAGGGACGGGGTGGTCGTCATGCACGGCCAGCCCTTGTCGCGCCGGGGCTTCTGCGCCCAGAAGTCGCCGCCCGGGCAGGTGGACTGCCAGTAGTGGAACTCGTGCGCGCGGATGCGTGTGCCGCGCGGCCCGTAGAGCCCGTCGCGTTGGGAAGTGAGATCCACGTACCCGAAATGGAACAGCCTTCCCCCGTTCTCGCTTGCGCCCTCAAGGGCGCCCGCAACAGGCCAGCGCCGCCCCTCGCTATCGGCGATTTCGCGCTGCAGGTACAGAAACCCACCGCATTCGGCGACCGTCGGCATGCCGGATTCCACCGCACGCCGCACCGCCTCGCGCATCGGCGCGTTCTCGGAGAGCTGCCACGCATGGAGCTCCGGGTAGCCGCCTCCCAGATAGAGGGCGCTTGTCCCCTGGGGCAACTCGCTATCACACAGGGGGCTGAAAAAGGCCAGCTCGCAACCCAGGTCCTCGAGCGCGCGCAGGTTCTCCTCGTAGTAGAACGAGAACGCCTCGTCACGCGCGACGGCGATGATGGGCCGCGCTCCCGCGATCGGCTCCAACCGGTAAGGTTCCTCGCGGATATCGGGTGCCGTCGCCGCTATTTCGAGCAAGCGGTCGACGTCGACGCTCTTTTCCACCAGCTCGGCCATCTTATCGATGCGCGCGGAGAGCTGCTCCACCTCGTCGGCGGTCACAAGCCCCAGATGCCGGCTTTCGAGCGAGAACGCCTCGTCGGCGGGGATATTCCCCAAAACCGCGACGCCCGTGTGCTTCTCGATCGCAGGCGCCGCATAGGCGCAGGCAGCGGCGCTCGTCTTGTTCAGCACGACGCCGCGCACGTTCGCACAAGGCAGGAACTCGGCGATGCCGCGGATTACGGCGGCGAGCGATAAAGACGCGCCGCGCCCGTTCACCACTAAAACGACCGGCGTTTCCGTGTCGCGCGCAACCTGGTAGCTGCTCGCGTCGGCCACGCCGGGCGCCATGCCGTCGTAGAAGCCCATGACCCCCTCGAGCACCGCGACATCCGCGCCCGCGGCGCCGCGTGCGAGCAGGGCGCGCAGCGTCGGGGCGTCGGTGAAGAAGCCGTCTAAGTTGCCCGAGCGCGCACCCACGACGCGGCGATGAAAGAGCGGGTCAATGTAGTCGGGGCCGCATTTGAAGGCCGCGCATGCAAGGCCGCGGCGCGCGAGCGCGCGCAGGAGCGCGCACGTTACGACCGTCTTGCCGCTCCCGCTCGAGGGCGCAGCGACCATGAAGCGCGGAATGGACGTGCTCACCGGGCACCGCCTTCCCCACCTGCACCACGCGCGCTGACGAGGAACACGGGGTTTTGCGACTTCATAAGATGGTGCGAGCCTACAGCCTCGGCGCGGGCGGCCGACACCTGGCACGCCTCGAACCCCTTAAAGCGCGAACCCGAGAGGAGCGCGCACGCCTCGGTGAGCGTCTCAACGGTGACGCATGGCACGCACAGGCGAACCTGCGAGTTCTTCTCGAGCGCCGCCTCCAAGATGGAGGGAAGCTCGCCCGCGCTCCCGCCGACGAACACGGCATCGGGGACGGGCAGTTTCGCGAGCGCTTCGGGAGCGACGCCGGGGACCGCATACACGTTGCCGCACCCGAATGCATCCGCGTTCTCTCGGATGAGCCGCACGCCGGCCGCGTTGCGCTCGACCGCCCATACCGACCCCGCTCGCGCGACGAGCGCCGCCTCGATCGACACGCTCCCCGTGCCGGCGCCGACGTCCCACACGGTGTCGGTCGCGGTAAGGCGCAGCTTCGCGAGCGCGACGGCTCGCACCTCCTGCTT
Source organism: uncultured Collinsella sp. (assembly GCA_937982065.1). GTDB lineage: Bacteria > Actinomycetota > Coriobacteriia > Coriobacteriales > Coriobacteriaceae > Collinsella. Next base: position 56,421 of record CALJMO010000047.1, read on the forward strand.
GGTCATGGGAACGTCACCGCGGATGAAGAGCTCGTCGGGAATGCCCGAGGAAGCGTACGGCCAGCGGGAGCTCGCGGCGCGGGATGCGCCCGCAGAGTCCACCGCGGAAGAAGCCGCCGCGGGCGTAGACGCGCCGGCCGGCGCCTCGGAGGCTGCGCTAGAGCCCGCAGGCGACCCGGCGCCGCCTGCGAAATCGATAAGCATCACGTTCAAGTCGTCGAACGTCTGACCTGCGATTTCACTTGCGGTCGCGCAGGTGATGCGCTCGTCGGGGTACGACAGGCGCTCGGCCACCGTCACACGCGCGTCCCCGAAGCCCGCCTGCACAAGCTCGCCCGAAAGCCTCGAGGGGTCTTCCCCGCCCGACGTGACGAGGAAGAGCTCGCCTGCGCGCTCGGCCTCGGCCACGATATCGCACGCCACGCCGTGAGCGCTCGCGAAGCGCCAATCCTGCCATGGACGCGCGAGGCGCGCGGCGAGATACGACGCTGAGCTTATGCCGGGAACAACGCGCACGTCCACCTGCGCGTCGCCGGAGAGCGCCTCCACCAGGCGGCGCGCGCCGCTGAACAGCCCCACATCGCCCGTCATCACGACCACGGCGCGCCGCCACGACGCCGCATCGGTGAGCGCGGCGACGATGTCCGCCGTCTTCACGAGCTCGCATCTCACCACGTCGGGCGGCACGTCGATGCCGGCAAGCGCGCGATGAGCGCCGATGACCACGTCGGCGATGTCGATCGCGTCGAGCGCCGCGCGCGAGAGCAAGTCGGGGTTTCCGGGCCCCACCCCGATGATCGTTACCTTTCGCATGGAATCTCCCGATACCCGCGCGGCGTGACCATACGGCCGCCTACGAGCTTCGTGTCAGCGTTGCCGACGAACACGGTGGTGAACATGTCGGCGTCGATCTCCCCCAGCTCGGAGAGCCTGCACATGCCCGACCGCTGCCCCTCGCGCCCGATGTTGCGTACCCAGCCGCAGAGCGTGTCGGGGGCCTTCCATTCGAGCATAATCTTCGCCGCGCGCGAGAGCCTGTCGGCGCGCTTTCTGCTGCGCGGGTTGTACAAACAGATGCAGAAGTCGGCGCTCGCCACGGCGGCGAGCCTGCGCTCGATGACCTCCCACGGCGTGAGCAGGTCGGAGAGCGACACGACCGCGAAGTCGTGGGCAAGCGGGGCGCCGAGCACCGCCGACCCGCTCTGAGCCGCGGTGGCCCCGGCGATAACTTCCACGTCTACATCGGGGTAGTCCTCCGCAAGCTCCAGCACGGGGCTCGCCATGCCGTACACGCCCGCGTCACCGCTGCACACGAGCGCCACGGCTTCTCCGCTCTGCGCGCGCGAAAGCGCCAGGCGGCACCGTTCGACCTCGTGCATCATCGGCGTCGCGAGATGCGCCGCGTCGGGCACGGCGGCGAGCGCGAGCTCCACGTATTTCGTGTACCCCACAACGATGTCCGCCGCCTCGAGCGCGCGCCGGGCCGCAATCGTCATGCCGTCGGGGCCGCCCGGGCCGATCCCCACCACGAAGAGCTTTCCCATCACCGCTCCTTAAACGAAAGTTCGATAGTTACCTTGGAAAACGCGACGGTCACGCCGCTGTGAGCGAGCTTCGGGAAGATAAGTTTGCCCCCGTCCGCGAGCGCCGCGCGCTCGCACACGTTGTCGACCCCCACCGTCGCGCGCACGAAATCAGATGGCGAAACGCTGCCATCGACTTGCGACAACTCATCTGCGGAATACGTCACAAGCGGAATATTGCGCGCGCGGCAGAAGGCGAGCAGACCCTCCTCGTGCGCCTTCACGTCGATCGTCGCCGCCTCGCGCACGGCCGAAGGCGAGATGCCCGCCTGCCCGCACGCGAGAAGAAACGCCTCCCCGATCACTTCGGCGCACGCACCGCGTCGGCACCCTATGCCCGCAACGATGCAGGGCACGACAAGGCGAAGCGGCTCGGGCGCAGGCGCTTGCGCCCGCACGCCCGCGGGCTTACCCGTCTCACCGGCGGGCACGACCTCATCCGTTGTCTCCGCCGCGAGAACGGACGCGCCTGCATTCGCGCCAGCGAACGGCGACACGACGATATCGGCCCGAGCGCGGTCGGACGCAATGTCAACCCCCTCAGGCGGCTGTCCCGAAATCGGCATGTCGGAATAGAGCGCCACGCGCCCGCCCGAAAGCAGCCGCGCCGACACTCGCTTGATGGCCTCGGGATTCGAAACGGCGAGCCCCGCACGGCGCGCCCACGTATCCACCGCCCACACGCCGCGGACGTCAGTCGCCGTGGTGATGACGGGGATTGCCCCTGCCGCGCGTGCCACAGTTTGCGCAAGCTCGTTCGCACCGCCCAAATGCCCCGATAAAAGCGGGACGGCAAAGCGCCCCGCCTCGTCGATCACCACAACCGCGGGATCGTTTGCCTTCGAGGCGACATGCGGCGCGATCGCCCGCACGGCGATGCCCGCCGCGCCCACGAACAGAAGCGCGTCCGACGCTTCCCACGTGAGCGCCGTCCATGCGCGCAGGTCGGCCTTCCCCTCGCCGAACCCGCGCGAAACGGAAACGTCCCAGCCAGGGTCGACTTCACTTGTCTGCGCGCAATCGGAAAGCGCGTGTGCGGTGCGCTCCGCCAACGCATAACCCCTCTCAGTGAACGCTATGCAGGAAACCCTCATCTAGCGCACCACAATCGTCGAGAAGTAGCTGCCCCGATCGGGCACATCGTCGAGCGAGCGGTACACGCGCTCGCCCGGAAGCCCACAGTCCTCTACAAGCTCGGCACCGTCGAAGGCGCCCTCCTCGCAAAGGAAGCGCTTCGTGTCCGCAAGCGAGCGGCGCGCCTTCATGACCACCTTCGTCCCCGGCCAGCCGATTGCGCGGCCCACCCCGTACAGCACGCCTTTACTCATACGTCGCCCCCAATTCCCCGATAACTGCATCGGCGCCCGACGTACGGAAAAGCTCGCGGCGCTCGGCGTCGAACACGACCGCGGCGATGTCGCATGCGCCCGCCGCGCGGCGGCGCAACCTGTCCTCGATTGCCGCAGCGAGCGAGGCGCGCGCAGCGTCCCCCACGCCGGCGGCCTCGATTACCTCGAGCGCCGCCGTGGTCGTGACCGACGACATGATCTCGCGAACGGTCTTCGCGCCCGCGCCGGCCAAGGCCGCGTGGGCGGCCAGAATCTCCGCGCGGCAGTCGGCGGTACGCGAATGGGTGTCCATGATGCCGCCCGCGACCTTCACCAGCTTGCCGATGTGTCCCACAAGAAGGACATTGGTAAATCCCTCGCGAACGCAGCAATCAATCGCATCGCCCACAAAGTTGGAGATGAAGACCACCGGCGCACCGTTTAGGTGGAAATGCCCCGAGATGAACTGCGCGCCGTAGTTGCCGGGCGTGAGCACGACTCCGCGCCGCCCCATAGCCGCATGCTGCCGGATCTCGAGCTCGATGCTGTCGCGCAAGGCAGCGAGGCTGCGCGGCTCGACGATGCCCGTCGTGCCCAGGATGGAGATGCCGCCCTCTATCCCCAGGTGCGGGTTGAAGGTCTTTTCGGCAAGGGAAACGCCCTCGGGTACCGAAATCGTCACAGCAATATTTCCAGAAAAGCCGTGCGCGGCGCACACCTCGCGCACCGCCGAAGTGATCATCGCGCGCGGCGTCGCGTTGATGGCGGCCGCCCCCACCGGCTGCTCGAGCCCGGGCAACGTCACGCGCCCCACGCCCACGCCGCCATCGACGGAAACTTCCGATTCGTGCGCGGGCACGTCCTTGCTGTCCGCAGCACCCGTGCCCGACCCCGAATGTTCCACGCGCGCGTACACGAGCACGCCGTCGGTCACATCGGCATCGTCGCCTGCGTCCTTACGCACGGCGCACTGGGCGCACCCCTCGCCGATGCATGCGTCGACCACGTCCGTCTCGACGGGCAGCCCGCCGGGGGTGACGATCGACACGAGGCCGACGGGCTTTCGTGACAAGAGCATCTCGCAGGCTGCCTTCGCCGCGAGCGCGGCGCAGCTCCCCGTGGTGTAGCCGCAGCGCAGGCGGGTCGTCCCGGTATATATGTAGTGCTCGAAGGCCACGCTAGCTGCTCGCCTTCCGATACCCCGTGGCAAACGAAGGGTCGTAAAGCTTGCTGCGCTCGTACGACTCCGCTTGCGCGCCGTTGTGCGCAAGCCCGCCGCGAGCCCCGAGCACGCGGCCCACCACCACGAGCGCCGTGCGGTCGATGCCCTCTCGCGCGCCCGCATCGGCGAGCGTGCCCACTGTGCATCGCACCACGCGCTCCTCAGGCCAGGTCGCCTTGTACACGAGCGCCGCCGGCTCGTCGGAGCTGCGGCCCGCGGCCAAAAGCTCGGCGGAAAGCTCGGCGAGCATACCCGAGCTCAGGAAGATGACCATAGTCGAGCCGCTTTCCGCCATGGTGCGCATGCCCTCGCCCGCAGGCATGGGGGTACGTCCGGAAAGCCGCGTGATCACGACCGACTGGCTGATTCCCGGCAGCGTGTATTCCTGGCGAAGCGCCGCCGCGGCACCGCAAAAGCTCGACACGCCGGGCACCACCTCGTAGTCCACGCCGCGCGCGTCGAGCGCGTCCATCTGCTCCTGGATGGCGCCGTACAGGCACGGGTCGCCCGTGTGCAGGCGCACCACGTCCTCGCCCCGCGCATCTGCCGCGCACATCACGTCGAGCACTTCCTCCAAGGTCATGTGCGCGCTGTCGTAGACGATGCAGGATTCCTTGCACTCGGCGAGCAGCTCAGGGTTCACAAGGCTTCCCGCCCAAACGACCACGTCGGCTGCGCGTAGAAGGCGCGCCCCGCGCAGCGTGATAAGGTCGGCGGCGCCCGAGCCTGCGCCAACGATATGAATCATCCGAGCCTTCCCTTCCCGTTTCTCATCGCAACCGTTTACGCCGCCATTCGCGCAGCGGGCAAAACACGGCGCCTGCGGCGGCAATCGGCGCAAATACGCAGGCAGGAGGCGCAATGCCGCCCGCCCTGGCTTTGACACGTTCACAAGTGCCCACTATCATAGTAAAAGATTCGGCAACGAGCATATGACAATCGGATAAAAGGAAATGACCGGCGCGGCGCCCGCACAGCCCGCGCTGGCTTGCGGAGGGAACCAGGTGGGAATCCTGGGCAAGGGACATTACTGTATAGGACGCGCGGGCGAACCGCCTCGCGCCCCAAGCCAGACTGCTTCGCCTTTTCCTCACGGCATCGCCGTGGCGTTAGCTCCTTGTGAACCCCGAGGGGTGCGCTTTTCTTTCGCTTGTGCCGACAAGCAACTGTCGCCGGGGGACCGGCAAACCGAGGAAAGGAAAAACCATGTCCGACCAGATGTCACGCCGCGGCTTCATGGGCGCCGCAGCAACCGGAGCCGTCGCGCTCGCCGGAATCGCGCTCGCGGGCTGCTCCAACACCTCCGCGAGTTCCGAGAAATCGAGTGAAAAGGAGAAGGCCGTGAAGCCGGTCATCCTCGTCACGAGCTTCGGCACGAGCTACAACGACTCGCGCCACATCACCATCGGCGCCATCGAAGACGCTATCCGCGAGAAGTACTGGCAGGACTACGACATCCGCCGCGCCTTCACCGCGCAGATCATCATCGACAAGCTGAAGAAGCGCGACGGCATCACGATCGACAACATGACCGAGGCGCTCGACCGCTGCGTGGAAGACGGCGTGAAGGAAATCGTCGTGCAGCCGACGCATCTCATGGGTGGCCTGGAATACACCGACGTGAAAGACGAGCTCGACAAGTACGCCGACAAGTTCGACAAGATCTCGCTCGGCGACCCGCTGCTCACCTCCGACGACGACTACAAGAAGGTGGCCGCAGCCATTAAGGAGAACATGGCGTCCTTCGACGACGGCAAGACGGCGCTGTGCCTCATGGGTCACGGCACCGAAGCCGATTCCAACGCCGACTATGCCAAGATGCAGGAAGTGTTTAAGAACGAGGGCTTGACGCAGTTCTTCGTCGGCACCGTCGAGGCTGAACCGACCTGCGAGGATGTTATCGCCGCCGCGAGCGCCGCAGGCTACAAGAAGGCCGTGCTCGCGCCGTTCATGGTGGTCGCGGGCGACCACGCGAACAACGACATGGCAGACGAGACCGACCCCGACAGCTGGGCTGCGAAGTTCGTGGCCGCCGGCTTCGAAGTGACGTGCCTGCTCCAGGGTCTGGGACAGAACGTCGCGGTCGACGAAATCTACGTCTCGCACGTGGACGACGCCATCGCCAAGCTGTAAACTCGCCGCGCACGGGGGCGCCGGTCGCGTCCCCGTGCAACGGGCATGCGCCTTCCCCGACTGACGGCGCATGCCCGTTGCATTCGCATCCCGTCAGCCCACCGCACGGCGCGGGCGGTCGAAGCGATTGAAAGGAACCCCCTCCATGTTGAAGAAAACCCTCGCCTTCGCCCTGTCGGCGGCGCTTTTCGCGTTCTCGCTCGCCGGCTGCGGCGGAAATTCAATCGACAGCGCAAAGGCAAGCGATGCCGATTCCCAGGAAAAGACCGAACAGGCGGCCGATGCGCCCGAGGGCGCAAGCGCTGCCCCCATCACCGCCGACAAGGTGGCCGACGGCACCTATCCGATCACCGTAGATTCCAGCTCGAACATGTTCAGGATTGTGGACGCCCAGCTCATCGTGGAAAACGGCTCCATGCACTGCGTGATGACGCTTTCCGGCACGGGCTACGGCAAGCTCTTCATGGGCACGGGCGACGAGGCTGCCGCCGCGAGCGAGGCCGACTTCATCCCCTATGTGGAAAACGCGGAAGGCAAGTACACCTACGACGTGCCCGTTGAAGCGCTCGACGAGGACACCGCCTGCGCCGCGTGGAGTATTAGAAAAGAGCAGTGGTACGACCGCACGCTCGTGTTCGAATCCGCCGGCGTCGATCTACGCGCCGACGCACTGAAGTAACGCCATGCGGTCGATTCTTCCCAAGGGGGAAAGCAGAAAGCGCCGCAGCATCGCGGTGCGCGCGATCGCCTGCGTTCTCGTCGCCCTGCTCGCGCTTCCCTTCGCGGGGTGCAGTGCGAGCCCGAACGCGACCGGTGGCACGGCAGGCTCTCAGGAATACACTGTGAGCGTCTCGCTCTCCGGCGGGTCAGGGCGCGCAAGCATCGCCTCACCCACCACAATTGTGAAGGATGGCGACACCTACACCGCGACCATCACCTGGTCGAGTTCGAACTACGACAAAATGACCGTCAACGGCGTGGACTACGCGCCCGTAAACGACGGCGGCAACTCCACGTTCGAGATACCCGTCACGCTCGACGAGGACATCGCCGTGTCGGCCGAGACCGTCGCCATGTCAACGCCGCACACCATCGACTACACGCTCCACTTCGATTCATCCACCATGAAGGAGAAATCGGGCGACGAAGCAAGCGGCGGCTCCCCTGCGGGAACGGCTTCAAACGCCGCGGCCGACTTCCACAACGCCGATTTGGGCTGCGGCTGGAAGCCGACGGGGACGCTTCAGCTTGAATACGCCGAGCACTTCACTGTCGACGAGTACGAAGGCGGCCTGCGGCTTATCTGCATTTCGAACGGGGAGCGCTTCCTCGTGGTGCCGCAAAATGCAAAGGTACCTGATGGGTTGAGCTCCGACATCGCGGTCATAAGGCGCCCCGCCGACAAGGTGTACCTCGTGTCGTCGGCGACGATGTGCCTGGTCGACGCGCTCGATGCGAACGACAATATCCTCATGTCGGGCACGAAGGCCGACGATTGCTCGGTCGCGGGCTTCAAAAGCGCGCTCGAAAGTGGGGTGATCGCCTACGGCGGCAAGTACAGCGCGCCCGACTACGAGCGAATATCGGCCTCGGGCTGCACGCTCGCCATCGAGAACACCATGATCAACCACACGCCCGATGTGAAGGAAAAGCTGCAGAAACTCGGGCTCGTCGTGCTCACCGAACAGTCGTCGAGCGAGCCCGAAGCACTCGGGCGCGTCGAGTGGATTAAGCTTTTCGGCGTCCTGTTCGACAAGGAAGACGAGGCCGCGCACCTGTTCAACGAGCAGAAGGCCCGCGTCGAGCAAACGTCGGGGCTCGCGTCGTCAGGTAAAACCGTGGCGTATTTCTACATTAACTCGAACGGGGCCGCCGTCACGCGGCGGGCGGGCGACTACGTGGCGCAGATGATCGAGCTTGCAGGCGGCAGCTACGCGCTCGATGACGCGCAGACGGCGTCGACGTCAGGTTCGTCAGTAACGCTTGAAATGGAGCGCTTCAACGCGACGGCGAAGGATGCCGACATCATCGTCTACAACGGCGCCATCGACAAATCGATTGTCACCTTGAACGACTTTGTAGGCAAAAACGCGCTATTGTCGCAGTTCAAAGCCGTGAAGAATGGCAATGTCTGGGTCACAAGCGCCGACATGTACCAGCAGATGACTTCTACCGCCGACATTATCGACGAGCTGCACGGGGCGTTCACCGGCGATGACGCGAGCAACTTCCATTATCTGAGGAAGCTTGGCTAGCGTCATGAGAAGCCGGCTTTCCATGACATACGACGAATCGGGGCGCGCCGCGCGGTGTCGCGTCGTGACGGCGCTGCTCGCTGTTGCCCTCATCGTGCTCGTCGGGGCCAACCTGTGCATCGGGAGCGTGCTCGTGCCCGCAGACCACATCCCCGGCATCCTTTCGGGCGGCGCGGCCAATTCCATGGAAAGCCAAGTCATCTGGGAGATTCGCCTGCCGCGTGTGCTTTCAGCCGTGCTTCTCGGCGGGGCGCTTTCCCTCTCCGGGTTCCTGCTGCAGACGTTTTTCAACAACCCCATCGCCGACCCGTTCATCTTGGGCGTCTCCTCGGGCGCAAAGTTCGTCGTCGCGCTTACGATGATCGTACTTCTGGGCGCGAACCAGGCCATGTCCTCGCCGGCCATGGTGGCCGCAGCGTTTCTGGGCTCGCTTATCACCATCGGCTTCGTGCTCCTCATCGCACGGCGCATAAGTTCCATGGCCATGCTCATCGTGGCTGGCGTCATGGTGGGATACATCTGCTCGGCGGCGACGAACTTCCTTATCGCCTTCGCCGACGACCAGTCCATCGTGAACCTGCACAACTGGTCTTTGGGTAGCTTCTCGGGTTCGAGCTGGGACGACATCGCGGTCATCGCGGTCGTGGTGATCACCGTGAGCGCATGCGTATTCGCGATATCGAAGCCCCTTTCCGCCTTCCAGCTGGGAGAAGCCTACGCGAAAAGCGTCGGCGTGAACGTCGCACGCTTCCGCGTGGTGCTCGTCCTTCTAGCGAGCATGCTCTCCGCCTGCGTGACCGCGTTCGCAGGTCCGGTGTCGTTCGTAGGCATCGCGGTTCCGCATCTCGTTAAGTCGGCGCTGAAGTCGTCGAAGCCCATCCGCGTGATTCCTGCATGCTTCTTGGGAGGCGCCATCTTCTGCGCGGGCTGCGATTTGATCGCGCGCACGCTGTTCTCTCCCGTCGAGCTTTCCATCAGCGCCGTCACCGCCATCTTCGGCGCGCCGGTGGTTATCGCGCTCATGTTGAAGAAGCGGGTGAGGTAGATGGGGGAATTCGTGCCACGGTCTAAAACGCTCGGAGGGGACATTCCATGCTTAGACAGTCCTGAGCTCGCACGAAAGCGCCAGAAGGCACTTTCGGCTCGTGCGGAACTGCGCGCGGAACGCCTCCTCCGAGCGGAGTCGAACCTCGAAACCCCGGTCGAAACGCAGGCTGACGGAGCACCGCTTTTCCGCATAAGCGACCTGTCGGCGGGCTACGACAAGAAGGTCGTAGTCGAAGGCGTCGATCTGGAGGTTCGCGCGGGCGACGTCGTGGCGCTCATCGGGCCGAACGGCTCGGGCAAGTCGACCATCTTGAAAACCATCACACGCCATCTGGCACCGCTTGCCGGCGCGGTCGAGCTCGACGGGCGGGAGATTTCCCGATGGAAGACGGCGGAGTTCGCAAGGAACCTTGCCGTTATGCTGACAGATCGCCCCCGGACCGAACTCCTCACCTGCCGCGATATCGTAGAGGCGGGAAGGCATCCCTACACCGGGCGAATGGGAACACTCACGCCCGATGACCATAATCGGGTCGACGAGGCCATGAAAACCGCACATGTGGAAGAGCTCGCCGAGCGCGACTTCATGCAGATAAGCGACGGGCAACGCCAGCGCGTCATGCTCGCACGCGCCATCGCGCAGGATCCGCGTGTGCTCGTGCTCGACGAGCCCACGTCGTATCTCGATATCCGCTACCAGATCGACCTGCTGCGAATACTTCGCCACCTTTCGAAATCGCGGAATGTGGCTGTCATCATGTCCATCCACGAACTCGAGCTCGCGCAGAAAAGCGCCGACAAGGTGATTTGCGTGAAGGACGGCCGGGTCTTCCGCGCCGGCGCACCCGAGGACATATTCACGCGCGAGACGATTGGCGAGCTCTACGGCCTTCAACATGGCACCTTCAACGAGCGCTTCGGCAGCGTGGAAATTGGGCGCCCACACGGCGATGCGCACACGTTCGTCATCGCCGGCGCAGGTACGGGATCGGCTGTGTTTCGCCAGCTCATCCGGCAGGGCAAGGCGTTCTACGCGGGCGTTCTGCACGAAGGGGACATCGACTGCGAGCTCGCGCGCGACCTGGCGACGGAATGCGTAGCCGAGCGCGCCTTCGAGCCGATCGGGGATAAAACCATAGCCCGCGCCAAAGAGCTCCTCGTCCACTGCGCGCGCCTTATCGTGTGCCCCGCCGCCTTCGGCACCATAAACGCCCGCAACGCAGAGCTCGTCGAGTTCGCACGCTCGCATGGTATCGAGGTCATGCGAGCGTGCGAAGGCGCATCGGAGGATTCCCATTTGGAGTGGGAAGAATAAACTGGACTTTCTTTTAAGGATCCTCAGGCTACAGCTCCTACGCCGGCGAGGTCTACAAGGCGCCGGAGAACCTCGTGAACAGGTATTTCCACGCCGACGAGCCCAACTAGGCCTAATCCAAGCGAGATTCCAGACTCGACAGACCATTGAGAGTCAGATCGTTGGCGACCTCAGAGACGCGCTCGATGGGAACCGAACCGTCAGACAGCGCCCACGTGCGATAGATACCGATAATACCCGACAGCAAAAACGCCAGATAGTAGTCGAACATCTCGTCCTTGAGACCTTGAGGCAGCAGATCGCGCTCGGCAATCTCGTGCTCGAGCGGCGCACGAAGACGAGCCATAAAATCATCGAGCGGAATGTTCTCGATCAGCTGACGATTGAGCACCAAGTTGTTGCACAGTGCCTCGTTAACGGTTTTAAAGAAGGTCGCCGCCGCGCCCAGGGCGCGCTCGTTGGTGTCGCCGTCCATGGAAGCAAGCGTTTTCTCGACCGAGTCGACAATCATCTCCACCACATCGACGGCAATGGCATCGAGCAGGCCGTCAACCGTGCCAAAGTGCACGTAGAAGGTTTTGCGGTCGACATTGGCCTCGCGCGCGATGGCACTCACCGTAATGTCTGCCAGCGGCTTTTCCATGAGCAGGCGCTCGAAAGCCGAAAGGATGGCATTACGGCTGCGAACGATGCGGCGGTCAAGACGCGGTTTGCTGGTTGCCATGGGCGTGTCCCTTCGATATGCGAGCATTCATCAACAGATGAGAGATAATCTACGTAAGAGGATTATCCCCCATACAGCACAAATATGCCCCGCATCATGAAGAACGCACGACTGCCCTACTGCGACTTGGGATGCTTCTTCTTATTGAGTGCCGACGGAGATACGCGAATACCATCGCCTGTCTGGCGCACATAGGCTTTATGAGCCGGCTTAGCGGTCCCAGAAGCCTTCTGAGCGCGCTTCTTGGGATCAACGGTAACAGCATTCGTGGGGTGCGGCTTAGTGGGCGCAGAGGGCGTCTGAGGCGTGCGGCCGAGCTTGCGCATCACACGATCCCAACGCGCATGGATGCTCTCGTTGTGGGCGCTCTTAAGTCCCAGCAGGGGCGCAGCCAAAATGGTCGGCGCAATAAACGTAATGAGGCGCCACAGCAGATAGCCAGCGGTCGAAGCCGACCCAAAGAAATGACCCAAGAACAATGCAAAGCCGCCCTCAGCGCCACCAGTTCCGCCGGGCAAGGGAACCGCAGAGCTCAGCAGCTGGACAAAGGCGCTCGCGGCCATGACCGAGAAAAAGTCGACCTCGTGGTGGCCAAAGGCAAGCATCAGGAAATACGGAACCAGATAGAAAAACGCGAGCTGCAGCATGGTGATAAACACGGTGAGCAGCATGGAAGAAAAATGTCCGGCCGAAAGCTTAAACTTCTCGGAGAAGGAGTAGATCTCGCCGTCGACAAACGTGCGCCATCCCTCGATCTTAGTGGCCGAGACACCTATGCGCTCAAGCCAATTGATGATGCAATGGGCGACGCGCGTGACGGTCTTAGGCATGAGCGCGACGGCGAAGATGCCCAGCAAGATGCAGCAGTGCCCACCAAAGCTAAAGACGCACAGCAACGTCATGTCGCCATAGCGCTCGGCAAAAAACGGCATACGGGCGAGCAGCAGGATAGCGCCCCAGGCAACGAGGCCAAACTGGTACACGATAAAACGCGTGAATTGCGTGGCGCCGGCCTCGCCCACGTTTTGGCCGGCCTTGGTCAGGCGATAGATCTGAGCCGGGGTGGAGCCCATCATCATGGGCGTCAGGTTGCCAAAGAAGATGCCACTCGCCTCGACCGAGATCAGGTCGCGGATGCCGACGGGCGAATTGGGATCGAGCCAGACGGCGATCGCATAGGCCACAATGCCAAAGAACAGGTACATGAACATGCAAAGACACGCGACAACGAGCCATGACGCCTGGACGCTCGACATAGCGGCCCAGAACTGCCCCATCTGCCCGGTTACCACCAGATAGACGATATAACCTACCAGCACGACGCCGATAAAGATGGCGCCGCGGCGTGCGCTCTTATTGTCATCTCCGCCCGAGGCCTCAACCTCGACCTGGGGCTTAGACGTATGCTGAGAGGACTCCGTCATGAGACTCCTTCTAACAGTCAAAATATCTTGGATATTGTACCCGTAAGGGCCATAGGCAGAACGCAAAGCTCTGGTTCAAACGGGAATTGCAGACGGTTGTTTGAAAATAAAAAACCCGACCTTCCATGGGAAGGCCGGGTATCAGATGTATGGTAGCCCGTACCAGATTCGAACTGGTGATCTCCGCCTTGAGAGGGCGGCGTCCTAAACCGCTAGACGAACGGGCCATAAGCCTCAGCAGAAAAGAAGTGGTAGCCCGTACCAGATTCGAACTGGTGATCTCCGCCTTGAGAGGGCGGCGTCCTAAACCGCTAGACGAACGGGCCATAAGCCTCAGCAGAAAAGAAGTGGTAGCCCGTACCAGATTCGAACTGGTGATCTCCGCCTTGAGAGGGCGGCGTCCTAAACCGCTAGACGAACGGGCCACATGACATCTGCACTGCCGTGCTGCGAGGAAATATATTACGGGACAAAAAACGTCAGCGCAAGAAGAAATTCCAAATTGCCGAAAAATTGTCGGCAGGTTATGGAATACGCAGGTAAACTTGGTAGCTAATTCAAGTTGAGATGAACCAAAAGAGCTTCGCGCTCGTTGGGAATATCGTCTTCGATCACGGCGTCGAGGGCGGAGTTGAGAAGCTGACCCAGTTCCGGCCCGGGCTTGACTCCGGCACGGATCAGGTCGCCGCCGTTGATGGCGAGCATCTTGAGCGTATAGGGCTCCCCTGCCTTCAGCAGCTCGTGCGCCAGCGCGCGCATCTCCTCAATCGTCTCAACATAATAGAAGCACGACGGGGCCTTGCCAAGTGTGTCGGCACGCTTAAGGTCCATGAGCTCGTCAATCAGGCGGGCCGTGTCGACGCCCTCACCCGAAAGCGCGCGCATCATATTGAGCAGGCAGGAGCGCTCGGGGCGCAGCGGCTTGTCATGGTATTTGATGAGCAGGCACACGTCGCGCACCAAGTCGTGCGAGAGGGCCAGGCGATCCATAATGACGCGCGCCTTCTTGGCGCCGAGCTCGGGATGACCGTAGAAGTGTCCGCTGCCGGCGTGATCGACCGTGAAGCACTCGGGCTTGGACACATCGTGCAAAAACGCCGCCCACATAAGGCTCGACGAGGGCGCGACGCCGTCACACAGCGCGAGCTCCCCCGCCACCGTCAGCACACGGGCGATATGCACGTAGACGTTAAACGCATGATAGACACTGCGCTGATCAAACCCGCGACCCGCTGCCAACTCGGGCACGGCGGCACAGATGAGCTCGGGATAGCGAAGCATCGCGTCTCCCCCATGACCGGTCGAAAGAATGCCCTCGAGCTCAATACCCACACGCTCACGCGCCACGGCATCGAGCAGCGGCGCGCACTCGGCAAGCGCACGCTTGGTCTCGGGCTCAATCATAAAGTCCAGACGGCAGGCAAAGCGCACCGCACGCAGCATGCGCAGGGCGTCCTCGTTAAAGCGACGCTTGGGATCGCCGACCGCGCGAATCAGCTTGCGCTCCAAGTCACCCTGGCCGTCGTAGCGGTCGACAAGCCCGCGCTCGGGATGCCAGGCCATGGCATTGACGGTAAAGTCGCGGCGCGCCAGATCGTCCTCGAGCGAGGCGGCACGCTCCACGCTCTGGGGATGACGACCATCGGTGTAAAAGCCATCCAGACGGTACGTGGTGACCTCGATACGCTCGCCATCGGAAATAGCCGTGATTCCGCCAAATTTAATGCCCGACTCCACAACCGCGATGCCGGCGGCCTCGAGCGCCGCTTTGGACTCCTGCCACAGGCCGCTACAGCACATATCAACATCGTGGCTGGGGTACCCCATCAGGGCGTCGCGCACCCAACCGCCCACGTACCAAGCCTCAAGACCAGCCGCCTCAAGCGCGCGCAGGACGCGCAGGGACGCATCGGACGGTTGAGTACCGTTGAGCGAAACATTGCACATGCCTATGGCCTCCTGCACCTGTGAGCGTTAATCGATGGTTCTCAAGAAGTCTAACAAGAAACGAGAAAGCGCGCATACGCAATCGCGTCGTCGATTCGATAAAACGAGACAGCAAACGCCAGATACGTTCAGCGCACAAAAAACACCCGCCTCGGAGATCCAAAGCGGGTGTTCTGCAACGATTTTTCGGTGCGGCTAGCAGACCTGACGAACTTCGATGTTCTTCTTGTATTCGTCCACCTTGGCAAAATCACCCAGACCGGGGCACTCGACCACGTTGGCGCCGGTGGCCATCGAAAGGCGCAGGGCGTCCTCGACGCGCTCGGGGGCGTCGTGCCACACGGACAGGAAGGCAGCGAGCGAGGAATCGCCGGCGCACACAGTCGACAGCAGCTTGACGTCGAAGGTGCGGTTGGCAAACCAGATATGCTCGCCGTTGGAGAAGTACGCACCGGCGCCACCAAGGGTCAGCAGCACGTTCTTGGCGCCCTTGGCGTGCAGCTCGGCCATAGCGCCCTTGACGGACTCGTCGTCGCCACCGCTCACCTTGATGCCAAAGATGTCAAGCAGCTCGTCGTCATTGGGCTTGATCAGCAGTGGCTCCAGAGCAATGAGGTCTGCCAGCTGATGGCTCGAGATGTCGAGGACGAACTCGGCCCCCTTGGCCTTGACACGGCGCAGGACCTCGGCCAAGAAGCCCTCGGAAGTGTTGGGAGGCAGCGAGCCGCTGATGACCAGGCAGGTCATGTCATCGAGCGAATCGATAAGTTCAAACATCTCCTGCTCGTTGGCCTCATTGATGGCGGCACCGGCATTGACCATGTTGTACTCGGTGTCGGGACCGGCGTTGAGGAACACATTGACGCGCGTAATACCGTCGGTCCACACGGGCTTGACGGGCACGCCCAGGGCCTCGGCGCCCTTAACGATAAACTCACCCGAGAAGCCGGCGAAGAAACCCAGGATCGTGGTGTCGACACCATAGTGGTCAAGCGTAAACGAGACGTTGAGGCCCTTGCCGTTGGGCGTGTAGACGGCATTGCGGGTACGCGTGACGGTATTGGCAGTAAGGCCGTCGCAGGCGATGTTGTAGTCAATGGCGGGATTTGCAGTGAGCGTGTAAATCATGAATGTTCCTTTCACGAAGCAACGTGTTAATGAAAGTATATTCCACGCATCGGTAAAAGGCTAGGACAACTCGGCGAACGGTGTGGAAGCGATGAAGTACGGCGGGACACCTCTCCCCCGTGGCGGAACAAAAAGGCGCCCCAGCCGAAACCGGGGCGCCACATGCGCACGAATATGTCGCGTTTCGATTACTGACGATCGAGCTTGCGGACAGCAACGCGCTTGCTGTACTCGTCAACGTGACCGAAGTCGCCGATGCCGACGGACTCGGCAACGTTGGCGCCGGTGGCCATAGCGAGCTTCATGGCCTCCTCGACGTTGTCGCGATCCCTGTACCACTTGTGCAGGAACGCAGCGAGGGTGCAGTCGCCGGCGCAGACGGAAGAAACCAGCTTGATGTTGAACTCACGCTTGGCGTACCAGATGTCCTCGCCGTTGGAGAAGTAAGCGTCGCCGCGGCTACCACGGGTGAGCAGCACGTTCTGAACGCCAGCGTCGTGAGCCATCTTCATGGCAACGCGAACCTCGTCGTCGGTGTCGACCGGCACGCCGAAGATGGCCTTCATCTCGTGATGGTTCGGCTTGATGAGCAGCGGCTTCTTGTGAGCGAGCTCCTTGAGCTTGTCGGAGGACAGGTCCAGGACGACGTCGGCACCACGAGCCTGAGCGTGCTCCATGACCTTAGCCAGGAAGTCAGGCGTAGCTTTGGGAGGCACGGAGCCGGAGACGATCAGGCACTCAAGATCGCCCGCGGTATCCAGGATGTTGTAGAGCTCCTCCTGGTGCTGCGGCGTGATCGGAGCACCCGGGTTCAGGATGCCGTACTCGTGCTGGCCATCGTTGACGTAGGTGTTGATGCGCGTGATACCGTCGGTCCAGACCGGGCGGCACAGGCAGCCCAGGTTCATGACCTCCTCGACGATGAACTTGCCCGTGAAGCCAGCGAAGAAGCCGAGCGCGACGGTGTCGACGCCCATTTTCTTAAAGGCGAAGGACACGTCGAGGCCCTTGCCGTTAGCCGTGTAGCTGGCCGAGCCGGTGCGGACGTTCTCGTCGGGCTCGAGCGGAGAGCTCGAAACCGTCATGTCGACAGCCGGGTTAGCGGTTAGCGTGTAGAACATTTACAGTACCCCCTGTATATGTGAGGGCCGCGTGGCCGGCCCATTCCAACCACGCGGTTACCTCTGATACCAAATTAGCGAGCTGCGGACTCGAGCAGTGCCTTGACCTCGGCGGCGGTGTTGCAGGCGAGTGCCTTCTCGGCAAGCTCGTCGCACTCGGCCTTGGTCCACTGGCTGATGGTCTTGCGGGCGCGCAGGATCGACGGAGCGCTCATCGAGAACTCCTCCAGGCCCCAGCTGATCAGCAGCGGCTCGAGCAGCGGATCGGCAGCGGCCTCGCCGCACATACCGACCATGATGCCGGCCTTCACGCCGCTCTCGATGATGTTCTTGAGCGAACGGAGCACGGCGGGATAGTACACCTGGTACAGGTTGGAGATGGTGTCGTTGCCACGGTCGGCGCACATGGTGTAGCCGATCAGGTCGTTGGTGCCGATGGAGAAGAAGTCGGCAACCTCGGCAAGACGGTCTGCGAGCAGCGAAGCGGCGGGCGTCTCGACCATGATGCCGACCTCGATGTTCTCATTGAACTTGCGACCCTCTTCGGTCAGCTCGGCCTTGCACTGCTCGACGAGCTCCTTGACAGCCAAGACCTCCTCGACGCAGGTGACGAGCGGGATCATGATCTTGACGTCACCGAAGGCGCTAGCGCGCAGCAGAGCGCGGAGCTGGACCTTGTACTGGTCGGGATTGGCCAGGCAGTAACGCACGGCGCGGAAGCCCATGAAGGGGTTGTCTTCCTTGACCATATGCAGATACGGAATCTCCTTGTCGCCGCCCACATCGAGCGTGCGGATGATGACCGGAGCACCCTTGAGCGCGCTGGCGACCTTACGGTAGGCGTTGAACTGCTCCTCCTCGGAAGGAAGCTCAGCGGAGTCCATGAACAGGAACTCGGAGCGGAACAGACCGATGGCCTCGGCGTCGTGATCGAGCGCGTTGGGCACGTCATCGGGGTTACCGATGTTGCAGGCGATGATCTTCTTAATGCCATCGGCAGTCACGGACGGCTTACCACGGAAGGCCTCGAGGGCTGCCTTCTCGGCAGCGAAGGCCTCGGCCTTGGCGGTGTAGGCAGCGAGCGTCTCCTCGTCGGGATCGGCCTCAACGATACCCTTGCCGCCGTCGACGACAACGGTCATACCGTTGCGCAGCGCGGTGCAGCTGTTGGAAACCGAAAGGACAGCCGGGATCTCGAGGGCGCGCGCGATGATCGCGGAGTGCGACGTGCGGCCACCGGTCTCGGTGACGATGCCGGCAACGTGGGCCTTATCGATCGTGGCGGTCATGGACGGCGTGAGGTCGTGCACGACAACGACGGTGTTCTCGGGCAGGACGGAAAGGTCGACGACCTCCTTGCCCAGCAGCTCGGCCAGAATACCGGTGCGGATGTCGGCGATGTCGGCCGCGCGCAGACGGAACATCTCGTCGTCCATGGACAGGAACATGTTCTCGAACATGGTCGAGGTGTCCATGAGCGCCTGCTCGGCGCAGGTACCGCCGTCAATGGCGGCGTTGATGGCGTCGGTCATACCCGGGTCCTGAGCCAGGACAATGTGTCCGCTCATGATATCGGCCTCGGCCTCGCCCACCGTCTCCTTCATGTGGTCGGCCTGAGCCTGGGTCTTCTCGCAGAAGACCGAAAGAGCGGACTGATAGCGCTCCTTCTCTGCTGCCGAATCAGCAACCTCGTGCGGCTCAAACGTCAAGTCGGGATCGACGGCGACCATGACGGTGCCGATACCGATGCCCTCGGAAGCGTTGACTCCCTGATACATTCCCATTCCTCTCTCCGTGTCATGTGATAAAGCGTTTTGCCATATCCATGACAAAAGAGCGCAGCTACCTTACAACAGGTCACTGCGCCCCCAAATATGAACTTAGTTGTTCAACATGCGACCCGTTTGAGTTCTACTCGCCAAGACCGCTCTTGATGAGCTCGATGGCAGCAGCCAGAGCCTCGGCCTCGTCAGCGCCGTCACACTTGACCTCGACCTCGGTGCCGCAGGGGATACCAGCAGCCATGAGGGCCATCGGGGACTTGCCGTTGACCTCCTTCTCGGGGGTGACGACCGTCACGTCACAGGCGTACTTGCCCATAGTGGAGGCGAACAGACCAGCCGGACGCATGTGCAGACCCTGAGGATTAACGAGGGTAGCCTTCTCAGAAACCATAATTGACTCCTTTTTTGTGTTTAACCCCTGTCATGTATGTGGCAGGAGTCAGATTCACGACGTTGCTTATATTAACTCACATCAAACGGTTTTTCATTATGTTTCGGACGAATTGTTGGACAGATGTGTTTGTCGTCCGCTTGCTCGCCCACAGGGGCCCGTGCGCGGCCTGTGAGATTTCCTGCTCTACAGTCCTGCTCGCACGAAGAGCACATTAAGTGCTCTTCGGCTCGTGCGGAACTCGCGATAAATCTCACAGGCCGCGCCCGGCCCCCTGTGGGCGAGCAAGCTGCAGAAACTCGGTCGGTCCAGAGCAATATCGTGCGAACGGAATTCTGGCTAATGATCTGTTCGCGACAAAGACTCGATAGGTAGCCCCCTCTATGCCCTTTTGTAAGTTGCGGTGAAATAGGGACTGAATTTGGGGTTGAATCGTTTAAACAGTCCCTATTTCACCGCAACTTATGGGAGGGATAGAAAAAAGGCGGGGGCTCCTAGTGGAGTCCTCGCCTTTTGTGCAGAAGACGATGTTATTCGCGAACTGCGGGATTAGATCAAGCGGGCGTTGATCGTCTTGGCGATCTCGGCGGCGTCAGTGGAACCCTTGACGGTGGAACGGAAGTCCTCGTCCATGAGCGCCTCGGCGACCTTGGACAGGATCTTGAGGTGCGTAGTGCCAGCCTGTGCACCCGGGATGAGCAGCGCGATGGCCACGTTGACGGGAGCGCCGTCCATGGTGTCCCAACCGGTCACGCCGGACTCGTCCTTGACGACGATGACGGCGGCCTCGGTAATGGCGTCGGACTTGGCATGCGGGATGGCGAAGCCCTCCATCATGCCCGTGGCGCCCTCGGCCTCGCGGGCCAGGAAGGCGTTCATCACGGCGTCGGCGTCGCCGGCGATACCGGCCTTGACGGCCTGGTTGGAGACAAAGCTCAGAGCCTCGTCACGAGAAGCGAAGTCCTCGGCGACAAAGACGTTCTCAACCTTCACGAAGTCGGCAGCCTCGGCCTTGGGGGCCTCGACGGCAGCGGCCTTGGGGGCCTCAACGGGCTTGGCTACAGGAGCGGCCTTCTGATTCTTCTCGAAGTCGTACTTCTTGAAGGCCACGAACAGGATGCCACCGACCACAGCGCCGATGAGGATCGCGAGGACCCACAGCGGACCGTTCTCGACAACAGGCAGGACCAGGAAGCCGCCGTGAGGCGCCGGATCGTGAACGTTGAAGAAGATGGTCAAGATGGAAGCGATGGAAGAACCGAGCATCATGATGGGCATGACGGGCCAGATGTTCTTGGTCATGAACGGAATGGCGCCCTCGGTGATGTGGGTGCAACCAAGGATGAGGTTGACGATACCGGCGTCATGATCCTCCTGGCTGAAGTACTTCTTGCCGACAACGACGGCGAAGGTGGTGATCAGCGGCGGAACGATGCAAGCGGCGGAGACGGCAGCCATGAAGTTGGTGCCGAAGTTGTAGGTCTCGGTGCCGACGCCAGCTTCGAGAGCGGTACCGAGCAGGAAGGTGCCAGTAGCGTAAGCAGCCTTGTTGACCGGGCCGCCCATATCAAAGGCGCACATGCAGCCGATGGCCAGGCCAAGGATCACCGGACCGGAGTTACCGAGGCTCTGCAGGAAATCCATCATGCCCTGGTTAATGGCAGCCATGGGGCCGGAAATACCGAGCATGACCAGGCCGACGATGGCGGTAGAGCACAGCGGATACAGGAAGATTGCCTTCAGGCCATTAAGGCTCGCGGGAATTTTAGAGAAAGCCTTCTCGAGCAGCAGGATGACATAGCCAGCGAGGAAGCCGCCGACGATGCCGCCCAGGAAGCCGAAGCCCACACCCGAGCCTCCAGCGTCGATCATGCCGGTATCGGCGTTGATGGGAAGACCCTGGATGGCAATCATACCGGCAACAAAGCCGGGGACGAGCGCCGGGCGCTTGCCGATGGACTCGGCGATGTAAGCGGAGAGCACCGGAACCATGAGGTTCATGGCGATACCGCCGATAATCTTGAGCATCGCGGCAAAGCTGTTGTAGTCGGCAGCCGTCGAATCAAAGGACGTGATGCCCCACAGGAACGAAATGGCGGTCAGAACACCACCGGCAACGACGAAGACCAGCATGTGGCTGACGCCGTTCATGAGGTGCTTGTAGATGACGTGACCGATGGACTCCTTCTCCTCGACCTCGTCCTCGACATCGGCGGCAGCGGCAACCGTGTCGTCGCCCTTGGCGGCGAGCGCGCGGTCGATCAGCTTTCCGGCGGCCTCGACGGACAGGGCCTTGGAAACACCGACGGAAACCATGGGCTTGCCGGCGAAACGCTCAGCCTGGACATCCTTATCGGCTGCGACGACGACGGCCTTGGCACCAGCGATCTCACTCTTGGTGAGCTCGTTCTCGACACCGACCTGGCCATGTGTCTCGACCTTAATGGTCAGACCACGCTCGGCAGCAGCCTTCTCCAGCGCCTCCTTCGCCATGAAGGTGTGCGCAATGCCGGTCGGGCAACCGGTCGCGGCGATGATGTCAAACTTAGCCATGTGTCCCTCCTTCTTGAGTACAGCGCCCGCGGGCGCTCCCCTACACGCGCTTCGATGCGCGTTTTTCCACAACTGAAAGATACCAACCTACCGTCCGCGTGAGTAGAGCTAAGGTGCAAATCTCCGGTGAAAGGTTCTTTCATAACCGTAAACGGTAAGTGAAAGTTTACCATCAACACTTGAAACGGCAAGGTGTATCTTGTAATTGAAAATGCCCGTATACTATGGCATGGCGTAGTAAATTAGATTTTCATGCCAACCAGGAGCCATCCATGACCGATAGTAGCAAGAGCGCACTTTCCCTCATTAGCACCCATCAGGGATACAGCGAGTCCGAGCAGCGCATTGTCGACTATATATTGGAGCACCAGTCCGAGGCGCCACGCCTCACGGCCGCTCAGCTCTCGCGCGCCGCCGCCACGTCCGAGGCGACCGTTTCGCGCTTCTGCCGCAAGCTTGGCTTTGGTAGCTTCCGCAGCTTTCAGTTTTCGTTGGCGAGGGATTTGGAAAGCCAGCGTAACGAGGGCCTGACTGACGAGGTCTCGCTCGACAATATGGAGCAGAGCCTAAAAAATATCCTCGCCGCCAAGGTGAGTGAGCTTAATGCGACCATCGACGGCATAGATCACGACACGTTGGCCGCAGTTGTACACGCGCTTAAGAATGCCGGCGTTATTGAGTTCGCCGCCGTGGGCAATACGAACGCGGTCGCGCTCGATGCGACGTTTAAGTTTTCGCAGCTGGGCCTGCGCTGCATGGCGAGCACCATTAGCGAGACATCAATCGGCTTTGCGCTCACGTTACGCCCGGGTGACGTCATCGTGCTAATCTCAAACTCTGGCAAATCGCGCCGACTGAATCGCATGGCAAAAGCGGCTCACAACTGCGGCGCAACCGTAGTCGTCATCAGCAGCGACAGTAAATCCCCGCTCGCGCGCCTGGCAGACTACACTTTTAACACCGTCAACCACGAAGCGCTGCTGACAACGGGCGACTTTGCGTTCTCTAAGATCAGCGCCACGATGATCATCGAAGTCATCTACAACTTCCTGCTGCCCGAGATTGAAGACGCTCGCGAGCATATCAGCTACTACGAGGAGCTCATCCAGCCGGATAAGGTCGTTGAGTAAAACGCGTAGTGGGACAAAAATTTCAGTCCATTTTGTCCCACCAACACCGCTGATACGACCTAACCTCGAGTTTCTTCGAGCATCTGCTTCGCGTGCGCCAGGCTAGCCTCGGACTGATCGCCGCTCAACATGCGGGCGATCTCGGCGGTACGCGCTTCACCGGTTACCTCGTCCAAATGCGTCTGGGGAACATCGCCCGGTTCCTTGCTGACGACATAATGCTTGTCAGCCATGACGGCGACCTGCGCCAAGTGGGTTACGACAATCACCTGATGCGTAGCGGCGAGATCTGCCAGCACGCCCGCGAGCGCACGCGCCGTGGAGCCACCGACGCCAGCATCGACCTCGTCAAACACCAGCGTATCGACACCGTCCGCGTTACCGAGGACAACCTTACTTGCCAACATGACGCGGCTGAGCTCGCCGCCCGACGCAATGCGGCGCAGGGGACGTGGAGTCAAACCGGCACCGCTGCGGTATAGCAGCTCGTAGCTCGAAGGACCAACGGGCGTCCACTCAGCACGGGGAAGATCGCGCGACTCCCAGACGAGCTCGGCGCCGCCCATCTCCAGGCGAGCCATCTGGCGGCCAACCTCGTGACAGAAGCGCGGGGCCGCCGTATTGCGGGCGCGCTTAAGTGCCTTGGCAGCGGCAAACAACTCGCGCTCAGCGCTCCCGAGTGCCTCACGCGCCTTTTTGATCTGTTCATCGCCATCATCGACCAGGGACAGCAGCTCTTGCGAGCGATCGCGCATGGCAAAAACATCGTCCATGGTGGGGCCCCACTGACGCAACAGGCCCTTGAGGTCGGAATACCGCTCACGCATGCGAGCGAGCTCGCGCGGGTCGAAGGCGACGCCATCGCGATAGGCACGAAGCTCGTTCGCGCAATCCTCAAGTGAGATACAGGCATCCGAAAGCGCATCGGCAATGTCGCCCAGTTTGCGATCGACGGTAGCCATTCGGGAAAGTTCTGCCACGGCGCTGTTCACGGCGTCGAGCGCTCCCCCTTCGGAGGCAAGCGATGCATGGGCATCGTTAGCTGTGGCAACCAGTACCTCGGCATGTTCGGAGCGCGGCAGCAGTTCCTCGAGTTCCTCATACTCGCCCGGTTTGGGGTCGACCTCGCCGATGCGCTCGAGCGCAAAGCGCGCTTCCTCGACGCGACTCCCCCGCGCACGTGAGGCCTCCTCGACGCGACGGACCTCCTTGGCAGCCGCGCGCGAGGCTTTAAAGCAAGCACGGTAGTGCTCGAGCGCCTCGAGCGCAGAGCGTCCCGCCCAGGCATCGACCATCGCAACGTGATGCGCCGGATCGAGCAAGCGCTGGTGCTCGTGCTGGCCGCACAGATCCATCATCACGCCGACGCGCTCCGAAAGCTCGCGCACACTGGCAATGCGACCGTCAATCTTCACGCGGCTGCGGCCCTCGGCAGAAAGGCTGCGCTGTACGGTGAACCCCTCCGTGTCGTGCGGCCCGTCGAAGAGTCGCGCCTCGACGCTCGCCAGTGCCTCGCCCTCGCGCACCGTCGACGAATCCGCACGCTCGCCCAAAATTAGCTTGAGGGCCGAGAGCAGCGCGGTCTTGCCGGCGCCAGTCTCGCCAGTCAGGACAGTCAGGCCGGCACTCGGCACCAGCGTCGCCTCGCGAATGAGTGCAATGTTATAAACCTGCAGCTCATCGATCATGACGGACTCCGTAGAATACGCGGCTCACCGAGTTATAGAAGCTCTCGGGGCCGTAATCCAGCAGCAACACATCTCCGGGCCCGCGGCGCACCGCCACGCTCTCAACGGTGCCATCGCAGGTAATAAACTGTCCATCGATAGCGATCGCCGGAACGCTCGGGCGATCATCGGACATAAAGATTTCGACGACATCACTCGGCGAGGTCAAAAAGGCACGAGCCTGAATGGTGTGCGGCGCAATGGGTACGCAGACCATGCCCGTGTAATCCGGACTCACGATAGGACCGCCGGCACTGAGGGCATAGCCCGTGGAGCCGGTTGCCGTGGACACGACCACACCATCGCCGCGCAAGCGATCGATATGGTGGCCCGAAACGGTGATGTCGAACTCGACCATATCGGACAGCGGACCGCGGGTAAGCGCCATGTCGTTGAGGGCGAAGGTGCGCACGACATCCTTCGTACCGTCTTCGCGCACGGACACGATATCCGCGGCGATGGTGGCGCGACGGCTCACGTGCAGCTCACCGGACAGGGCGTCGCTCACGACCTGCAGGATGTCGCGCTCCTCGGGGCTCGCAGCAGTTAGAAAGCCCAGGTGACCATAGGAAAGACCGAGGATAGGAATCTCACGATGGTTGAGGATGCGGGCAGCGCGCAGCAACGTACCGTCGCCGCCGAGCGTAATGACCAGATCGGAGCCGTCAATATCAGGCGTGCTCTGAATCTTGGATCGCTGGTCGGCAGCCCATGCGACCTCATAGCCCTGGCGAGTCAGCCAAAGCTCGAGCATCAGGCCGCTCTCGACCGCCTCTTGCTTGTAGTAATTGGGAACCAGAAAGACCTTCATAGCGTTGCAGCTTTCTCGCTCATAACCGATACCTGGGATTGCAGCTCGTCTTGCGAGCGATCGCCGGGGTCAAATCTCGTGCCGTACAGGAAAAACTCAACGTTGCCCTTGGCACCATGAATAGGCGACACGCACACATCGACCGGGAACAGGCCCTTGGCAGCAAAGAGTTCAACCGCCGCCACGAGTGTATCACGGCGCACGGCGGGATCGGTCACAATGCCGCCCTCGCCCACCAGCGCCGCCGGAGCCTCAAACTGCGGCTTTACGAGCGTGCAGAATGCACCCGTAGGCGCCAGGCACGCCAGTACCGCATCGATAATGTTCGCGATGCTGGTAAACGAGACATCACACACAGCCAGGTCGATAGTGCCGGCATAGCCAAGCTCAGGCAGCTGCGTCACGTTTGTGCGCTCATGCAGCGTCACGCGATCGTCCTGGCGCAACGACCAATCGAACTGGGCGCGACCCACGTCCACCGAGACAACGGTCGCAGCTCCGCGCTTGAGCAGACAATCGGTAAAGCCGCCGGTAGAGCAGCCCACATCCAGACAGGCAAGGCCCGTCGGATTGATGCCAAACGCATCAAGCGCGCCTTCGAGCTTAAGACCGCCGCGGCCAACATAGGGAATGCGCCCCTTCACATGCAGCGGCAGCCCCGGGATCACCTTAAGGCCCGGCGAAGTCAAGCGCTCACCGCCACTCGAGACCAAGCCGGCCATAAGAGTGCGAAGGGCATCCGCGCGATCGGCGCAGATGCCCTGTGAAATCAGTTCGTCATCAAGACGCACGCGTTTCATGAATGCCATCAACCATTCGTATCCGGAGATGCGGCCTAGCTATCCTGGGATTCGTTTGCCGCATCCTCATCGTATTCCTGCTCGAGCTTGTCGGCCTCACGCGGCGTCAACTCAAACTTGTCGACCATATCGACCGCGCGGGAGCCCAGCTCAATCGCTTCGTCAAACAAATCGAGCGAACGCTCCAAGGAGGTATCCTTGGAGCGAACGGTAGCGATGATCTGATCCAGACGGTCCGAAATCTCATCAAAGTTACGGACAGAACCCTCTGGCATGGCTACTCCTCGACGGAGTCGGCCTCGACGGCCTCAGCAGCGTCCGCATCCTCGGCCAACACACCAGCCTCAGCCTGGGCAACCGCAACCTTAGCGGCAGCCTCGGCAGCCTGTGCCTCCTCGCGAGCGCGATCCTCGGCCAGCAGCTCCTGGTATAGGTCCTCGCCCGGCAGCTCCTCGCTGCGAGCGATCTTGCCCAGCACGCCGTTGACGAACGACGCGGACTGGTCGGTGCCATAGGCCTTGGCAAGCTCGACGGCCTCGTTGATCACGATGGCGTCCGAGACCTCCTCGTCGGTGAGGAAACGCATCTCGTAAACGGCGATACGCAGCAGATTGCGGTCGGCACCGGGCATGCGCATAAGATCCCAGTTCTTGGCAACGGAGCGCAGAGCGCAGTCGATGCGGTCGATATGCTCGTAGGCACCGCGGCACAGCTCCAGCGCATAGGGGTCGAGGGGACCCTTCGAGATCAGGAAATCGCCCTCGAGGACGCGCTCGAGCGGACTGTCCGTGGCCTCGGCCTGAAACAGCAACTGCAGCGCCTGACTGCGGGCAAGCGTGCGCCCGCGATAAACCTTAAGGCTCAAAGGTTACTCCTTGGGGAAAACGAGGCCGTCAATGCAAACGTCAACGCGCTCGACCTCGACGCCCACCTGAGCATCGATGGCAGCGACCACGGCGGCGCGAACGGCCTCGGCGAGCTTCTTGAACGGATAGCCAAAGAACACCACGACACGCACGGTGAGTGCGAGCTTGTCGCCGACGACCTCGGCCTCGACCGCCGGCTCGGAAGCAGGGGCCTTGGACGAGAGCATCATGGAGACAAGGTTAGTGGCAAGGTCCTTGACGCCAACGGAGGCGATGCCCTCGACATCGGACACGGCGCGCGAGACGATGGCGGTCAGAACATCGGGCGAAATGCCGATGCCGTCAATCTTGATTTCCTGAGGCATGAGTCCTCCTAGAAGAGTTGGTTGCTAGACGCGGGAGACGAACTTGCCGTCGCGGGTGTCAACCTTGATGACCTCGCCCTCGTTGAGGTACATGGGGACCTGGATGACAGCGCCGGTGTCAATCGTGGCCGGCTTGGTGGAACCCTGGACGGTGTCGCCCTTAAAGCCCGGGTCGGTCTGGACGATGGTGGTCTCGATGAACATCGGCGGGGTCACGCCCATGAGCTCATCGTCGGCGAAGAGCAGCTGGCAAATGTCGTTCTCGCGCAGCCACTTGGAGTTCTCGCCCACCATGTCCTCGGGAACGGGAACCTGCTCATAGGTCTCGTTGTCCATGAAGATGTAGTCGGCGCCATCGTTGTAGAGGTACTGGAACTCACGGGTGGTGAGCATGACGCTCTCGAACTTGGTGCCGGCGTTGCAGGTGTTCTCGACGACACGGCCGCTCTTGATGTCGCGGGTCTTGTAGCGCACAAACGCGCCGCCCTTGCCCGGCTTGACATGCTGGAACTCGACGATGGTGTAGACCTTGTCCTTGATGCGGAGACCGAGGCCGTTCTTGAAGTCGGCGGTAGAAATGGTAGGCATAGCGACCTTTCTTGTTATTGGCGAGACGCACAAGCGTCCAAATTACATACGAGCGAAATTATACACTTGCAGACGGCGGCTGCAGCGAGCGCATAAAAAGAGAACGCGGGGCGCCCGAATCATTTCGGACGCCCCGCCTCCAAAAACCCAGCTGGATGGTTTAGCAGTCGATGACGCGCAGGTCGTGCGGGGTCTTGGTGAAGGGCTCGTAGCCGTTCTCGGTGACCACGCCGTAGTCCTCCAGACGCACGCCGCCCACACCGGGCAGATACACGCCGGGCTCCATGGTGATAACCGAGCCGACCTCGATGGTGTTCTTGCTGCGGTTGAAGTTGGGCAGCTCATGGATGTCGATGCCCACGCCGTGACCCAGACCATGGTTGTAATAATCGCCATAGCCGGCATCGCCGATAATCTTCTTGGAAAGCTTGAAAATGTCGTTGCCCTCGACGCCCGGATGGATGGCGGCGACGCATTCCTCGTGCGTGCGGCGCACGAGTGCGTACAGGTCGAGCTGCTCCTGCGTGGGCTCGCCCATCACGACGGTGCGTGTCATGTCGGAGCGGTAATCACAGTAGCCCGCGCCGTAATCCATAAGAACGAAATCGCCCTTCTCGATCACGCGGTCGCTCGGCACGGCATGCGGGTTGGCGGTGTTGGGACCGCTCGCCACGATGGAACCGAAGGCCAGGCTGTCGGCACCGTTGGCGAACATAAAGTTCTCGAGCTCGTTGCGTACCTGCTTCTCGGTCATACCGGGCTTAATAAAGCCGAGCATGTGCTGGAAGGCGGCATCGGTGATCGACTGCGCATGGCGCATGAGCTCAATCTCCTCGGCGTCCTTGATGGCGCGCATCTTGCGGATATCGTCGTGCATCAGCGGCAGCATACAGGCGACGGAACGGTCCTCCAGGCCGCGCTGAATACCCTGGTAGAAATTAATCTGCATATCGTCCTCGACAGCGCAGACGCGGCATTTGTTGGCCGCGATCTTGCCGGCGACCCAACCGGGGATGGTGCCCTCATCCATGTCGTAGACCCAGGGGCTGCCGGCTGGCGTGTTCTCCTCAAAGCTGTTGAGGTAGCGCGAGTCGGTGTGGAACAGGCACTGGTCGGCCGTAATAAACGCAGCGTGCGGGAACTCGAAGGTGTAGTCGAAGACGCCCTTCACGCCCGTAAGCCAACGAAGGTTGGCCTCGTCGCGCACCACGATGGCGTCGTAGCCACGCTCGACCATCAGGGCACGGACACGCTCGATACGACCGGCAGGACCGGCAGCAAACTCAGACATGCAGATTCCTTTCTTGTTGTCTCAATATAAACGGGACGGGTCTCAACCGAACGACGGAATCGCATGCGATCCGCAACCGATTGAAAACCCGCCCCTCAACATGATACGAAAGACGATGGAAGTCAATAAATCTTAGAGAAGTTCTTTACGAGAAGCCAAGTAGGCGTGAGCATGGCGCTCAAGAACCTCGTCCTCGACGCTCGTTAGGCGAATGGCGCCGAGCGCCGCGGGCAGCGGCAGCATGCTGCGGTTCGAGCGGACAAACTGCTGTCTGCGGAACTCCTCGATATATGCGGCAGGCTCCAAGTCGAAGGCAAGCTCCTCGATGCCAAAGTCCTCCAGGCAGTCATCGAGATCAAACACATAGTCGATATCGAAGTCGCAGGCATCGTGTGCTAGGCGCGCCTCAAAGCGCATGCCCTCGGACAACAGCTGGTAGGCAGGGACCTGCGAAGCGGCATCGCCCAAGCAAGCGCGCAGGGTGCGCTCCCCCGTCTTGCCAAAATCGAGCGCATGGCGAGCGCTCGGGTTCGTGGCCGTCAGCACGTCCTTGCGGGCAGTCTGAGACCATTGAACGGCATTGACGAGTGCGACCTCCTCGCCCGCGAGAATCTCGGGGACGGTCTCAGTAAACTGATTCCAGCGGGACTTGCTGCTCGAAAGCATGGTGCCAACAAGTACCGCATAGCCGAACTTGAGGTCCTCGGGTTCCGCCTCGCGAACAAGGTCGAGATCACACACAACCAAGCCCGGTTCGGGACGGAACGCGATAGCGGGAAGCGCATTCGACGACGAGGCAATGAGCGGCTTCATGGTCGTCGCGACCGTGAGCATGGCGTCGAAGGTCGTCGGCAGCAGCGCGCACTCGGTTCGGCCACACCACTGGTTGGCGCACCAGCTAACAACCGAGCAGGTTGCGGCATCGCCAACGGCGACAACCAGATCGTCGCAGGTAATGCCGTTGGCAGACAAGGCGCCAAAGATAGCATCGGCATCGGCCAGCGTGGCACCAGCAGGCGAAACCTCAAGGGAGAACTGCGACACGGCAAAACCGGCGTCGACCAGCGCATGCTCGACGACTTCACCAAAACGCTCGGATGTGGCGGAGTTCCAAACCACCATCGCGCGCTTAGGCTTGCCCACAGCCGAGGCAAACATACGCGACAGCTCATCGAACGCGCCCAATCCGACACGGACATCGACGCTGCGGTTTTGGAAATTGATCAGTTGGCGGCGAATCATAGCAGTCCACGCTCCAAAAGCATCTCGGCACAAAGGTAGGAAACGTCCTCGAAGGACTTGTTGCGAATATCAAGGGTAATATCGGCGGCCTGGCGATACAGCGGACGGCGATGCTCAAACAAGCGCGCGGCATGCTCGGGCGATCGGAAATCGGGGCGCGTGTCGGACCGACGAATCTGGCGAATCGAATCCTCGAAGTCGCCCTCGAGGTACACGCACGTACCCATTTCGTGCATCAGCTCAATATTCACCGGCGTCTCGACAATGCCACCCCCGCACGATACCAACAGGCTGCGCTCACTTTGAAGCGAACGGAGTGCCGAGGTCTCGAGCTCGCGAAAACGATCCTCGCCCTCGGTCTCAAAAATCTCGGTTACCGACTTGCCGCAACGGCGGACGACCAGGCGGTCGGTATCGATAAAACGCCTCTTGAACATGGTGCCGACGTTGCGCGCGAGCGTCGATTTGCCCGCGCCCAAAAAGCCGATAAAGAAGATATGGTCGCAGCCGTGTTTGGTGTGCTGGGACATAGCGAGACCTAATCCTCGCAGGGAAGGTCGCGCAGGGCCCGGCGCTCAAAGATACGGAAGATCTGCGTATACCACAGGTCCTGCGTCGCCTGCGGCTTAACCAAGATGGTATCGACGCCGGCGAAGTTGCCGCTCCACACGTCAGTGTAGAGCTGATCACCGATCAGCACCGCCTCGTCGGCCGTGGCGCCGAGGCGCTTAAGACCCGCCTTGAGGGCAAACGGCGCCGGCTTCATGGCGTGGCTGATGGCCTCGAGTCCCAGCTCGCGTGCAGAGCTCATGACCTGGTCGCGATGCCAGTTATTGGACACCATGCACAGCTTAAAGCCTTTGGCGCGGGCGGCATCGAGCCACGCGGAAACCGCGGCGGGAACCTGCTCGGTGTCGCGCGGCACCAAGGTGTTATCGCGATCGAGCAGAATGGCGCGTTTGCCGTCGGCCCACAGGGTATCAAGGTCGATGCGATCAACCGAGGCAACGTATCGTTTGGGGCTAAAAATCCTCATGCTAATTCCAAGACTGTTGATGCTCTTCGTAGGTTTGCGAGAAGTACTCCTCGTCCTGCGTAATGTAGAAATACAGGTCATCGGAGTCGGTCGGCTCAAGTGTGGCCTTGAGTGCCTCGAGCGACGGAGAGCAGATGGGCGTGGGCGGTAGGCCCTCGTGCTTATAGGTGTTATACGGACTATCGCTCTGCAGGTCGTCGGCGGTAACCTCGCCACCGGTGACATACATCATGGTCGCATCGCTGTTGAGATAGCGCAAACCATCGAGCTTGCCCGCCAGACGGTTGTAGAAGACCGAGGCCACGTGCGCGCGCTGGTCGGCGTTGAGGCCCTCGCGCTCAACGATAGAGGCCAAGTTGACGATGTCGTAGTCGGACATCTCCACACCGTAGCGTTCCTTGATCTTGACTTCGCAGCTCGCAAAGTCAAGCGACTTGTACTCGGCGTTGAACTGGTCAAGCATGGCGCGAATCACATCATCGGCGCTTGGGTCCTTACCAAGCGAATAGGTCTTGGGGAACAGGAAACCCTCGAGCGAATCGTTCGCGGCGTCTTTAAGGAAAGCGTAATCATTCACATAATTGCTCGCCTTGGCCTGGTTAAGGAAGTCCTCCTTAGAAATACTGTCGTACGCCTTGGCCACGCGGTCGGCGACCTGGTCAACCGTCAGGCCCTCTGGGATAGTCAGCGCATCGGAGCCCGCATTGGGGCCTTCCATGAGCTGCTGAACGACCTTGGTCGCGTCCATGAGTGTGGTGAACGAGTAAGTGCCAGGCTTAAGCGACATGTCGGCGTTGAGCTTTTTGACCGCCGCGTAATAATCCTTGGGATCATCGACGATATGGTTCTCGGAGAGAATCGAAGCGATGGTGTCACCCGAGGCACCATCGGGAATCGTGATAGTAACTTGCTGGCCAGCAGCGACTTTCGCATCCTCACCGCCAAAGAAGCCCTTGACGGCTGGCACGACAAAGAAAACGATCGCGACAAGCGCAAGCACGGCGACGACGCCACCGATAATCATAGGCACCGGGGAGCTTTTCTTTTGGATACCACGGCGGGCGTGCGTGTTATAGCTCGAGCGCGTGGCCGGAGCAACGCCGTGCGAACCATGAACATGATGTGCGTGGGAGCGTGATTGCGGGGCCCGCCCCTGCGTGCGCTGGGCAGGAGCCTGTTGCTTAAAACGAGCGCCGCCAGCAGGCCGCGCGGGACGAGCGGCGGGCTGTTGAGCAGCACGCTGAGTAGGCTGAGCCGAACGCTGCGTCGGCTGCGCCGGGCGCTGACCAGGCTGAGCAGGACGCGGCGCGGGTTGCCGTGTACGATTCTGCTGGCGCGGATCGGAAGCGCTAGACATGCTGAACCTCCTCGTTTTTACGATCGAGCCATGTCTGCAAGAACAGGCTGGCAGCGATCATGTCAATCTTGCCCCTCATCTGCTTTTCGTTGAGCCCCTGCTCTCGCAGGATTCGCTTGGCCTCCTGCGAGGACAGACGCTCGTCCTCAAACTCCAGAGGCAGATCGAGCTCGTCGGCAATCTTTTGGGCCACAGCGGCAACGCGCTCGGCCTGAGGGCCGGGCTCACCGGCCATGGTCAGGGGACGTCCGCTTACCAGGATGTCGGGCTCATAGTCCTCAACCAGGTAGCGGAACGTCTTGGCCATACCGGTGACCTCGGCAGCCGGAAGCACCTTGACAGGCATCGCCATCTTGCCATCACGGCTCGAGACGGCAATGCCAATCCTGGTCTCCCCTATGTCCAGCGCGAGCGCGACCACAGCGACTACTTAAGTTCTTAGGCGCCGAGCGCGGTCTTGGCGGCCGCGAGGGCATCGGCGATACCGGCGGCGTTCTTGCCACCGGCCTGGGCCATGTTGGGACGGCCGCCACCGCGGCCATCGACCAGGCCCGCGATCTGCTTGATCACGTTGCCGGCGTGGAAACCGGCCTTCACAGCCTCATCGGAGCCGGCGGCGAGCAGGGCCGGGGTGCCCTTCTCGGTCACGCTGGCAACAACGCAGGCGACAGGGCCGGCGACCTTCTGGTGCACGGTATCCCAAACGTTGCGCAGGTCTGCGGCCTCGAGACCCTGAAGCTCAGCGACAACGAGCTTGTAGCCATTCAGCTCGACAGCGCCGTCGATGGCGCTGGAGATCGCATCGGAGGAGCCACCGGTGAGAGCCTTTTTGAGCTTGTTGGACGTCTCGCGCAGCTCGGCCTGCAGGTTCTCCACGCGGGCGGGAACCTCGTCGACGCGGCACTTGAGCGCAGCGGCGGCGGCGTCAACGAGCGCCAGGCGGTCGGCCATATAGTCGAGAGCACCCTTAGAGGTCACGGCCTCGATACGGCGGACGTTCGAGCCCGTAGAGGACTCGGAAATAATCTTGAACAGGCCGATCTCGGCGGTGTTGGCAGCGTGTGTGCCACCGCAGAGTTCGCGGGAGAACGGCTGGTCCTCAGCGCCCACGGAGACAACGCGGACGACGTCGCCATACTTCTCGCCAAACAGGGCGACAGCGCCGGCAGCCTTAGCCTCGTCGATGCCCATGACACGGGTCACGACCGGCTTGGAAGCGAAGATCTGCTGGTTGACCAGGTCCTCGACAGCCTTGAGCTGCTCGGAGGACAGGGCCTCGAAGTGTGTAAAGTCAAAGCGCAGGTGCTCGGGCGTCACCAGCGAGCCGGCCTGGGAGACGTGCTCGCCCAGGACCTGCTTAAGGGCAGCGTCGAGCAGGTGCGTGGCGGTGTGGTTGCGGCGCAGGAAGCCACGGCGCTCGGCGTCGAGCGCGGCGGTCACAGCGGCACCGACGGTCAGCGTGCCCTCGGCAACGTGCGCGACGTGGGCATACAGGCCGTTGTGGTTCTTGGTATCGGAAACGGTAAGAACAACGCCCTCGGCGGAAAGCTTTCCGGCATCGCCCTGCTGGCCACCCATCTCGGCGTAGAACGGGGTGCGGTCGAGCACGACCTCGACGTCCTCGCCGGCGGCAGCGGACTCGACGGACTCGCCGTTGCGCACGATGGCGACAACCTTGGCGCCCTCGATCACATCGTTGTCATAGCCGTCGAACTCGGTCGCTGCGACCTTGTCGGAAAGCTCGACCCACACATCGTTGAAGCTGCCCCAGGCATCGCCCTTTGCGTTAGCGCGGGCGCGGGCCTTCTGGTCCTCCATGCAGGCGGTAAAGCCGTCCATGTCGACATCGTGGCCAGCGGTGCCGGCGATCTCGACGGTCAGGTCGATGGGGAAACCAAAGGTGTCGTGCAGCTTAAAGGCAACATCGCCCGGAAGCACAGCACCCTCGGCAAGCGCTGCCAGGGCCTCATCCAGGTAGACGCGACCGTTGTCGAGCGTCGTGGAGAAACGCTCCTCCTCGGAGGCGACGATACCCTTGACGAGCGCGACATTCTTGAGCAGCTCAGGATAGGCCTCGCCCATCTGAGCGTTGACCTCGTCGATGAACTTGGTCAGGAAGGCACCCTCGATACCCAGCAGGCGACCGTGGAACACGGCACGGCGGAGCAGACGGCGAAGGACGTACTCGCGACCCTCGTTGCCGGGCAGGATGCCGTCCGAGATCATAAAGTCGACGGCACGGGAGTGATCGGCGATGATGCGCAGCGAGCGGCTGGCGCCGGAGTAATCATCGGCGTCATAGGTCTTGCCGCTGATCTCCTCGCCCAGCTTGATGAGATGCTGCATCAAGTCGCCGTCGTAATTGGCGGTCTTGTGCTGCATGATGGCGGCCATGCGCTCCAGGCCCATGCCCGTATCGAGGTTGCGGTGCGGCAGCTCCGGCATGGAGCCGTCCTCCTGACGGTCGTACTGGGTAAACACAAGGTTCCAGAACTCAAGGAAGCGGTCGCAGTCGCAGCCAGGCTTGCAGTCGGGGCTGCCGCAGCCGACCTCCTCGCCCATGTCAAAGTAGATCTCGGAGCACGGACCGCAGGGGCCGGTGGGGCCAGCGGCCCAGAAGTTGTCGTCCTCGCCCAGGCGGGAGATGTGGTCCTCGGCAACGCCCAGAGAACGCCACACGTCGTGGGTCTCGTCGTCCTCGGTAAAGACGGTAAAGTACAGGCGGTCGAGCGGCAGCTTGAACTCCTTGGTGATGAGCTCAAAGGCCCATGCGCAAGCCTGCTCCTTGGAGACGCCGCCAAAAGAGAAATCGCCGAGCATCTCGAAGAACGACAGGTGACGACCGTCCTCGCCGATGCAATCGATGTCGTTGGTGCGGACGCACTTCTGGCAGGAAATCGCGCCGATCTCCTTCATGGTCTTCTTGCCCTGGTAGTACTCCTTAAACTGGTTCATGCCGGCGTTGGCAAGCAGCAGCGAGGGATCATCGGGGACGAGGGACGAAGAAGGATAGAGCTTAAGACCGCGCTCCTCAAAGAAGTTGAGGAACTTGGAGCGGATCTCGGCCGTAGTCATTGACGGGTAGTCAGCACTCATAGAGGGAATCTCCTCGGTTTCACATCGAAACAGTTCAAACGTAACGATATTACCATCCCACCGCGCAAGTGCAAAAAAGAGGGCCGCCAAACAGCGACCCTCCAGCGAAAGTGCACGTTATTCAGTACTGTGCGATCCTTTGAAAAAGGACTGCTGTAGAATTACATATAAGAGTCACCCGGAAGGAGCGATCGATGAAAAGTAGACGATTTGTCCTGAATGCACTTCTGGTACTAGCACTTTTAGCGCTCTTGGCCTTCTCCTGCTGGTACGCAAACCAACCAGCATTTGGCTACGTATTGTATGCAGTAATGTCCGGCGATAAGGCTTATTACACTCTACGCGCAATTGACGTTCTCTTTTTCTATGTAGCCGGCCCCTTATCAATCGCTTTGCTCGCGTTTATTGTCATTTACAACTTCAAGAAACGTTAATAGGGCCTATTTAGAATCCGAATCGTCCATGGAGCCGTCGATGCCGGTTTTGGTATCGTCGTCCGAGTTGGAGTCATCGTCCTTGGCGAAGGGATTCTTGAAGAAGCCCGTGGCATCGGGTTGCAAACCCGAGAGCTTGATCCAGGGATTATCGAACTCGGGCTTAGGCATCGCTTGGGCCTCGGGCGCGGTCTCGTTGCCGATGAGCTCGGACTCGTAGATGAAGGTGTCGTCGCCGAGCGCGTCGTAGGCGGCGACCGGGTTGCCATCGGCATCGCGGTACGGCGTGCCCTTAAACACGGCGCCGTCATAGGCCACAAGCTGGCGGCCGGTCTCATTCTCGTAGTAGTACACGAAGATACCCTTGAGGGCCGCACACAGCGGGATGGCAACAATCATACCGATGGGGCCCATGAGTGCCGAGCCAATAACGAGCGCCGTGAGGCTCATGATGGGATGCACCTGCACCGAGCCCTGCATGACCTTAGGAGAAATCACGTTGTCGGTGACGTTTTGCGCGACCATCGTCACGATGAGCGTCCATAACGCCAACATGGGGCTGAACATGAAACCGAGCACCGTGGCGATTGCTGCGCTCACCCAAGGACCGACGACCGGAACCAAATGCATGATGCCGGTAAAGATAGCCATGAGCGCCGCATACGGATGGCCGATGATCATAAAACCGATAAAGGCGAGGAAACCACCGCAGATGGACGTCACGACCATACCGCGCATGTAGCCGCCGACCGAGCGAGAAAGGATGGCGACCATAAAGCAGTACGAGGTCTCCTTCTCCTGACCGATGATGGTGCAAATCTCGTGATGCATGCGAGGGTAGTCGCAGGCCATCCAGTAGGCAAGCACCAGACCAAGGAAAATCACGAACAACTGCGAGGCCGTATTGGTGATGAGCGGGAACACACCGCGACCAAGCTCGGCAGCAATCTGAGACACATACTTCGATGCCACGGTAACCAGGGACGAAAGATTATCGTCCAAATACTCCTTGAGCGGCGTGTTGTTGAGCGTCTTGGCATGCGAGATCATCTCATTGAGATCGCCACCCGCAACACGAAGCTGCTCGGGCAGGCGGCTCAGGACTTCCATGATCTGACCAAAGAGAATCGGCGACAAGATACAAACGACACCGACGAGCACGGCAACAACAACAATAAGCGCGATAAGGGAACCGATGCCGCGATTCACGCCATGGTGCTCGAGCCAGTTGGTGATCGGGGACATCACAAAGGCAATGATGGAACCAACAGCGAGAAACTCGATAACCGATGCCAGGATGCCCATAAGGTTAAAGATGACAGCAGCAATAACAATGCAGCCGACAACAGCCCAAATGCGCAGCGTCAGAATGCGGGTGTCGCGCAGCACGCGATCGGTTTGTTGGGGGTGCTCACTCATGAACGAATCATCACTCCGTCGGGGTCGATCTTGTCCTGAATCTTCTTAAGCGTGCGGCGCAGCAGACGCGAAACCTGCACCTGAGAAATACCCAGCTTCTTGGCGATCTCGATCTGGGTCATGCCCTTCACAAAGCGCAGCTCGATCACCTCGCGCTCGCGCGGCGAGAAATCACGGATGGCTTCCTCGATCACCAGGCGGTCATCGGTAAAGTCGAGCTCGTTGTCGTCGTCGGCGTAACGGTCGAGAATCGAAGGGGCATCGTCGGAATCGGACGCACCAGGAGCCTCGATGGGCACCGAGGTATAGGCCGAAGACGATTCCATTGCCTCGAGGACCTCATCGACAGTCACATCTAGATACTCAGCGATCTCCTCAACCTTGGGCGAACGCTGCAGCTCGTTGGTAAGTTTGTCAGTAGCCTGGTTGACCTTGGCCGAGAGCTCCTGCAGACGACGCGGTACGCGCACGCTCCAGCCCTTGTCGCGAAAATGGCGTTTGATCTCGCCAAGGATAGTGGGTGTCGCAAACGTCGTGAACTCGAGTCCGCGCTCGGGATCAAAACGGTCGATAGCCTTGAGCAAGCCCAGATAGCCGACCTGCATGAGGTCGTCGAGCGGCTCGCCGCGATTCTTAAATTTGTTGGCAAGAAACCTTACTAGGTTCATATGGGACATGACGAGCTGCTCACGGGCGTCCGGATCACCGGTCTCCTTGTAACGACGAAACAGCTCGCGGGTTTTCTCCTTGTCCCAAGCGGTCTTGCCGCTCCGGGAACGTTCGGTCATATTAGATATCCGCCTTGAGGTCGAGGGAAAGCGTCAGGGGCGCCGCAGTCTTTTCGTAGGAGTCGCACACGCTCGCGAGGATGAGCTCGGCATACACCGCAGCCTGGTCGTCTTCATCGACCGTAGCCTGGTCGCCAAAGGTAATAGTCATGCCAACGTGGGTCTCATCGACATCGAATTTGATGGTGATGTCATCGCAGTCGACCGCGGTGCAACCAAAGATGAAAGCCTCCTCAGCAGCCATGCGGATGTCCTCGATGCGATCGACAGACATAGAGCACAGGGCACCAACGTTGGCTGCCGTCATGCGCACAAGGCGAGCGAGACGCGGGTCACCGGCAACGGTCAGCGTGATAGGGCAGGTTGCTTCGCTACTCATCGCAGGACTCCTTGGAGGTCTCGGCGGGCGTATAGGTGTAATACTGAGCAGGCTTGGCTGCGGGCTTCTGAGCCGCATCCGCACCATCGGCGGCCTCGTCCTCAGCCTCACCAATCAAAACGCGCTCGGTAGGCTGCTCGGCCTCGGCGGCGGCAGCGGCGAGCTTGCGATCGGCGTCGGCTGCAGGAGCCTTCACCTTATTGAAGAGCTTCTGCACGGCGCCGGCCGCAGAATCAGTCACGCTCGACACGGCATTACTGGCCTCGGCCATGCTGCCCGTGACCTCGGAAATATCGCGAACGACTGCCTCAACCTCAACGAGGTTGGACGTCAGGGCGTCAACGGCAGTCTTGCTCGACTTGAGGAGCGGCTCCACCTGGGCAAGTGCCGGCGTAAGCTCATCAACGGCGCCATCGAGCTTTGCCACCACGGGCTGTGCCTCGGCGAGCGTGTTGTTGAGGTCGCTCACCGTCTTGTCGAGCGAGTCGACGACGGTGCGGGTCTTGCGCAGCGTGAGCGCGAGCTCAATAAAAGCCCACACGCCGGCAACGGCGAGCAGCAGCAAGGCGATTTGAATGGGACTCATACAAGCCTCCCAAAGGAATCGAAATACAGACGCTGTTTATGGTACCCCAAAGAAGGGGAAAGTTACCCAAAGGGAATGCGCGAGGCGCCAATGACCTACTTGGGAGCGTTGCCGCTACGGTCGCGTTCGCTTTGCTCTACGCGCCATTCTTCCCAACCGCGGCCGGCAGGCTGCCAGAACGCGCCGCGCTCCAGTCCCTCGGGCAAATAGCGCTGATCGACCCAGCCTTCGGGATAATCATGTGGATACTTATACACACCGTATTCATCGCTGCCCGGGCGATGACGATCGCGCAGATAACTCGGCACCTCGCGAAGCCCACTAGAATGGATATCGGCCAGCGCCGCATCGATCGAAGCCTCACACGCATTGGACTTAGGCGCCAAACAAACATAGAGCGCAGCCTGCGCGAGGTTAATACGGCACTCGGGATAGCCAATAACCTCGGCAGATTTAAACGCAGCATGCGCTATAAGAAGCGCCTGCGGGTCGGCGTTGCCAACGTCCTCAGAGGCATGAATCATAATGCGACGGGCGATAAACTTAGGATCCTCCCCTGCATCGATCATGCGCGCAAGCCAGTAGACCGTGGCATCGGGGTCGCTACCGCGCATGGACTTGATGAACGCACTGATGATGTCGTAGTGCATGTCACCGTTTTTGTCATACGAAAATCCACGACGCGGATTGGCAATCTTTACGTCATCCACGGTAATGGGATAACGCTCCCCCGCCGCCGGCGCTGGCGTCCCTTCGGTATCGGGACGTGTGACGGCAATCTCGCTAGCCAGCTCGAGTGTCGTCAGGGCTGAGCGTGCATCACCCGCTGCCAGCGTGCAAATGGTCTTGACCGTATCATCATCGGCCGAGAATTTACCGTTCAGGCCCTGAGGTGCCTCGAGCGCACGCTCGATAAGCATGGCGATATCCTCGTCCTTCAGGTGCTCAAGCTCTACCACGCGCCCGCGCGACAACAGTGCGGAGTTGACCTCGAAGTACGGATTCTCTGTCGTAGCGCCAATCATAACGACAGTACGGTTCTCAACTGCATGTAGCAGGGCATCCTGCTGCGACTTAGAGAAGCGGTGAATCTCATCGATGAACAAGATGGTGCGGCGGTCGTACGTATTCAGACGCGTCTTGGCCTCGTCGATCACGCGACGCAGGTCCTTCACGGTACCCGTCACAGCGCTGACCTCGACAAACTCGCTCTTGGTATGGTTGGCGATAATATGGGCCAGCGTCGTCTTACCCGTACCGGCAGGCCCGTACAGAATCACGCTCGAAAGCACGTCGTGCTCGATCGCGGCACGCAACCATGAGCCCTTACCGACGGCCTTTTGCTGACCCACGTACTCATCGAGCGAATTGGGGCGCATGCGCACCGCAAGCGGCGCATTCTGAAAGGAACGCTCGCGCGTCGAAGCAGAAAAAAGGTCGTCCATAGCCATCCCGTGCATCAATCAAAAACGTTTTCCACTAACAGTATACCGAATATATACGAACTACCGTTCGTTAATATAGGTACGGTGCGGAAACTTCAACCCCGGGAACAACTTGCTCGTCAGCTCGCAGAAATAGCCGTCCGTCATGCTCGAAA
Organism: uncultured Collinsella sp.; assembly: GCA_937982065.1. GTDB lineage: Bacteria > Actinomycetota > Coriobacteriia > Coriobacteriales > Coriobacteriaceae > Collinsella. The sequence continues at coordinate 97,891 of CALJMO010000047.1, forward strand.
TGTAATCCACTACGGTCTGATCTTTATCGTCCTGCCAGGCATAGACGCGATCGTAGTAGGAAAGCTGCTGCTCAATGCGAGAAATATGGTGCTTAAAGATGTACGAGGACTCATCGCCTTCGTTTATATCCTGCAGGCAACGGTCATAAAGTTTATCGAAGGCCTCGCGCAGCTCCGCCTCGGAGTCGCCTTCGATGCCGCCCTTGCTATAGATCTTCTCGTAGTTCTCGCGCTTGGCACGGCGGATTTCCTCAAACAGGTCCTCGCTCATCTCGATGCGCGGCTTGCCATAGCTGTGCTCAACGATATCGATGGAGGCATGCGTAAGGATCCAGCTGTTGTAAGCCCCGCCCAGGCCATCGTCAAACGCGTCGGGCGCCAGCAGGCCCGCCGCAATGGCGTCTTGGCGATCGCGTCCAACATAGGCAAGGATATCCGAGATGCGAACCACGCAGCCTTCGAGCGTCATGGGACGCAGGTGCTCAATGGCGCCATAGCCCGTGGCAATGCAGTCCTCGACAGTTCGGTCGAACTGGTCAAAGGAGCCCATGTCCGAGAGCTCAAACTCGCGCTGCTCGTACTCGCCGTTATGGCACAACACGCCGTCGAGCGTCTGGAGCGACACATTGCGGCCATATAGGGCATCGAGCACACGGACCGACTGCACGTTATGGAAAAAGAAGCGGCCGGTACGCTCATGATAGATATCGTTGAGGAAGCGCTCGCCGGCATGGCCGAAAGGCGTGTGTCCCAGGTCGTGGCCCAGACCAATCGCCTCGATCAGATCGCAATTGAGCCCCAGAGCGCGCCCGATATCGCGAGCGATACGCGAGACCAGCTGCACGTGCAAACCGCGGCGCGACAGATCGTCATTGCTACGGAAGCTAAAGACCTGCGTTTTGCCTGCATAACGCGTGTACGCCGGAAGATGAAGAATCTTTTCGGTATCGCGCATAAACGCGGGACGCATAAGCGTGCCTTTGTCGGCAGCGCGATCAACACGACGGATGACCTGGTCGTCGTTGCAACGATACGCGTTGACATAGCCCGAAGCACGATCGGCGGCAATGCGCTCGACAAGTTCGGGCGGCAATGCCGAGGGAATACGGTCCATGCACGCCTTAATGACGGCCGTTTCTTGATTAGTTGTCATGGCATGCTCCTTAAGAAGGATGCGCAATCGATTACAACGTGCAGCCCACGACCTCGATTATGGCAAAAATCGGCACCAAAAACGGGAGCAATGGCAGGGAGCGCGATTTTGTGATGAGGCAGGTGATGGCAAGCGCCAGGAGCGAGGCAGCAAATGCCACGATGCCACCCATAGGATCGAGCGTGCAAAGCGCGAAGAGCGCCTTGACATCTCCCATGCCAATGCCCGAGGTTTGGCGAAGACGACGCCAGAGGGACTCAGTCAACACGAGAGCAAGATACACGATGACGGCAAGACCTGCGTGGTCAAGCGTTGTGTTAACACCCTTGTCGAGCCAAACGCCCGCAAAAGCCGCCACGGCACATGCGCCGGCAAGCTCATTGGGAAACCGTCGCTCTCGGGCATCAATGACCGCGCCGGCAAAGATGCAAATCCAAAACGGGATATAGAACATCGAAACTCCCTCAACTGAGCGATCAAATACAAAAACCACCACAAAGGTGCCTGTCCCCTTTGTGGTGGTTTTGGTGGTGGTTATTTGGCGCCTTGCATGACCTCGTCGAGGGTGACGTTTACGGCATGCTGAGTAGGAACCCAGTCGACCTTCAGGAACAGCGCAGCAACCGTGATGGGGATATAGCTGAACATAAAGATCGGGAAGGTAAACAGGTTGGTCACCAGGCGCCACTTTTGCGCGCAGTGAATATGGTTGTACTCAAAGATGGTCGTGAGCAGCGCCAGGATAAAGAAGGTCTGGTACATCATCGCAAACGTCATAATGAGCGAGGCGGCACAAGCCTGCATCTCGACCTCGGTGGCCAAGAAGCCGTGCGAAAGGCCGCCCACGATCAGGAACGTGGCATTGGCGAGCATGGAGATCAGGGACAGCAGCATGCCCGGGGCGATCGTCATGAACATGTCGTAGGCGGCAAAGCGGCGATAGCGGAACATCGACTTGACAAGATGCTTGCCGTAGGTAAAGAACACCTGGTAAAAGCCCTTGGTCCAGCGCATACGCTGCTTCCAGGATGCCTTGAACGTCACGGGTTGCTCGTCAAAGAACTCCGCCGGCGCATAGCCAATGCGAATGCCGTGAATGGCGCAGAACGTAGTGAACTGGATATCCTCGGTCAGCGTGTGGAACTGCCAGCCGTGCATGCCCTCGATAACGCTTGCCGAGATAAGGTAACCCGAACCCGAGACAGCGCAGGACGTCTTGCAGATATTACGCGCGTTGTTGAGAAAGCGCGCCTCACGCAAATACCAGGTGGCATTAGCTGCCGAGATCCACGAGCTGCCGAAGTTCTTGGAGTTGCGATAGCTCGTGACCACATGGAATCCCTGGTCAAAGGCGTCGTTCATCTTAGACACGTAATCGCGGGAGATAACGTTGTCGGCATCGAAGATGAAGTAGCCCTCAAACGTGTCGGGATACTCGTTGAGAATGCGATCGAAACCAAAGTCCATGACCCAGCTCTTGCCCTTGCGAGCGAGGTCATTACGCTCGTAAACAATGGCACCGGCCTCGCGCGCGAGCTGCGCGGTGTTGTCGGTGCAGGCGTCGGCAACGACAAAGACCTCGATGAGCTCGGACGGATAGTCCTGGTCCTTGATGGAGCGAACGAGGTTGGCGATCACGGCTTCCTCGTTATGCGCAGCAATGAAGAAGGCGTACCGGTGGAGTTTTTTGGCCTTGGGAGGCGCGACCTCGCCACGAAGAGCGCCGATGACAAAGAAGACCAGCTGGTACAGAAAGCAGACCGTGAGCAGCGTGACAACAATCTGGTTGAAGATCACGATGGGTGTGTTGGTTTGTAAAAAGGCGAGCATGCAGGCTCCCAGCAACGCGTTACGTAAACAAACGTATATCTTACCGCAGGCTTACCGAGTTCAAGAAACCACCTAATACTGGCTAGGCTTCGAGCAGACCGAGCTGCGGGACGATTTCGTCGCCAGCGGCAGTACGGCCGAGCGAACGCGGGGCCAGATCATCCAGAACCGCCGCAAGATCCCACGGTAGCTCATCACGGCACTCAATGCGCTCCCCCGTCACGGGATGATCGAATGCCACGCGCCAGGAATGCAGGAACTGCCTGGTCAGGCCCTGGTCAGCGCGCGCATCGCACTTGCCGTAAAGCGGATCGCCCACGCAGGCGTGGTTGATATGGCGCATATGCACGCGAATCTGATGTGTGCGGCCCGTAAATAGGTGGCACTCGACGAGGGTATAGCCGTCGTCAAAACGCGTGGAATCGAAGCGCTCGAGGACCTTAAAGGTCGTGATGGCCTGGCGTGCAAAGGGATCATCGGAAACCGCCATCTTCACGCGGTCCCGCGTAGAACGGGCGATACCGGTATTGATAGTGCCCTCGTCCATGGCAATGTGACCGTGAACAAGCGTAATGTAGCGACGGTCGAGCGTGCGCGTACGGATAAGATTTTGGAGCGCGCGCTGGGTATCGTCGTCTTTAGCCGCGAGCATAAGGCCCGAGGTATCGCGATCCAGACGATGCACGATGCCGGGGCGGTCCTCGCCCTGAACGGTGCCCAGATGGTCGATACCGCAGTGATAGACCAGGGCATTCGCAAGCGTACCGCTCTCATGACCATGCGCAGGATGGCACACCAGGCCACGCTGCTTAGAGAGCACGATGAGATAGTCGTCCTCATAGCGAATGTCGAGCGGGATGGCCTCGGGAATCACGTCGGTCGGATCGTGCGGCTCGGGCAAGTCAACCGAGATGCGGTCGCCGGCGCGCACGGCATACTTTTTTGACAGGCAGGTCTCGCCGTTGACGGCAACGGCGCCGCCTTCGATCAGATGTGCACAGGCAGAGCGCGTAGGGCAGCCGTCATTGGCACCCAGATAGGCATCGAGACGCTGGCCAGCGCAATCGTCAGCAACAAGGATATGGATGTCGGCCATTAGCGCTCATTCCTTTCGCGAATCTTGCGGGCACGCTCCCCACGCTGCTTGGCTTTGCGCTTAGCGCGGGCCTCATCACGGGCATTGAGCTCGGCAGTCGCATCAACCTCGCGGGCCGCGGGACTCAAGAACATGTAGCCGAAGAGGGCGAGTACAACGCCCACGGTAATGCCGATATCGGCCACATTGAAGACGGGAAAGTCGATGAAGGTGGTGGCAATAAAATCGGTCACGAAGCCAAAGGCCAAACGATCGATAGCGTTGCCAATGGCGCCGCCCGCGACCATCGCCATGCCCACAACCTCAAGCCGAGCGAGCTGAGGTGCACGGAGCAAGTACACAGCAATGGCGACAATGACCGCCAGCGCCAGCAAAGCAAACGCAACACCATGCCCCTCGCCCATGCTAAAGGCAGCACCGATATTGCGGACAAACATAAAGTCGATGACACCGGGAATGACGGTCGCATGTAAAGCGTCGCCCACGGCACGAACCGCAAGCTTGGTCAGTTGGTCAACGAGCAACACAACGAGCGCCACCCCACCAGCAACGCCTAACCGCCAACGCAAAGGCGGCGTCATATCCCCAGTACGACCCAAATCAATCCCCTACCCTCATAAATCGAATTACGTTTAATGCAAAGAACCATCTTATATTGCCATACGCAGAACGCACGACATATACACCAACGCAAGCGAAATAACCAGCTAAAAACGAAAGCGGCATCCCGAAAAACAGAATGCCGCTTTAATTCAGCGAAGCATATGAGCCGAAGGCGCTCAAATTCTCCCTATAACTAAAATGCCGAGTTACCGTGCCTTAAAGGGCATTCGCACACCTCTTGCAGATGTGAGCGTGGCCGTTGTACTCGCCGACGGTGGTGCGGTAGTTCCAGCAACGGTCGCAGCACTCGCCCTCGGCAGCCTCGATGGCAACGGAGAGCTCCTCGCCCTGGGTCAGCTCAACATCGGAGACGATGTAGAACTCGGCCAGGTCGACGGCCTTATCGCCGGTCAGCAGCGCATACATCTCGGCGGGAACGACCGCCTTGACACGGACCTGCTGGCTCTTAGTGAAGGTGCCGGCAGAACGGGAATCCTCAAGGGCCTTGGTCACGGCGCTACGGAGCTCGAGCGAAGCCTCGAGCACGCCCTCAAACTCGTTGGCCTCGTCGAACGTGATGGGCGACTTGTACCAATCGAGCAGCGCGGCGTACTTCTGATGGTCGACGCAGCCGGCGGGCGCATATGCCATGGCCTCATCGACCGTGTAGGACAGGATCGGCTGCAGGTCGCGCATGAGCATCGAGAAGAGCTCGGCCAGCACGGTCTGGGCGCTGCGGCGCTCGAGCGAGCCGGGCTTGTCGCAGTACAGACGGTCCTTCAGGGCGTCGAGATACACGTTGGAAAGCTCGGTAACCACAAAGTCGTAGAGCGCACGGTAGGCGCGCGGGAACTCATAGCTGGCGTAGGCGTCGTCGACCTCGGCCTGGACCTGGGTCAGACGGGCAACCATAAGCTTGTCGAGCGGCAGCAAGTCGGCAAAGGCGACGCCGTCGGTCTCGGGCTCAAACTGACCCTCGAGCTCGGACAGCAGGAAGCGCAGCGTGTTGCGGAAACGACGGTAGGCATCGGACGTACGAGCGAGAATCTCGTGGTCGATGGACACGTCGGAGCTGGTATCGACGGAGGCAACCCACAGGCGGATGATGTCGGCGCCCATCTCGTCGCAGACCTTGTTGGGGTCGATGACGTTGCCGAGCGACTTGGACATCTTGCGGCCCTGGCCATCGAGCGTGAAGCCCTGAGAGACGACCGCCTTGTACGGAGCATGGCCGTTGGCACCCACCGAGGTGAGCAGCGAGCTCTGGAACCAACCGCGGTGCTGGTCGGAGCCCTCGAGGTACACATCCGCCGGATACTCCAGCTCGGGACGGTACTCGCAGACGGCCTTCCAGGAGACGCCGGAATCCCACCACACGTCGAGGATGTCCTTATCGGCCTTGAGGTGATGGCCGCCGCACTTGGGGCAGACGCAGGCCTCGCCCAGGTAGCTCTCGGGAGCGTCGGTGAACCAGGCGTCGGAGCCCTTCTCGTGGAAGAGCTTGATGACGGCGTCGAGCGTGGCGTCGTTCATGACCTTCTCGCCGCAGTCGGCGCAGGTGTAGCTGGGGATAGGCACGCCCCAGTTGCGCTGACGGCTGATGCACCAGTCGGGACGCTGCTCGACCATGGCGCCGATGCGGTTGGCGGCGTGAGCCGGATACCACTTGACGTTCTCGCGGACCTCTTTGCCAGCCTGCTCGCGCAGACCGGTCTTGTCCATAGAGACAAACCACTGGTCGGTAGCACGGAAGAGCACCGGGTGCTTGCAGCGCCAGCAGTGCGGATAGCTGTGCGTGATCTTCTTCTCGAGGACTAGGGTACCGCGCTCGCGCAGGAACTCGATGATGTGCGGGTTGGCCTCATCGGTGTCCTTACCGCTGAAGGGGCCACCGGTGCCAAACTCCTCGCCGGTGTAGAACTTGCCGTCGTCATCGACCGGCATGCAGATGTCGGTGATGCCCTCCTTGAGGCAGGCAAAGTAGTCGTCGACGCCGTGGCCGGGCGAGTTGTGGACAATACCGGTACCGTCATCGACACCGACGTAATCGGCCAGCAGCGCCACGCCCTCGACACCGTCGAAGATCGGCTGCTTGTAGTGGATGTGGTGGAAGGTCTCGGCGGGAACCACATAGGGCTTGCCGTCGACCATAACCGGAGTGTACTCCCAGCCAAACTCCTCGCAGCACTTAGGAGCCAGGTCCTCGAGCATGACCTCGGCGCGGCCGTCGTGCTCAACGGCGACGTAGGCGGCGCCGGGCTTGAGGGAAACTGCCTGGTCGGAGGGGATGGTCCACGGCGTGGTCGTCCAGATGATAAAGTCGACCGGGCCGTCGAAGTTCTCGAGACCGGCGGGCTTGGAGGTCATCTCAAAGCGCACGAAGATGGACGGGCTCGTCTCGTCGGAGTACTCGATCTCAGCCTCGGCCAGCGCGGTGTGGCAGTGCTTGCACCAGTGGACGGGCTTGTGGCCGCGATAGATCATGCCCTTGTCGAACATGGCCTTGAAGACCTCAATGTCGGCGGCGTCATGCTGGTGATAGAGCGTCAGATACGGGTTGTCCCAGTCGCCAAGCACGCCAAGGCGACGGAAGCCAGCCTTCTGGAGCTCGATGTTCTCGACAGCGAACTTGTTGCAAAGCTCGCGGATCTTAGCCGTGGAGGTCTGGTTGAACTTCTCGGTGCCGAGCTTCTCCTCGACCTTATGTTCGATCGGCTGACCGTGGCAGTCCCAACCGGGAACATAGGGAACCTCATAGCCCTGCATCATCCAGTAACGGTTGATCATGTCCTTGGAGATCTTGTTCATGGCGTGGCCGATGTGGATCGGGCCGTTGGCGTACGGAGGGCCGTCGTGCAGCACGAACTTCTTGTGACCCTCGTTCTTCTTTAGAACTTGCTCGTAGACCTTGTTGTCCTGCCAGTCCTTGAGTCGCTTTGGCTCGGACTTGGAAAGACCGGCACGCATGGGAAAACCGGTCTTGGGCAGATTCATCGTCTGCTTGTACTCGTTTGCCACGGTACCCCTTTCTTGTCATGGGCGCGCACGCCCTCTGGGCACCAAAAAAGCGCCCGTCCCTACAAGCTGGGACGAAGCGCACAAAACGGACAGTCTGTCCGTAAAAGCTCTTCGCTTAACCACCCAGCTTAGATGCCCTCGCTCGCGTCGCCGCGCGCTCGCATCCGTTACTCGGCTGGTCTGTATCGACGACCATCTCGGCGATGTCTACTAAGACGAACCTGCGCGGCACGTCCGTTGGGACCGCAGCTCCGGGGTGATTTTCATCGGTCGCATGCACGGGTTCTCAGCGCTCCCCGCTCTCTGTAGCATGCGGACGGCCGACTACTCGTCCCCATCAACGCTTATGCGGAGTATGCTAGCACGTTCCGCGCCGGCGAAAAACCCTCAACACTGGTTTTATACGTTCGAAATTTCTCGCTATTACAGCCCTTCTCTAGGAGCAAAATACCTGAAAGCACTTTATCGAACGAAAGAAGGTTGCTATGCGCACGATTGGAATGAGCGACTACACCGTTGGCGAGGATTGCTTTGACGAGCTGCCCGGCGCGCTGGCCGAGTACGGCGCGAAGAAGGTCGCGATCATCGGTGGCAAGCGAGCCCTGGCTGCGGCGCTGCCGGGCATCGAGGCGGCGCTTGAAGGTACCGACGTCGAGATTCTAGAGACGCGCGTCTATGGCACCAACAGTACGCGTGCCAATATCGCCAAGGTCGTGAACTCCCCTGCCTGCCAGGAAGCCGACGTGCTCATCGCATGCGGCGGCGGCAAGGCGCTCGACACCGTCAAGACAGCTGCCATCGAGCTCAAGAAGATCGTCTTCACCGTCCCGACGATCTGTTCTAACTGCTCCGCCGCGACCGCCATTGCCGTCGTGTACAACGACGACGGCTCGCTCGAGGGCTATTCGTACCCCAACCGACCGGCGCACATCTTCATCAACCCCAAGATCATCGCCGAAGCTCCGGCGGAGTACTTCTGGGCCGGCGTGGGCGATGCCCTGTCTAAGCAGCCTGAGGTCGAATACGCCACGAGCGCCGGCAATTTGGAGCATACCGCCGGTCTTGGCCTGGCACTCGCCCACACCTGCTCCGAGCCGCTGTTTACTTATGGCGTCCAGGGTCTTGAGGACGTGCGCCGGAATCTGTCGAGCGAGGCCGTCAAGCAGATCGCGCTCGACATCGTGGTCAACACGGGCTACGTCTCCAACCTGACCAACCAGAACGATTACTACTACAACTCGAGCGTGGCGCACGCGTTCTACAACGCCACCTGCAGCATTCCGCGTGAGGGCACCTACCTGCACGGCGAGGTCGTGAGCCTGGGCGTGCTCGTGCTGTTTGCCTATACGGGCGACACCGAGAACCTTGAGCGCTATGCTGCCTTTAACAAGCAGATGGGGCTGCCCGTGACGCTTGAGCAGGTCGGGCTTTCCGAGGCCGATATCCCTGCCCTGTGCGAGCACGCGCACGCCACCAACGAGTGGAAGCAGGGCAACCCGGAGCCCTTCACCGACAAGAAGTTCGCCGCTGCCATCAAGGCCGCCAACGCCTACGGCCACACCCTCCTTGCCTAACCTACCAAAAAGGGACAGGTTTATTTTGGCAGGTTTTATGTGGGCAAAAGCCATTGAACATTTGTTGAAATAGTTTACCTTGCCAGCAAAGGGGGCGACCATCCACTCGATGGCCGCCCCCTCATTTGCTATTTCAGCATGCTCGGGTCGAACTCGCTAGCCGGAATCACGCGGTACCCGTGACGCAGCAGCAGATCGACAAAAACACCATTACCCGCTGTGAGGGTGCCGCTGAATGTTCCGTCGTAGATGCGCCCTGCACCACACGAGGGACTGCGGTCCTGCAAGACACACGCGGCGATCTCTTCCGGACCGCCCGCCTGCTCACACATATCGAGCGCACGTTGAGCGCCCAGGCGGAATTCCCGGTCAACGGACACGCCCTCGCAGGTACGAACCTCGCCGTTCACAATCTCGGACGGCTTGCGCGGCGTGGGCAGACCCCCAAAGACCTCAGGGCACACCAAGAGGACCTCGGTCCCCGTACGCTCGCAGGCCTCGACCAGCTCGCGATGGTAATTATCGAGACCGTTATACTTGCAGCTCTCGCCCATCAAGCAGGCGCTCACCACGATCTTCATGTGCATCCCTCCTAAGCAAAACGCCCCATTTGAGATAGGCACTCAAATGGGGCGTCGATATTTACTGTCCCGAACGCAACGTTACTGTTGCTTTGGCATCAGCGGATTTTCGCGTGTGAGGAGGTTCATGAACTCCTCGCCCGTGATCGTCTCCTTCTTGTACAGATAACGAGCCAGCTCATGGAGCTTGAACTTGTTCTCCTTCAGGATCTGCAGGGCGCGATCATGCGCGTCCTCGATCAGCTTGGCGACAATCGCGTCCACGCGCTCGGCCGTACCGGGGGCGCAGGTGAGCGACGTGTCCTGGTTGAGGTACGCGTTCTGGACGGTACCGAGCGCCATCATGCCAAACTCATCGGACATACCAAAGCGCGTCACCATGTTACGGGCGAGTTTGGTGGCCTGCTCGATATCGTTGGCGGCGCCGGTCGTCATCTCGCCAAAGATGAGCTCCTCGGCCGCGCGGCCACCGCAGTAGACGGCGAGCTTGTCCAGGACCTCCTGGCGCGTGGTCAGGAAGCGCTCGTCCTCCTCGACCTGCATGGTGTAGCCCAGAGCGCCGCTCGTGCGCGGCACGATGGTGATCTTGGTAACCGGCGCGGAACCCTTTTGGCGGGCAGCGACGATGGCATGACCGATCTCGTGGTAGGAAACGACCTGCTTCTCGTGGTCGGAAAGCACCGTGGACTTACGCTGCTGGCCGGCAATGACGACCTCCACCGACTCCTCGAAGTCGTCCTGGGTCGCGCGCTTGCGGCCTTCGCGAACAGCGCGCAGGGCACCCTCGTTGATGATATTGGCAAGGTCGGCGCCCGAGGCACCGGGCGTGGCGCGGGCAATCGCAGTCAGGTCGATCGGCGGCTGCGTTTTCACGCTCTTGGCATGCAGCTCAAGAATGTTCTTACGGCCGGTCAGGTCGGGCAGTTCAACGGGGATGCGGCGGTCAAAACGACCGGGGCGCAGCAGAGCGGGATCGAGGCTGTCGGGACGGTTGGTGGCAGCGAGGACGACGATGCCTTTGTGGTTATCGAAGCCGTCCATCTCGGTCAGCAGCTGGTTGAGCGTCTGCTCGCGCTCGTCATTGCCGCTAAATCCGCCGCCGTCACGCTTTTTGCCGATGGTATCGATCTCGTCGATAAAGACGATGCACGGGGCCTTTTCCTTGGCCTGCTTAAACAGATCGCGAACCTTGGCGGCGCCACGGCCGACGAACATCTCGACAAACTCAGAACCCGAAATGCTAAAGAACGGCACGCCCGCCTCGCCGGCCACAGCCTTGGCGAGCAGGGTCTTACCGGTACCCGGAGGGCCAACAAGAAGAGCACCGCGCGGCAGCTTGGCGCCAATTTCCTCGTAGCGCTGCGGCTTCTCCAGAAAGTCGACGACCTCCTTAAGGGATTCCTTGGCCTCTTCCTGGCCTGCAACATCCTTAAAGGTCACGCCCACATCTTTGGAGGCGATAACGCGAGCGCCGGACTTACCCAGTCCGCCGCCGCCAAAGCCACCACCGCCAAAGTTCATCGACGGACCGTCTTCGCCCATGGCCTTCTTCATACGGCGGTTGAGCCACCAGCCGATGAGGAAGAAAATCGCCATGGGAAGAATGAGGGTGAGCAGGTAGTAGGTCATCAGACCCGAGTTCTTATCGGGAACGACCGACTCAAGCGAGGCGCCAGATTCAAGCACGCGATCGGTAAAGCCCGCATCATTCGGCACACCGGTCGTCTTGTAGGCGATGTTCTCGTCCTCGCCCTTCTTGGTGTAATAAATCGTGTAATCGTCCGTGTTGTACTCAACCTTGTCAACGCTCTTCTTATCGAGCGCTTTGACAAACGTCGAGTAATCGGTCTTCGTAATCTGCTGCGTGTGACCGATGTTGGGGAACAGAACGGTCGAGAGCACGAGGTAGACGACGAAGGCGATGAGCACGTAGAGGATCATATTCCGTCTACGTTTGTTGTCATCCATCTCCATCTGCTTGAACTCCATCTACTGTGGTTGATAATGCTAACTAGAATACCCAACCCGGACGGCGATAAACCGACGCCGGGCACGAAAGGACAGAGATGGCATCACTTGAAGTCGGCAAGGTTCAGATCTATACGGGCGACGGCAAGGGCAAAACCACGGCTGCGCTGGGATTGGCGATGCGCGCCAAAGGTTATGGGCTCGACGTACTCATGCTGCAGTTTGCCAAGAAGCTGCACTGCGCCGAGCACGACGCCGCGCCGCGCCTGGGACTGCGCATTGTACAGGCCGATCGCGACACACCCGAGGCCTGCGCCGAGCAGATCATGGAGCTCGCACGCGAGCAGATATCACAGGTCGACGTTCTGATTATGGACGAACTCGGCGAAGCGATGCGCCGCGGATTCGTGACGCGCGAGGATGTGGAGGGACTGATCGCGCTGAAGCCTGCCACCACGGAGCTCGTGCTCACCGGCCGCGGGCTGCTGCCTCTCGCGGACCTCGCCGACCTAGTCACCGAAATGCGCCCCGTCAAACACTACTTCGACGAAGGCCTCCTAGCCCGTCAAGGCATCGAATACTAATTGATCCAAAGGGGACGGAGGAAAACGGATCATCGACATCAAGACGGAGAGAAATGATCCGTTTTCCTCCGTCTCATACGGATCATTAGGCGGTGGCGCGGCCGAGCCAGTTGCCGCTATGGTGGTAGATGGTGAACATCGTGGCGGTGATGAGCCAGGTTACAGGGTAGACCAGCAGCAGGTGCTCAAGCGACGGATCGAACGGCATAATCGCAAACACCCAGATCACCCTGAGCACGACGGTGCCAAAAATCGTGAGCAGCATGGGCTGCAAGCTCACGCCGGCACCACGAATGGAGCCCGACGCGTTCTCGATAATCGAGAAAATCGCGTAGAACGGCGCAATGAAATGAAGAATCGTCGTGGTATACGCCGAAATCGAAGCATCGTCGACAAACAGACGCGACAACGGACCCGAGAATACCAGCAGCACGGCAGACAGGCCGCCAATGAGCATAAACGACAGCACGAGCGACGTATGGTAGCCCTTGCGCATGCGCTCGTAGTTGCGCGCGCCAAAGTTCTGTGCCGAGAACGTGGTGATCGACACGCCAAGCGCCTCGGTAACCATCCAGACGATGCCATCCAAGCGGCCCGAAAGACCCCACGCCGTGGTGACATCGGCACCAAACGAATTGACCGACACCTGAATCAAAACGTTGGAAATCGAATACGCAGCAGACTGAAAGCCAAGCGGCAGACCACACGAGATCATGCTCTTGCAAATGCCAGGATCAATGCCGAGTTTGGACAGTGAAAGCCGCCACGCACCCGGTGCGTGCATCATACGAATCACGATCATCGTGGCGTTAGAGCAAATGGTCAGTGCCACCGCGATACCGCAGCCCAGAGCCTCCATATGAAGCACGGCAACGAAGATGACATCCAGCACCGCATTAACAAGGCAGCCGGAAGCGATAATCACAGCAGGCCCGCGCGTGTCGCCCACGGCGCGCAGCAGTGCCGTTCCCATATTGAGCAGCAGCGCCGCAACCATGGCGGCAAAATAGCAACGAGCATATGCCACGCCCTCGGCCAACAGTTCATGCGGCGTGTTCATAAGCACCAGCATGGGCTCAACGAACACTATGCCAAGAATCGAGAAAACGATACCGCCCACCAACGCGAGCGTCATGGCCGTATGGACCGAACGACTCAGCCGCTCATCATCGTGCTGGCCAAAATACTGACCGGTAATGACCGCGCAGCCGGCGCCAACACCAACGCAAAAGCCAATGCAGAGCTCGGTAAGCACCATCGTGGCTTGAATGCCACCCAGTGCGAGTTTGCCGCCAAACTGGCCGACGATATACGTACCGATGAGCGTGTAGGCCTGCTGAAAAAACGAACTAAAAAAGATGGGAACGCACAGCGAAAGCAGCTGCTGCCAAATAACACCCTGCGTTACATCGATAGCCGTAGATTTCTTAGCCACACGCCCTCCCCAAAAGCGTACGTCAACCGACAAAACAGTAATTAAAGACCTAAGCTAATAGCAGCTTAGCACCGACCGACGTCGACCGAAACACCCCGAGTCAGAGCCCGGTGCAAACTATCTGCCTAGTGATACAGCCCCGGCTGGTAGTGATACTCGTTGCTCACGTGCGGGCACAGCTGCCAAAAGGCGACGGCACTCGCCGCGGCCACGTTGAGCGAATCGACCCCGTGCGCCATCGGAATGCGCACGGCTCGGTCGCAGCCCGCGATAGTCTTGGCGCCCAGGCCGGCACCCTCGGTGCCCATAAAGATCGCCAGGCGGTCAATCTCCTGCAGCACGGGATCGTCCAGCGATACGGAATCGTCCGTCAATGCCATGGCAGCACAGGAAAAACCGGCTTCGCGCAGTGCCGCCAGGCCATCGTGCGGCCACACACGAGCCTCGCTGCCAATGCGCGTCCACGGCACCTGAAACACCGTGCCCATGCTCACGCGGGCCGAGCGACGGTACAGCGGGTCGCAGCACGTAGGGCTGACCAAAATACCGTCAACGTTCAATGCGGCCGCCGAACGGAAAATCGCGCCCACATTGGTATGGTCGACAATACCCTCGAGCACGCACACGCGCACCGGGCGCTCGCCCGCCGCCTCGACGACGCCACCCAAGAACTCATCAACCGGAATCTGCCGCGGGCGACGAAACGCCGCGAGCGCACCGCGCGTCACGTTAAAGCCCGTCAATTGCTCCATGAGCTCCATGGAGGCAACGAACACAGGAACCGGACCTGCGCCCTCGCGCACAACCAGGCGCTCAAACAGCGGCATCATCTGATCGAGCCAGCGTTCGCCCAAAAGAAAGCTCAACGGCTGGTATCCGGCACGCACCGCGCGCTCGATAACCTTGGCACTCTCAGCGATAAAGATACCCTTTTGGGGCTCCAGCACGCAGCGAAGCTCGCGCTCGGTCAGTCGCACGTAGGCGTCGAGCCGCTCATCCGTAAGCGAATCGATTCGCAGAACCTCAACGGCATCAGTCATAGCAGCCAGCCCGCACCCTTCTTAACAGCACATCTATACCAAACGAGGCGACGCGAAGCGCCGCCCCATGCATTCAATCAACCCGATAATACCGTTCACGCTAGGCGATTCACGCCTCAACGCGACGATATGTCACGAACTCATAATCGAGACCCTCGTCACCCTCGCCCGCGGCAATCGTGGCAACCCCGCCAGCCTGCGAAACTTCCCATGCAGGATCGGCGTCCAAATTGGGAAAATACGTGTCCACGGGATGGACGCAGTGGTTATGCGTGACCTCGGCCTCCACGCAGTACGGCAAAAACTGCCGATAGACATCGCCACCACCGATCACCCAGGCAACGGGCTCATCGGCAACCGCGGCGAGCGCCTCGTCGATACTATGCACCACGTCGACGCCCTCGGGAGCAAAGCTCTCGTCGCGGGTGAGCACGATATTGCGACGGTTCTTGAGCGGACGCCCGCCGGGAAAACTCAGCAGGTTCTTGCGCCCCATAATAACCGGGCAACCTTTGGTGCACGCCACAAAATGGCGCATGTCGGCGCGATTGGACACCACCATGTCGCCCTCGCACCCAATGCCCCAGTCGTCACACACGGCGACGATAGCAGATAGCTTACACGTCATGAGCGCCACCTACACTGCAATGGGAATGTTCTTGACCTGCGGGCCGTGCTCGTAGCCCTCGACGATCAGGTCGTCAGTCGTAAACGCGTAGAAATCGTGCACGTCGGGATTAAGCGTTACCTTGGGCGCCGCAAACTGCGGACGTTCGATAAGTTCACGGACGATATCGACATGACGGTCGTAAATGTGGGCATCGGCAATCACATGCAACAGCTCACCGGGAATCATATCGACCGATTGCGCGACCATCATCAGCAAGATGGCGTACTGGCACACATTCCAGTTGTTCGCGGCCAAAATGTCCTGGCTGCGCTGGTTGAGAATCATGTTGAGCGTCGGTTTATCATCCTGCGGGCGCTGCGTCACGTTATACGTTACGCTGTAGGCGCACGGATACAGGTGCATCTCGGACAGGTCGCTAAACACATAGGTATTCGTCATAATGCGGCGGCTGTACGGCGTGTTCTTAAGGTCGTACAGAACGCGGTCCATCTGGTCGAAATCGCCCTCGGCATAATGGCTCTTCTGACCAATCTGGTACCCGTAGGCCTTGCCGATGGAGCCGGTCTCATCGGCCCACTCATCCCAAATATGGCTGTTGAGGTCATGGACGTTATTGGACTTCTTTTGATAGATCCACAAGATCTCGTCCATGGCAGATTTAAGCGCCGTGCGACGCAGCGTGAGCGCGGGGAACTCCTCGCGCAGGTCGTAACGTGCCGTAACGCCAAAGTTTTTAATGGTATAGGCAGGGGTGCCATCCTCCCACACCGGTCGGACCTTTTGCCCCTCGGTGGTGGTGCCATGGTCCAAAATATCGCGGCACATGGCTACAAACTGTTGATCAGCCTTGCTCATTGACCCTCCTGTCAGTCGCCTATAAGCGAGATTCATTGTAGCCCAGGCGCACGCGGCCCCACAGCCCAAACATAAGCCCTCACTTTCTGACATATGCCAGAAATTCCTTGCGCAAATCCGCACGTTGGCTATTCTATTGTTGACATATGTCAGATTTGGAGAGCGTATGGCAGGAAGACGCGAAAAATTGCGCCGCGTTGGGATCATTCCCGAATATCGCGGCTTTACCCCCGACGGCCTTGCCAGCGGAGACGCCATCGACATGACAATCGACGAGCTCGAAGTCCTGCGGTTATGCGACCTGGAAGGCCTCAATCAGGAGGCAGTCGCCCAGCACATGGGTATCGCTCGTGCCACCGTGGCGGCCATCTGCAGCCGCGCACATCGCAAGGTGGCAAACGCGCTGGTCAATGGACGGGCACTCAGCATCGAAGGCGGCAGCATCGCGTACTCCCCCATTACCACAGCGACGGCCGTATGGCCAGCAAAGGAGGTAGGCACCATGAGGGTGGCAACCACGTACGACAACGGCAACATCTTTATGCACTTTGGCCGCAGCGAGCAGTTCAAGATCTACGACATTCAGGACGGCAAGGTGCTCAACGAGCAGGTCGTAGGCACCGGCGGCACTGGTCACGGTGCATTGGCGGGTCTGCTTGCCAACGGTGACGTCGACACGCTCATCTGCGGCGGTATCGGCGGCGGCGCCATCAACGCGCTCACCCAGGCTGGCATCACGGTCTATGCGGGCGCCCAGGGCAGCTGCGACGCCTGCGTCGAGGCACTCATTGCCGGCACGCTCTCGCAGACCGGCGAGGCCACCTGCGACTGCCACGGCCATGACCACGAGCACACCCACGAGCATGGCGAGTCCTGCGGCTGCCACGGCCATCACGAGCACGTGGGCCACGAGGGCTGCGGCTGCCACTAACGGCACGGCACCGCGAGCTCGGGGCGCGACGCCGAACGCAACCCAACAATCAAAGCCAACAACAAAGGCCACCCAGTAGCTTCCGAGTGGCCTTTGCCATATCAAGCTGGAATTACAGCCCTATTTCTTATTACGCATCTGCGCTTCCATCTGGCGCAGCAGGTCCATATCGGACTTGGGGCCGCCCGTTCCCAGGCCGCCCATGCCGCCCAGACCCATGGCATCCAGACCGGGAATATTGGGCATGCGCATCTTTTTGCCCTTCTTACCCTTTTTGCCCTTCTTGCCGCCGGTCTGCGCCTGATTGGCCATCGTGCGCATGCGGCCCATCATCTTGTTCATCTCGCCCCACTGCTTCATAAGGCTGTTGACCTCGGTGGGAGTCACGCCGGCGCCCTTGGCGATACGGGCGCGACGCTGGCCGTTGATAATAGAGGGACGCAGACGCTCCTCCTTGGTCATCGACATGATGATGGCCTCGTTCTTGTCGAAGATGCCCTCATCCAGGTTGCCGCCCATCTGGTTGAGCGCACGCTGACCACCGGGGAGCATGCCCAGGATGCCCTTCATGCCGCCCATCTTCTTGACAGCCTTCATCTGGTCGAGCATATCGTTCATGGTAAAGCCTTCGCGCAGCATGCGCTCGGCGGCCTCGAGCTGCTCGGCATCGGCGGCCTCCTGGGCCTTCTCGATGATGCCGACAACATCGCCCATGCCCAAGATTCGCTTGGCCATGCGGTCGGGGTAGAACGGCTCCAGCGAATCGGGCTTCTCGCCCATGCTCACGAACTTGATAGGCTTGCCGGTCACCTGACGCACGGAAAGCGCGCCGCCGCCACGGGCATCGCCGTCGAGCTTGGAGATGATCACGCCGTCAAAGTCGGTACGCTCGGCGAAGGTCGAGACTACGTTGACGATATCCTGGCCGGTCATGGCATCGACGACCATTAGCACCTGATCGGGCTTGACGGCCTTCTTGATGTCCACGGCCTCCTGCATCATCTGCTCGTCGATCTGCAGACGGCCGGCGGTATCGACGATGACCACGTCACGCAGGTGGTCAACGGCCTCTTGGATGGCGCCCTTGGCGATATCGACCGGGTGCTCGCCGTCACCGCGGAAGACTGGCACGCCGATCTCGCCACCAAGCGTGGCCAGCTGGTCGGCAGCGGCGGGACGGTAGACGTCGCACGCGGCGAGCAGCGGCGAGCGGCCCTGCTTCTTGAGCAGGTAGGCCAGCTTTACAGCTGCCGTGGTTTTACCGGAGCCCTGAAGGCCCACGAGCATGATGACATTGGGAATGCGGTTGCTAAAGACGAGCTTGCTCTCGGTGGAGCCGAGCATCTCGGTGAGCTCGTCGAGCACGATCTTGACGACGTTTTGCGCCGGCGACAGCGACTCCATGACCTCGGCGGTCATGCAGCGCTCCTTGGTCTTGGCGACGAACTCCTTGACGACCTTGAAGTTGACGTCGGCCTCGAGCAGCGCCATGCGAATGTCGCGCATGGCAGAAGTAATATCGGCCTCGGTCAGCTTACCCTTGCCACGCAGGCGGTCAAATGTGTCGTTGAGGCGATCGCTCAGAGAATCAAACACTAGTCACTCCTTAGTTGGACTCGCCCACCAGGGCGCGGCAGAAATCTTTGGCATTGAACTCCTGCAGGTCATCAACCTGCTCGCCCACGCCCACGCGCAGGATCGGGAGCTTGAGCTTCTCGGCCACAGCCATGGCGATGCCGCCCTTAGCCGTGCCGTCGAGCTTAGTCATGATAATACCGTCCAGGCCCAGCGCCTCGTTAAACTCGAGCGCCTGGTTCAGACCGTTTTGGCCTGTTGCGGCATCGATTACGAGGACGACCGAGACGGGCATGGGGCCGGCGGCCATATTGGCGGCGCGCTTACGCGTCACGTTGACCACCTTGGCAAGCTCGCGCATGAGCTCGGGGCTCGTGTGCAGACGACCGGCGGTGTCGATAAGTACCAGGTCGCTGCCGCGCTTGTCGGCCTCGTCGAGCACGTCGTAGCAAACGCTCGCCGGATCGGAGCCGCGGTCGCGCTTGATGACGGGGACACCGGCGCGCTGGCCCCACACATCGAGCTGCTCAATGGCGGCGGCGCGGAAGGTGTCGGCTGAGCCGATCACGACGTTCTTGCCGCGGGCAGACATGGCGCTCGCGATCTTGCCGACCGTCGTGGTCTTGCCGGCACCGTTAATGCCCACAAACAGCACGCAACTCGGCGTGTCGGCGAACGGATCGCGCTCGACGGGCACAAAATGCTGCTCGAGCTGCTCGGCCAGGGCGCGACGGAGCTGCGGGGCGGTCTTAAGGTTCTTCTTGGCCGCGGCATCGCGCAGGTCATCGGACACCTGGATCGCGACCTCGGCACCCATGTCACCCATGACGAGGGTGTCCTCTAGGTCCTCCCAAAAATCCTCGTCGACCTCGCCGCCAAAGTAAAAGACCTCGTTGAGGGCCTCGCGGCTGCGCTCAAGTCCGCGCGAGAGAGCATCGAAGAATCCCATTATGCATTCACGACCTTTCCGGTTTCGCGATCGAGTTTTTGCGAGACGACGCGACTGACGCCGTCGGCTTGCATCGAGACGCCGTAGAGGACGTCAGCGTCCTCCATAGTACGGCGCTGATGCGAGATAACCAAGAGCTGCGTATCGGAACGCAACACGTCGAGTGCGCCGATGAGCTTGGACAGGTTGGCGTCATCGAGCGCCGCCTCGACCTCGTCCAGCACATAGAACGGCACCGTACGCGTGCGATAGACAGCAAAGAGCAAGGCGAGCGCCGTCAGGCTCTTCTCGCCGCCCGACATGAGCATCATCTTGGTGATGCGCTTGCCACGCGGCTGCGCCACGACCTCGATGCCCGTCTCGGCCGGATGCTCAGGGTCGGTCATCTCCAGATGCGCCTGACCGCCCGGGAACAGCATGGCGAAGATCTCGCGGAAGTTCGCATCGACCTTCTCGAAGGTCACCAGGAAGGCCTTGCGCATCTTACGGTCGATGGCCACGGTGATCTTGGTGAGCGCCTTGCGCGCGCTCTCCAGATCGGCCAGCTGCTCCTCGATGTAATCGGCGCGGCGCTTGAGCTGCTCGTACTCCTCCATGGCAACCTGGTTCACAGGGCCCAGGTTGTTGATCTGGCGCACGAGCTGGTTGAGCTCACGCTCGGCAGCGTCACGGTCGGTGGGCGCAGGAAGCATGAGCGCCTCCTCGAGCACCGTGGTGCCATCGGCGGTAATGGCCTTGATAGCCGCCTCTACCTGCACCTCAAGCTTGCCGCGAGCGACCTTGAACTCGTTTTGCGTCGCGGTGGCGGCATCGACCCGCTCCTTGGCGCGGGAGACCTCGGCCTTGGCGTCCTCAATGGTCTTCTTAAGCGAGGCCGAGTCAGCCTCCTCGAGCGAAGCCTGGTCACGCAGACGCGAGGCCCAATCCGACGCGCGCTCCAGCAGGGCCGAATAGCGCTCGTGCATGGGATCGACGCGCAGGCGCAGCAATTCGAGCGAGCGCGAGGCCTGGCGTGTTCCGCGGATACGGCGGTCGATGCCCTCCAGGCGATGCTCCAGATCGGGCACACGGCCCTTCAGCGAACGCAGGCGCTCGCTCGTCTGGGCCAGGCGCACCTTGGCATCGGCGAGCTTGCCGGCAGCCTCGGAATCGTCACGGCGCACGCGATCGAGTTCGTCGTTGGCTTCGGCAATCTGGAGACCCAGGTCGCTTGTCTGCGCACGGGCCTCGTCGCGCGAACGGGTGAGCTCGTCAACGCGCGGACGCGCAGCGCGAACGGCCTCGGCGGCCTGCTCGCGGCGCTTGGAGATACGCACGCGCTCGACCTCGGCATTGTTGGCGCTTTGCTCCAGGCGGCCGATCTCGGAAAGCAGCGAGCGGCGCTCGCCCTCAAGACGGGCAATCTCGCCGGCGGCATCGCCCTCGGCGGCACGCGCCTCCTCGACGGCCGCATTGACCTCGACGACCTGATCCGACACATGCTCAAACACGGCAGCCAGATCGGGCTCCAGACCCTCTAACTCGCGAATACGACGCTTGCGCTCCAGGGCACCCGAGGCCTCGCCGGCATCGAGTCCAACGCGCACCAGGCCGCCACAGCTCACGCGGGCGCCATCGGGAGTCACATAGGTCACACCGTCAACGACTGGTGCCGCCAGCGCGGCAGCCAAGTCATCGACCACGTAATAGCCGCCAAGCAGGGCCTCGACAACCGGGCCATAACCGGAACGCACGGACAGACGATCGACCAAACGCGAACCGGCAGCGCCCTTAGCAGCAGCACCGCCGCTCACGCCGCGCGCCATCAGCAGCGCCTCACCTGAGGCCTTCTTTTGGTCCAGAGCCGCACGGCCGGCACGCTCAAGCGTGGCGGCGTCATCAAACAGCAGGGCATCGATATCGCCGGCAAGCAGCTGCTCGACCAGACCCTCGAGCTCACGAGGGGCCTCGAGCACATCGCCCAGACGACCCGAGACATCATCGCCCAACGCGCCCATCAGACGGCTCACAAGCGGCGAGCTGTCAGCCATGCGGGCATCGAGCTTCTTTTGGCTCGCGAGCTCAGAGCGAACCTCGGACAGTTTATTGCGCGCCTCGCTCTCGCGATTACGCAGGTCCTTCAACGCCGCACGGGCGACCTCGGTGGCCTCACGCGCATCGACCTGGGCTTGGCGAGCCTGATCGAGCGCACCTTCGAGCTCCTCAGCGCGGTCGCGACGGCTCTCGAGCGAGGCCGTGACCTCCTCGAGCTGCTCGTCGATCTGCTCCAGGCGCGAGGCGTACATGTTGTCCTCGACCTCGGCGTTGCTCAGCGAGTCCTTCACCTTGGCAAGCTCGAGCGCGGCGTTATCGGCCGCACGCTGCACATCGCGCTGCTCGCGCGTAAGCTGCGAAATCTGATTGTCGAGCGCAACGCGACGCTCGTGGAGCTGGGCGGCGGCAGGAGCAGCGGCGTCAACGTCGTCCTGGGCCTGCATGTGCGCACCGGTAACTTCCTCAAGCTGGGCACGCGCATCCTCGAGCTCCTCGACCACGCGACGACGCTGATGTTCGGAGCTCGAAATCTGGCCGCGCATGTCGGACAGGCGCGACACCATGTTGTGGCCTTTTTCCTCGAGCAGGCGCATATCGGAGTTAATGCGGCCGACCACGTCTTGCATATGGCGGCGCTGCTCGCCCAGATCGCCCACAAAAAGGCCCTTTTCCTCGAGCATGACCTGGAGCTTCTCGAGCTCGCGCTCCTTTTCGCCCAGGCGGTACTGCGCAAGCTCAAGCTCGGCAGCGCCCTCCTTGGAGCGGCTCTCCAGGTCGTTCCACTGCGACTGCAGCGAACGGAGCTCGTCGACGGCCAGCATCTGCGTAAGCTCGTTCGCGCGCGAGGACAGCTCTTTGTACTTGCGCGCGCGATCGACCTGACGCTCCAGCGGCCGCAGCTGACGGGCGATCTCCTTATTGATGTCGCGGGCACGGGTCAGGTGCTCGTCCATCGATTTAATCTTTTTGAGCGCACGTTCCTTGCGGCGCTTGTGCTTGGAGATGCCGGCAGCCTCCTCGATCAGGGCGCGGCGCTCCTCGGGGCGGCTCTGCAAAATGGCGTCGAGCTTGCCCTGGCTGATGATGGAATGCGTATCCTTGCCCAGGCCCGAATCGTGCAGGATGTCCTGAATGTCCATCAGGCGGCACGGGCTCGAGTTGATGAGGTACTCGCTTTCGCCCGAGCGATACATACGACGGGTGATGGCGACCTCGTCAAAGTCGACGGGCAGCATATGGTCCGAGTTATCGAGCACCAGCGTGACCTCGGCGACACCCACCGGCTTGCGCGCCGACGAGCCCGAGAAGATGACGTCCTCCATGGCCTGGCCGCGCAGCTGCTTGGCACTCTGCTCGCCCAGGACCCACAGAATCGAGTCGGAGATGTTCGATTTTCCCGAGCCGTTGGGACCGACGATGACGGTCAGGCCCGGCTCAAATGACATATGGGCACGGTCGGCAAACGACTTGAACCCTTTGAGCGTGAGGGACTTGAGATACACGGTTCCTCGCTTAAACAGGCTTCTTGTTGAGAATCACGCCGTTGGTGGTGTAGCCCATGCGGTCGAGTGCCTCGAGCGCAGCGGCTCCCTCGGCCTCCTTCTTGGAGGAACCGGTGCCGCGGCCCTGGCGAATACCGTCGATGAGAACCACAGCGGTAAAGGTGGGCGCATGCGCGGGGCCCTCGGAGCCGACCAGCTTATACGCGGGAGGCTCGTGGCCATCTGCCTGCACGCACTCCTGCAAGAACGACTTGGGGTTCGCGGGGTGCTCAGCACGCTCGGTGGCCAGGTGCGGCTTAAGCGTACGGTGGATGAACTCCGCTGCCGCATCCCAGCCGGCATCCAGGTACAGCGCACCCACGAGCGACTCGTATACGTTCTCGAGCGCCGAGTGCAGGCCGCGCGCGCCGGTACCGGTCTCGGAAGCACCAAAGATGATGATGTCGTCGATACCCAGCTCGTGCGATACCTCGGACAGTGTGGCGCCCGAGACAAGGGACACCTTCAGGCGCGTGAGCTTGCCCTCGTCAAACTCGGGATAGGACTCAAAGAGCGAACGGGCCACCACGGCGCCCAAAATGGAATCGCCCAAAAACTCAAGGCGCTCATAGCTGGCAGAGACCGGCTGACCCTCGACGGCCGAGGGATGTGTGAGCGCCGCGCGCAGCAGTACCTTGTTATTGAACTCATGGCCCAGGATCTCCTGGGCGCGCGTGAGTCGTTCAGACAAAGCCAAGACTTAGGCCTCCTTGGCGTTTTCGATCGCGTCGACGGCGTCGGCGACAGAGTTGAGCGACAGCAGGGTCTCGTCATCGATCTCGAGGTCGAACTCGTCCTCGATGGCCGTCACCAGCTGCAGACGCTCGAGCGAATCGGCATCGAGATCGTCAAAAGTGGTCTCGTCGCTAATGTCGGCGACATCGACGCCGAGCACGTCAGCGGCGACTTCGGCGATCTTATCGAAGATTTCGGAGCGGTCCATAGCGCTTCCTCTCGTATGTCATGGAACACAACACAACACGGCAATCGGAGCCGCGTTGCAATACGGCTCCGATTCTACCCCACACGGTACAGGTTGAGCCACGTAACGAGGCTCTTATAAAACGATACCGTCCATGGAATTGGCAACGTCCTGGACAAGCCCGGCGCGCACGGCCTGGGCCGCGGCAAGCGTACCGTTCTTGACGGCCTCGACCGACGTGGCACCGTGGCCGATCAACACGACGCCGCGCAGGCCCAGCAGGATCGCGCCGCCCTTGGCATCGCCCGAAAGCTTGGCCTTAATCTCGCGCATCTGCTTTTTGATGAGCAGCGCGGCAATCTTCGTGCCGAGCGAAGACATAAAGGCACCCTTAAGCTCCTGCAGCAAAAACTTGGCAGCGCCCTCGGTGGCCTTGAGCGCGATGTTGCCCGACATGCCATCGGCGACCACGACGTCAAAATTGCCCGACGTAAGATCGGTACCCTCGCAGTTGCCCACAAAGCCGGGAACCGCTGCCTTCATGGCCGGGAAGCACGACTTGGTAAAGATGGAGCCCTTCTCGTCCTCGGTGCCATTGGCAAGCAGACCCACGCGAGGATGCTCAATACCCAAAACCACACGGGCATAGGCAGAGCCCATCTGGGCGAAGCGCACCATATCGTCCACCGTGACATCGGGATTGGCGCCCATATCGCACAGCACCGTCAGGCCGCCGGCGCGATTGGGCAGTGCGTTGGTCAGGCACGGACGGACCGGCTGCTTCTTGCCCTCTGCCAAATACCTAAACGGTGTGACGTAGGCCGTGGCGGCAGCGGTCATGGCACCGGTCGAGCCGGCCGAGAAAAACGCGTCCGCATTGCCCTTCTTGATGGCACGGCACGCAAGCACGATCGAGGACTTGCGCTTGGTCATCACGGCGCGAATGGGATCGTCCTCCATGCTGATGACGTCGGGGGCCTCCAGGGCCTCCACGCGGGCATGCGCCGCGGCAAAGGGGTTGACGATTTCGGCGGGACCGACGGCCAAGACCTCGATCTCGGGATCTGCCGCAAGCGCGGCCTCGATACCATCGAGAACAACCTGGGGCTTCTCGTCTCCGCCCACAACGTCAACACAAACGCGAACGTTACTCATTTCATATGCTCCTTATACAAAAATGGCCGACTCATTGAGCCGGCCATTGTGGTTCCAGTTGGAACGGCATCGCATCCAGAGTATACAGTTACTCGGTAACGATAACCTCGCGGTCCTTGTAGAAACCGCAGCTGGGGCACACGTGGTGCGGGAGCTTAACAGCGCCGCAACGGGGGCACGTGGACTGAGCCGCAGCCGAGATCTTCATGTTGGCGGAACGACGGGTATGGGTGCGGATACGACCCTGCTTTTGTTTAGGTACGGGCATAGTGACCTTCCTTATGAACTATCCAGTGTGGCGATTACGCGCAAGTAGCGATACTACCACAGTTTTACTCGTCAAGCTTGAGATTCTTCAATGCTGCAAATGGATTTTCCGTGGCAGCGGCCCATTCGGCCTCTGCCTGGGCGGCGCAATCGCATTGCTCGACGTTGAGATTGATGCCGCAGGTGGGGCAAAGGCCGCGGCAATCGGGCTTGCACAGGACAACGAACGGCGTGTCCATGACGACCGCGTCGTTGATGGGCTCACCCAGATCGACGATGCGATCCTCGCCCAGCAACTCGTAGCCGTCTTCGTAGGCCTCGGGGTCCTCGGGCTCCTCAAAGAGGTAGAACTCCTCGATCTCGCCTGCGATATCAAACGAGGCGGGCTCTAGGCAGCGATCGCACTCGCCGGTGGCGTGGGCGCGGACCATGCCCGAGAGCAGAACGCCGGTACCGGCGTTGGTAAAGACAACGTCGTAGGCAATGCCGTCCTGCAGCTGGTACTCCTTCTCGCCAACCGTGAAGGCGGCGACATCGACCTTGCCGGTCAGCGGATAAGAGTCTCCGGGAAACTCGAGTTGCTCGGAAAGATCGACGGTTACGCTCGGGAACTCAGCCATTACCACTGACCGTTCTGCTGGGCGGCACCCTCGTTGAGCTGCTGACGGCAACGGGTGACGGTGCCGGTCAGGCTCTTAAGGTTCTCCTCAAGGTGCGTAAAGACCTGCTCTGCGTAATCCTCGGCGGCATAACGCGTCTCGCGCTCGTACTGCTGGGCACGGTCGCGAATGTCGTCGGCCTGCTGCTGGGCTAGGCGAACGATCTCCTGCTCACCGGCAATGGTGAGGGCCTGCTGCTGAGCGTCGGCAATGATGGAATCGGCCTGAGCGGCGGCGGAAGCCATAAGCTCCTCACGCTCTTTGAGGATACGGCGGGACTTCTGCCACTCCTCGGGATAGCTCATGCGGATCTCATCGAGGATGTTAAAGAAGACGTCGGCGTCGATAACCTTCATCTGGGCGTTCTTGCCGAACGGCGTCTTAGCCTCTTCGATGAGCCCCTCGAGCTCGTCGACAAGACTCACGATCCTGTCGCCAGGAAAATTCTCGCCCGGCATCCGGTCTCCTTTCATAGGTAACATATCATCGAGTTAGTTTACCACATGCCACCAGGCAATAAAAAATGTCACGAAAAGCGATGTTTGAGCGCTTCGACCACGTTGGGCGGCACAAACGTCGACACGTCGCTGCCAAGCGACGCGATCTGGCGCACCACCGAGCTCGAGATATAGCCGTACTGCGGAGCACTCATGACAAAGATAGACTCCAGCTCGTTATCCAGGCGGTAGTTGAGGTCGGCCTGCTGCAGCTCGTACTCAAAGTCGGTCATGGCGCGCAGGCCCTTAACGACGGCACCTGCCCCCTGTTCACGTGCAAAGTCGACCAGCAGGCCGGTGAAAGGCAGTACCTCGATGCCGTCCAAATCGCCGAGGGCCTCGCGGGCCAGCGCCACGCGCTCGTCGAGCATAAAGGTGGTACCCACGCCGTTTTTACCCTGCGACTCGGCCACGGCGACAATCACGCTGGGAAAGATGCGGCGGGCACGGCGAATCACATCGATATGGCCAAAGGTGATGGGGTCGAAGGTGCCCGGGACGATCACGCGGTTGATGGTGTCATTCATGGGCGTCCTCCGAAGGCGCATCCTCGTCATTTTCGTTCTCGTCACCATGGTCCTTCACGTCCTCGGCCACCCAGCGCAGCAAGTCAACCGAGGTAATGCCGTAGCGCTTCTCTCGCACGGTCTCAAAACCAGCTGGATGAGCGCCCGCATCGGTTGCGGCATGCTCAAACAGGGCAAAGGCCCCGGGCGTCAGCAGCTCCTGCTGGGAAAGATTTTGCAGCAGCTCCTCGACCGGCTCGGCGCCAAAGGCATACGGCGGATCGAGCAGGACCAGATCAAAAGGACCGCCCGGCACGCGACCGCGCGAGGCACTCGCCAGCACATCGCCGGTAACGACACGCCAACGCGAACGGTCGCGGCACAGCGACTCGACGTTCTTGGTGATCAGACGGGCGGCGTTGCGATCGATCTCGAACGTGGTGAGCGTGCGGGCGCCACGCGAGAGCATCTCGATTCCCAGGGCGCCGGAGCCGCCAAAAGCGTCCAGCACGCGGACCTCGTCCAAATCGAAGTCGAACGCCGACATGACCATGGATGCACATGCCTCGCGCACGCGATCGGTCGTGGGACGGGTGACATCGCGCCCGCGCGGCTCTTCGATCTTACGGCCGCGCCATTCACCGCCGATGATTCTCATCCTCCGCTGACCTCCTTAAAGATATGTCGATAGCGCGTGGCGACCGCGTCGCGCAAGGGACGCGTCGCCACGGAGTCAAGGTTGCAAGCATACCGCAAGAGCTCGACCGCGTCCAAATGGGCCCATTCGATAAGATCCTCGTCGGCGTCCAGGTCCACAAAGCGCAGGGTCACGCCGCCATGCTGACGGTAGCCCAGGATTTCGCCCTCATGGCGCAAGCGCAGGTCCATCTGGGCGAGCGTAAAGCCGTCTGAGGTCTTTTCGAGCGACTGGAGGCGGTCTTGTGCCGCCGACGCGCCGCCGTTGCCCTTGGAGTGCGTCATGACCAGGCAGGTGCCCGACACGCTGCCGCGGCCCACACGGCCGCGCAACTGGTGCAGGGCCGCCAAGCCAAAGCGCTCACCGTTCTCGATGACCATGACGGTGGCGTTGGGCACGTCGACGCCCACCTCGACCACCGTGGTCGAAACGAGCACGTCGATCTCACCGCGCTTGAAGGCATCGATCACGCGGTCCTTCTCCCCCGCCGGCATGCGGCCATGAAGGCGCTCGATAGTAAGCCCCGGCAACGCCAGGCGCAGCCGGTCGAGCTCGGTTGCCGTATCGTGCAGCGGCACGGGGACGGTCACGCGGCCCTCATCGTCGCGGGCGATACCGGGGACATCCTCAAGCTCATCGGCCGAGTCGCTCGGCTCCACAAGCGGGCAGATCACGTAAGCCTGCTGGCCCTTTTCATGCGCCTCGCGAATGGCGCCGTAGGCCAGGTCGCGGCTCGACTCGGTGAGCACACGCGTCGTAACGCCCGCCCCCGGAACAGGCCGATGGCGGATGATGCTCGTGTCAAGGTCGCCGTAGACCGAGAGCGCCAACGTGCGCGGAATCGGCGTCGCCGTCATAACGAGCAGGTCGGCACCCGGGCCCTTGGCACGCAGGGCATTGCGCTGGCCCACACCAAAGCGGTGCTGCTCGTCGATGACGACAAGCGACAGATGCTTAAACGTCACGTCATCCGAAAGGACCGCGTGGGTTCCAAAGAGGACATCGAGCTCGCCCGATTTCAGCTGCGCATGGATCTGCTCGCGCTCGGCTGCCGGCGTGGCACCCGTCAGGAGCGCCCAGGACATGCCGGCCTGCGAGAGCAAGGGGCCGGTCTTATCGGCATATTGGCGCGCCAGCACACCCGTTGGCGCCATAACGCAGGACTGGGTGCCGCTATCGGCCGCAACGGCCAGCGCGCAGGCGGCGACGGCGGTCTTGCCGGTTCCGACGTCGCCCAGCAGCAGGCGGTTCATAACGCGCCCGCCATCGCACATGTCGTGCAGGATGTCTTGGAACGCGGCCTCTTGCTCGTCGCTCAGCGAAAACGGGAGGGCCTGCTTAAGCGCGGCCAGATGCTCGCCCGCGGTGTGGGCGTAGGGAACGACGCCGACCATGCCACCGTCGTTGCGCAGACGCAGCGCCAGCTGAAGGTAGAGGCACTCCTCGTAGGCAAGCCGTGCGCGCGCGATATCGCGCTCGGCCATGCTCGATGGAAAGTGAATTGAGCGCAGCGCACGAGCATTGCTCATCAGCTGGCGCTTGACGCGTAAGCGTGCGGGAATCGGGTCGAAGGGATTGCCGACAACCTCGAGCGCGCCGCTTACGATGCGGCGCATCCACGCCTGGCTCACGCCATCGCTCACATAATGGACCGGCAGTATGGTGCCCGCGGCACGCCCATCCTCGAGCTTTTCGAAATGCGGCGAGGCCATCTGCTTAAAGCCGTAGGCAAACTCGACCTTACCCATCACGGCCAGGCGGTCGCCTTGCTTGAACTGCTGGGCGATCCAGGGCTGACGGAAAAAGGCGACCTGCAGCACGCCCGTCTCGTCCACCAGCGAGACCTCGGTCACCTGCATACGCGGGCGGGGCTGCTTTTGAACGATACGATCGACCGTGGCGACAATCGTGCACACGGTACCGATGGGAGCCATCTCGATGGACCAGGAGCGCGTAAAGTCGAGATATCGGTGAGGGATATGGAGAAGGAGGTCCCCCACCGTCCGAATTCCCAGACGGCGAAGGGCCTCCTCACGTTTACCCGAAACATATTTGAGTCGCGCGATATCCTCGTCGAGCGCATTGCTCTGGGCAAAGCGCTCCGAGGCGCGCGGCACGGAGCACAGCTCGGACATGGGTAGATGCCTACTCGATCGAGAAGATCACGGGATAGAGCGGCTGCTCGCCACGATGAGCATCGATCTCCAGGTCGGGCTGAGCCTCCTCGATGGCGTCGACGATCTCCTGGAAGGCCTCATCGGACAGCTCCTCGCCGGCCAGAATCGTCAGTGCGTCGCCCTCCTCTTCCTCCTGCATGCGGTTGATGCAATCGAGCGTGACCTGCTTCACATCGGAGCCGACCACGTCGATGGAGCCGGCAATGATACCCATGACATCACCGGAGTGAATCGGAGAGCCGTCAGAGGCGCTGGAATCGCGCACGGCACGGGTGACCTCGCCATCGCGGACCTCGCTGATGGCGTCGACCATAGCGGCGACGGCGTCCTCGAGCTCGGAATCGGGCAGGACAGCGAACAGCGCGGAGAAGGCCTGCGGAACGGTCTTAGTGGGAACGACGGCGACCTTCTTGTCGGTGCAGGCAGAGGCAGCGGCCTCGGCAGCCATGCGGATATTGCCGTTGTTGGGCAGGATGATAACCGAGGTCGCGTTGACCTGGTCCACCGCGCCCAGCAGGTCGGCGGTCGAGGGGTTCATGGTCTGGCCACCCGAGACGATCACGTCAACGCCGAGGGACTTGAGGATGTCGGCCTCGCCAGAGCCGGCGGCAACGGCGACAAAGCCCAACGCCTTGGCAGGCTCAGCGGCCTTTTCCTGGTCCTCGTGAATCTTGGCGGTACGGTCGTGGGCCTCCATCTCCATGTTGTGGATAAAGACCTCGTAGATCTGACCAAGCTGCAGCATGTGCTCGAGCACCAGGTTAGGCGTGTTGGAGTGCACATGGATCTTGTAGTCGGGGTAGGCACCCACGAGAAGCTCACAGTCGCCCATGGAGCCCAGGAACTTAAGGCACTCGTCCTCGTCAAACGGGGCGTCGGCCTTAAAGAGGAACTCGTTGCAGTAGCGGAACTCCGAGCCCTCCCAGTCGTCGTTGGCCTCAATCTCAACGCGACCAAGGGCCGCGTCGCGGGCAGAGCCAGCGGAATCAAACGTGGCGGAGAAATCCTCGACAACGGTGCTGCGGCCAAGCGCGGCGGCAACAAAGTTCTCCAGGAAGATGGCAAAGCCAAAGGCGCCAGAGTCGACCACGCCGTTCTCCTTCAGAACGGGCAGCAGGTCGGGCGTGCGGGCGACGGACTGGTAGGCCTCGACGACGATAGCATCGAGCGCGTCCTCGGCCGAGAACTTCTTCTTTTCGCACTCGTCGGCCTTGGTCGAAACATCTCGCAGGACCGTGAGGATCGTGCCCTCGATGGGCTTGCGGACAGCCTGGAAGGCAACCTTGACGGCACGACGGAAGGCGAAGGCAATGTTGGCGGACGTAATAGGCTCGTCGGCAGAGACAAGACCCTCGGCAACACCGCGCAGGATCTGCGAGGTGATGACGCCGGAGTTACCGCGGGCACCCATCAGGGAGCCGTGCGTGATGGCGCCTGCGATGGCCTCCATGTCGGCATCGGCGGGAAGGGCGGAAAGCTCCTTGGTCACCGAGGCGAGCGTGAGCGACATGTTGGTGCCGGTGTCGCCGTCGGGTACGGGGAAGACGTTGAGCTTGTTGATCTCCTCGGCCTTGTCGGAAACGGCAGCCGCAGCGATCGGAAAACAGGTGCGAATGGTCTTTGCAATCATGGGTATTTGAATCTCCGTTTTCGGATGCTAGTTCAGACGGCTCTTGAGCGCGTCGATATGGATGCCGATCTTAAGGCTGGCGGGATCGATCTGGGCGATCTCCTGCAGGGTGAAGGCAACGGAGCTCGAAAGATTGTGGCAGACGGACTTCATGTTGACGCCGTTCTCGAGCACGACGTGAAGATCGACCGTAAGGCCGTTCTCGTCGGCGGAGACAAGCACGCCCTTGCGGAGGCGCTGACCGGCAAGCAGGCGCACGCTCTCGGCGCCCTGGAGCTGTTCGGCCATACCGACGACGCCATAGCACGTCATCGCGGCATAACCGGCAATATCGGCAATTACGTCGTTCGAGACGCTCAGGCTGCCGTTAATGGTCTCAGACACAAGAATCTCCTTATCTGGTGCTCACGGCACCATCTCGTGGGAGCAATCATTGCAATATTCTACAACGACCGCGCCATGTTGAGGTGGTGGGTCGCGGGATTACATGCTCGACACGAAATGTTGATATGGCAACGTTCGCGCCAGGCGATCGCGGCATAAAAAAACCCGCCGCATAAGCGACGGGTCTTGCAACCTGGCTCCCCGGGTAGGACTCGAACCTACAACAGCGCGGTTAACAGCCGCGTGCTCTACCATTGAGCTACCGAGGAATTTAAAAGCCCAGCAGAATGGGCTGAGAAATTCTGGCTCCCCGGGTAGGACTCGAACCTACAACAGCGCGGTTAACAGCCGCGTGCT
>CALJMO010000048.1 GCA_937982065.1 uncultured Collinsella sp.
CGCCGGGCCGACTCGCTTCGGATGGGGCTCTACACCAACTTTCTCGACACTACCGCCTGGGCGGCGGCGGGCTGACATCTCAGTACCCTATCCATCAATCACTCAGAAAATCTTATATATAGAGACTTAGATTTGTGTATAAGATCGTACAAAGCTGGCAACAATACTTCTCGAACAACGTGAAGCCGCCCCGTAGGGCGGCCGCCCCAAGAGAGGTGATTCCATGAGAATCGATAAGCTAGCTATGACGTCGCGCGAGGCGCTGCAGACCGCCATGAGCACGGCCGCTGACGCGCAGGCCGGCGCGGTGGAGCCGATTCATCTGCTGTCTGCCCTGCTCGGTGCCGGCGAGCGCAATATCTCCGTGATCATCGAGCGCATCGGTGCTGACCCGGCTCAGCTCGCACGCTCCACACAAGATGCCATCGACCACGCGCCCAAGGTTTCGGGCGAGGGCCAGCAGATGGGCCTGTCCAATGAGCTCGTCCGCGTCATCGAGAAGGCCGAGAAGAAGGCCACCAAGATGGGCGACAGCTTTGTGGTGACCGAGCATCTGCTGATGGCGCTTGCCGAGGACAAGGGCGAGGCGGGCCGCGTGCTGCGCGACGCCGGCGTCACCAAGGAGCGCATCGAGCAAGTCTACGAGGAGCTGCGTGGCGATGACCGCGTGACGTCTGCCGAGGACAAGACTCAGTTTGAGGCACTGGAGCAGTACGGTCGCAACATCTGCGATCTGGCCCGCGCCGGCAAGCTCGACCCAGTCATTGGCCGTACCGATGAGATTCGCCGCACCATCCAGGTCCTGTCCCGCCGCACCAAGAACAACCCCGTGCTCATCGGTGAGCCGGGCGTCGGCAAGACGGCCATCGTCGAGGGCATCGCCCAGCGTATCGTGGCCGGCGACGTGCCGAGCACCCTGCGCGACCGCGACCTTATCGAGCTCGACATGAGCGCGCTGGTCGCCGGCGCCAAGTACCGCGGCGAGTTCGAGGACCGCTTGAAGGCCGTGCTCAAGGAAGTGCAAAAGTCCGAGGGCAAGGTCATCCTGTTCATCGATGAGCTCCACACCATCGTGGGCGCGGGTGCCACCGAGGGCTCCATGGACGCCGGCAACATCCTCAAGCCGGCGCTCGCCCGTGGCGACCTGCACGCGATCGGCGCGACCACGCTCGACGAATACCGCAAGTACATCGAGAAGGACGCGGCGCTCGCCCGTCGTTTCCAGACCGTTATGGTGAGCGAGCCTACCGTCGAGGACACCATTTCGATCCTGCGTGGTCTGAAGGAGAAGTACGAGATCTTCCACGGTGTGCATATCACCGATAGCGCGCTCGTGGCAGCTGCCGACCTCTCCGATCGCTACATCGCCGACCGCTTCCTGCCCGACAAGGCCATCGATTTGGTCGATGAGGCGGCAAGCCGCCTGCGCATGGAACTCGACAGCATGCCGGTCGAGATCGACGCCACCACGCGTCAGCTCACTCAGCTGCAGATTGAGGAACAGGCGCTCATGAAAGAGACCGATGACGCCTCCAAGGAGCGTCTGGAGGCCCTGCGCCAGGAGATTGCCGAGGTCCAGGAAAAACTCAACGTGCAAAAGGCCGGTTGGCTCAACCAAAAGAACGCCATCGACCACGTGCAGGAGCTCAAGGGACAGCTCGACGAGGCCAAGAGCGAAGAGGAGCGTGCGACGCGCAACGGCGATTTGGGCCGTGCGTCCGAGCTGCGCTACTCCGTGATTCCGGGTCTGCAGCAGCAGATTCAGGATTCCGAGGCTGCGCTCGAGGCGCAAAAGCAGCAGGACGGCGAGGGCCTCAACGAGCAGGTGACCTCCGATGAAATCGCCGAGGTCGTGAGCGCCTGGACCGGCGTGCCCGTGTCCAAGATGATGCAGGGCGAGCTCGACAAACTGAAGGGCTTGGAGGGCGAGCTGCATAAGCGTGTCATCGGCCAGGACGAGGCCGTCTCCGCTGTCGCCGCAGCCGTGCGCCGCAGCCGTGCGGGCCTCTCCGATCCGGACAAGCCCATCGGCAGCTTCTTCTTCCTGGGCCCCACCGGCGTGGGCAAGACCGAGCTCGCCAAGGCGCTGGCCGAGTGCCTGTTCGACGACGAGCGCGCGCTCGTGCGTATCGACATGTCCGAGTATATGGAGAAGTTCAGCGTCCAGCGTCTGATCGGTGCGCCTCCGGGATACGTGGGTTACGACGAGGGCGGCCAGCTCACTGAGGCCGTTCGCCGTCGTCCGTACTCCGTGATCTTGCTCGACGAGATGGAGAAGGCCCATCCGGATGTCTTCAACGTGCTGCTGCAGGTGCTCGACGACGGCCGCCTGACCGACGGTCAGGGTCGCCAGGTGTCCTTCAAGAACACGATCATCATCATGACGTCTAACGTGGGCTCCAAGGCTATTGCCGAGCTTTCCGGCAAGGACGAGGAGGAGATGCGCCATCAGGTCGACGCGGCCATGGCTCAGACCTTCCGCCCCGAGTTCCTCAACCGTATCGACGATATCGTGGTGTTCCATCCGCTTGGCATGGCGCAGATCGAGAAGATCGTCGATATTCAGCTCGCCGACGTCCGTGCACGTCTGGCCAAGGAGCGCATGACGCTTGCCATCACCCCGGCGGCCAAGCAGATGCTCGCCGTGGGCGGCCTGGACCCGGTCTTTGGCGCCCGTCCGCTCAAGCGTCTGGTTCAGCGCGAGGTCGTGGATGCCATCGCGGCCGCTATCATCGACGGCACGGTGCGCGAGGGCGATCAGGTGACGGTCGATGTCGACAAGGACGGCGGCTTTACCGTCGTGTGCGACAACACGCCGGCGGCCACCTACGAGGTCCCCGACGCCGAGTAGATTTTGGGCCATGCCTTAAAATCCGCCAGTCGCCTCTAAACGCCAAGGGCGGCGGATCCAATTGGGTCCGCCGCCCTTTTTCGTGCGACAATCGATGATGTCGAGCACGATTGCATGGCAAGGAGATATGCAGATGATAGACAAGAACAAGACGAACACGTCGGCGACCGATGCTGCACCCGCCGCACCCAAGCCTGCACCTAAGCCGGCGCCCAAGCCGCGCGATCCCTACATTCGCGCCGAGAACGAGGACGATGACGGCTACGATCCCTACAGCGATCGCCGCCCCGAGCGTGAGCCGATGTTCGAAGCCGATCCGTGGCGCTGAGTGCCACCCAAAAGGCCACCAATAAGTTGCGGTGAAATAGGGACTGTTTGGGGGTGCGGACGATTTCTTGGACCGCGCCTAGGCGTATCCAAGCTTCCTGC
>CALJMO010000049.1 GCA_937982065.1 uncultured Collinsella sp.
CGGGATTGGTCAAAATAGTTTGACTATTAGCGGCTAAAATCGCCCGGCGCTAACACATGCGCTCCGCATCTTGGTCAAGTACCGCGCCTGACCCATGGATGACCTCACCTTGGATTTCGATAATTGCTGCCTTCATTAGGATTGGGTTTACAATCACGATGTCACCGTAGCAAACCTTTTGACCTGCGATGCTTTGGGCTTCCTCGGATAGAGGGGTTAAATCGTTGAGGTATACGTATCTGAATCCTGAACCACCTAGACGTCGAGAACGACTTAGAAGCAGGACCCCCGCGACCTCGAGTGGAGATGCAGCAATGCCGATAACCTGCTGAGCGGCATCATAAAACTGCTTTCCCCACATTTGACTTTTGACCTTTTCGGCGAATCGATGCAAGTCGCTCAGTTCGATGAGTGGCTTTCTCATCCAAAGCGAAGTACCTTTGAGTTTCGTAACCTCTCTTCCATCCTCGCGATTGTTCGTTTGGCCTTCATTTACTGGGACCTTTACGGTTGTGCGGGCATAAACTCGTTTCCAAGGAATCTCGTCTTCGCCTTCTCCAAGTTCGAACAGATCCTGCGTGCTGGAATTGCGATTCTCCTCTACCGCCATTTTTAGCTGCATTTCGGCAGCGGAAGCCGGCTCGAAAACAGAAAACCAGCCGCAAAGTTCATACATAGCCAGTACGAGATCTATTTGGGACACAAAGCGCGTCATAGTAAATAACGTGTTAAGCGGATTGGTGACACTAAAGCCTAAATGAGTGTCGATTGTTGCGCTGGCTTCCGATGCCCCTTCCCAGCGAATAGTGGTGCGCAATCCCGAGTGGTGATTACAACAACCTGACGAAGCTACAGCGATAATCGGGGTTTTGAGGACGTCGACTACAAAGGGCGATTGGGATAGAGCTCGCCAGCCGTCTTCGGAGTTGGGTAGGCGCGGGTAGAGATCGCGTACCTGCGGCGGGCAGCGCCAGTAGCGGAATGCGGTGTTTGCACAGACGATTTCGTCCATTTGTGCTCCCCTGGTTTCGGCCGTAGGCCGTGCGGATTGCGGGCATGGCCGATTATCTACTGGGACATCATGCGGGTAAGTACCGGAAGCAAACCATATGCTGACCAAAAGCTTGACGAGTTCCGTCGAAAGACCGTCATGATCTATAAATCCGCTGGTAGGCGTTCTGGGGCCGTGGTCCCTGTCTCCACAATTGCGCGCGGATCACATGGGGAATTCAATGAAAATACGCATGCGTTTTATGCAAAACGTGCAATGACGTCGGTAAAAAGGTGCGATAAAAAATGACGCCTTATACGACTACGATTCGATTTTGGTGTCAGTTTTGGTGTCGCCCTTGGTTTCAAAAAGAAAAAAGGCCAGAGGCTTAATACCTCTGACCTGCGCTTTTGATGGTGGGCGATACAAGATTCGAACTTGTGACCCCATCCGTGTGAAGGATATGCTCTACCCCTGAGCCAATCGCCCGTCGCCTTTCGGCAAAAGAGATACTATCATAGCCGCGCGTGGTTTACCAAGAACTTTTTGCCCTCGATTTTAAATTCGTGGGTGCCAGTCAAGCAAAAGCGACAAAAGCAATCGGCAAACCCGCAGCTAAACCAGCATTTATCGCTTAATCCACGAAGTCTCGGGGCGGCAAATGAGTCGCGCGTTGTTGTAGGCCATATCGAGCGTGAGGCAGGTGCGCGCGGCGTAAAAGCCGTCCTCGCGCTGGATGGTCAGCGCCAGCTCGGGCTTGTCGCCAGTCAGGCACAGCGGCAAGAGCAGCTGGATCCGGCCGCCATAGAACTGCGGTACCGCGAGCGTGTAGTTGGCTGCTGCGCGACGGGCGGCCTCGACGACGGCGCCCTCAAAGGCGCGGCGCAGCAGCAGCGAGTTGCCCTCCTCCATCAGGCTGGCAGGGATGCGAGTCAGGTTCTCCTCGTCGCCCAGAATGTGGTCGATGTTGGAGCGGATGGGCAGGCGGTAGTCAAAGACCAGCTCGGAAGGGTCCTCGGCAAAGCGCACGCGGCATGGCAGGTACTCAAACGAGACCAGCATGGGGTCGCTTTCCTTAAAGAAGCCCTTCAAAAACCAGCGCTGGCGCGCGGCGGGCTTGGTGTTGGGCTCAAACAGGCCGTAGATGGTCTCGTAGCGGCGCGTGTACAGGCCGGTGTTGAATAGGCAGCGGTCGTCTTCGAACACCAGCGGCAGGTTGGACGGGGCGGTCTGGTCCACGTCGCGCTCGGTCAAAAACACCGCGCGGCTAAACGAAAACGACAGGTAGTTTTTGAGGATGCGGTTGCCGGGACCCCAGTCCTCGGGGTCGGCAAGGTCGGCCAGGCGGTCGTAGCAGGGCTCGGGGCAAAACGCAAAGTCGTACACATTGCTGCACAGGGTGCTGGGGAGTTCCATGTGGTGTCCAATCAATATAATGCCAGGCGTGCGGATGCTTAGATTCTATACGCGCGACGGGTCGCCCGTGCCCGCAACGCATCCGCAGCGCAGCTCTTCGACTAGCTTGCGTTCGTTCGGCGACTGGAAACGAGGTCCTGGATCCAGGCGTAGTACTGGTTGTCTTTGGGCTCGGGGCTGTCGGACAGCACGGCCGGAGTGCCTACGAACCTTAAGACGGACAACGCAAAGACAAGGCTGGTGCGTTTGTTACCATCCTCAAAGATGTGGTCCTTGACCATATGCTCGGCCACGTAGGTGACCTGGTCAAAGATGTCTGCGAAGCGATCTGCCGGCGATTGACCGAATATCGTACAGAATGCACCCGCAAGCACGGACTCGACGCGTCCAAGCTCAAGCGCGGCCCGGCCACCTGTGGCGTCGGTTGTATAGCAGCGCCCGACCGTCATCAGCGTGCTGTGTAAGCGCATCACGGCCGCGGCCATAGCTTCGAGCGAACCGGCATCATCGAGCACGAGCGGCGCGAACGGATGAGCGCCCCGCTGCGTAGCCGCCATCATGAGTTCTCCAAGAGCCTGAGCGCGTTGGGCATTTCCGCAATAGTTGACCGAATGGCTTCGTCGATCAAGGCGATGTTGTCAAGATCATCGTGTAAAGTGCGGAGTGCTTTCGGCGCGATAGGGTCGGTTGCGTCTGCTTTACAGTTGTCAAAAGTCATGCTTTCAGGATAATTGCCGCAACAACTATCAGGGCATGTCGTTGCATTTAATGTTTTCATCACGCCGTCCTCCTGCTAGCTAAATCCGAGCGTTTAACCCGGGCATTTCGACCATGCAACCTAAATTGATATTCTTGAGACAATTAATCATCGCTGTCCAAACGTCTAGATGCCAGGTCGAATACCTTGCCCTTGTCCCTTGCACCTATTGCGATGATTTGAACTACTTCGACGTGCCCATCACGGATGCGATAAATTACGCGAATGCCATCAGTGCGAAACTTAAGTTCCCTACAACCTGCAAGAAGACCCGAAAGTGGCTTGCCAATTTCATCGGCTCGAAGTGCAAGACGCGCAATACCTTTGTCCACCATAGCGCGAACCGAGCCATCGAGTGACAGATACTCTTTCTCGGCAGTCTTATCGTAAAACTCAACCTTAAACCTAGCCACGTTCACTCGAACAGCTCCTCGTCGGAAATGGGATCGGTCGACTCGGCTTCTAGCATGGCCTCGAACCTCTCACGTCCCACGGTATCGGAGAACGGGATGCCCTTTCGATTCGAGTCAGCGTCGCCCTGCGCGAGCCTTGCAGCGGCTATGGCGTGCAGGCGCTCCTCTCGGAGCTGTTCGAGTTCAACCGCCATCGCTTCGAACTCGTCGAAGCCGACGATAACAGTATCGATGCCATCGTTCCTGTCTGAGACAAATTGCGGCTCCCTTCGAGCGCGACGTCTCGCTTCGCCAAAATTTTTGCTTGCCTGCGTCGAAGTCAGCACCTGTTCGCGTCCAAAAACGAGCTTCTTGTCTATCACGGCAACCATAGCAACCTCCTTTATAATCTGTCTCTAATACGTATTATAGTCCCTCTTAAATACGTACTCAAAGGAAAGTTAAACAGCAATATTCCTAGTATTGATTTTTTTTGAAGAATAGGGTTTCGAGTCGTACTCCAGGGCGATCGGTTGCCAGACGAGGTCTTCGATGGCGCAGTTTAGGATGTTTGCGAGCGCCAATGCCGAGGAGACTGAGGCGCGGCGTAGGTCGAGCTGGTTCTGCTCGTAGAGTTGTATGGCGCGAAGTTTAACTCCCGATTGGGCGGCGAGCTGTTTTTGCGTTAGGCCGGCCGCCTTTCGTGCCGCTTTGAGGCCCTTTTTGTCTGCCTGGGCGTTGTTCCATTTATCGATGACAATCTGGGCGAATTTGTCTTCGGAGGCCTCGTGAAGCGGATGGTACGAGCCGATGATCCAATCGAGCGGGGCGACTTCAAGAAGGTCGCTAAAACACAAGCTGCACATCCATTGCGCATAGGCCAAAACCCAGCCCGCCCAATACTGAGGCGAAAGGTCGAACGGATAGGTCTCCCTGCATTCGACGGGGCTTAGTCCCGCATGGGCGATAATATCGCGCGCGAGCTCGTCGCCCGACATGCCGCAGACGACGCGAGGCATACCACGCTCAAACTGTTTCATCTCAAAAGCGTTCGACAGGATCGCCGTCAACTCGGCTGGATTCAACCCTTGGTCACAGAGGGCAAAATCGACCGCCTCTCCCAGCGTTCTCATGGCATCCTCGAGATACATCTCACTGTAGGCGTGGGTCATTTTCTGTCATCCCCTCTCGAACGATATCGACGATACGAATTCCCTCAAACGGATTTTCGGCAAGTAGCTCCCGATACTGCGTCCTTTCCGCTACATCTCGCTCCTTGGCCAATGGACCATACAGAGCTTGTGGCGCACGTTCAAATCCAGCAAAACGAATGCTCTTAAACGCGCGCTCGCTTTTGAGCACAATCTGCTCTCCCAAGTTGCCGAGTTTCATCACTCGACCGAGCTGGTCAATGGTAATCGTATTGTTTACAAACGCCCTGGCATAACTAAAGTATGAGTCATCCGCACGCCATCCTCTAATCACATCGCAAGCGTCGGTGTCGGGCAGAAAATAATCGTGGAGATATTCGCATGCCCCCACGGCGATGGCGGTGTCCTTGCGAAAAGAACGATGCTCAACGAGCAACGCTATCCAATGCAGAACTGAATAATGCGGCGATAGTAAGTCGAGCAACTTGAGGTCTGCCATATCGAGTTCGTATCGATTTGTAAAGCCATCAGCATCTCCCGAGCATGCCCATTCCTTTGCAAGGTCAAGGCTTTCCGTGCAATAGAACCCCTGCCCATAATCGTTATGGACTTTTCCCAGGCCAAACTGGGGAACCTCAACAATCTTCTGGGAACCATGCCACAGCTCCATGTGAGCCTCCTAACGGGTATCGCTCTAACGATAGTCTAACATACTATCGTTAGAGCGATACTTGTACTGAAAGATCGAGAGGGCGAATGGAACCGATTCCAAGTTCATACCGGCTTCTAAGAATGTCGAATCCGAAAGTATGCGGCAAATTCCAGACTTGTCGACCACGCCGGGATACGTCAAAGCCTCCACCTGCGGTTTTGTTGGGAAAAATCGGGTTGTGCTCGGGGTTTGCTTAATTTTCCCCGTACTTCCGAAATATAGGCATTTTGTCAGCGATTTGAGGTGCCTTCGAGCGCCATGTTGATGCTTCCGAGCCAAGAGCAATTGGTTAACGGACGAGTTAAGGCACACTATAGCTGCTATATCTTTAGAAATTAAAGCGGCGCATCCAAAGACACCCTCTTTCGAATCTTAACTAGACAGGGGCCGTGATCGCAAGGCGACGCAACTTAACGGAATGAACGGTTTCCGAGGGTCATAACGCATTTTTTGGGGTATCGACTTTACCGGCCGCAACGGTTGCGGACGCTCGAATCGACATTCTTCGTACCGGAATTTGTACCAAGGCGAATTTCGCGGCTTCCGGAGACGCAACGCCACGAAACCGGCCCATCTACTACGTTTAACCCCGACCAGCCGACCATATCCCGGATTTCGCAAAAACCGCAGGCCGTCTACCTGCGGTTTTATTATTAACGAAAACGGAATGGTCGGGGGATGCCGGCCAAACGTAGTAGATGGGCGGCTATCGTGGCGGGCGTTCCGTAGAGCGGTCGGAATGGCACCGGAAAGGCGGGCCGTGGCCGCGCGCCACGCGCGCCTCGCCCTTCACAAGTTTATGAGTTTTAGTATCCAAAGCCGAGGGAACATGTTAAATGCAGTCAGTAAACCCGCCCGGCCTCTGGATGTATCAGCTCTGGCGCTGCCTGAAAATACGCAACGCTTCCTCTGGCTCGGGAATATCATCGACGATAACTTTCCAGGCGAGGGATCGAACTACTTCTCGATATCCATGTGCTACGAAGTTTCGAAAGCCCCTAATATCGTTCCATGGATACTCCGGAAAAGCTCCTCGTCCCGTTTACGCCGCCTTAAAGAGACGCACCTCATCCTTTTCAATGCTCTTGCGGAATGCAGGACGCATATGCTCGGGAGGGTTGGTGACAATCTCAACATCTCGCCCGAGCTCTTTTTCGAGCTCAAGGGAGAGTTCGTATAGTGTGCCGAACGTCATTGTTTCACCGCAGACTAGACGCAAATCGATATCGCTATCTGGCGTTTGCTCGCCACGGGCGAAGGAGCCAAATAGATATGCCTCGCGGACGTCGTAACGAGACAGCACACGAGAAACAGCAGCGGATATGTCGACAAGCGTAATCATGTCTCAATTTTACTTACCGATTGAATGGAAGGCAATTGCCATGCGCCCGTTCCACAGGCCCTAGAGAGGGGCTGTATCCGGTAGTATGCGGCAAAATCAGAGCATGTCATGCACGAGAGAAGTCGGCAAAGCCTCTACTTGCGATTTCTTTGCTTGAAAAGGGCGGTGTGCTCGGGGGTTTGGGAATTTGCCGCGGACTTCCGTTTTGCGATTCCGGAAGTGCGGGGAAAACCGAGA
Organism: uncultured Collinsella sp.; assembly: GCA_937982065.1. Classification (GTDB taxonomy): domain Bacteria; phylum Actinomycetota; class Coriobacteriia; order Coriobacteriales; family Coriobacteriaceae; genus Collinsella. The sequence continues at coordinate 6,999 of CALJMO010000049.1, forward strand.
TCTGGCGACCAGACCCTGGTTTTACGCTTCAGCGACCTGCAGTTTTGTTCGCAAAAATCGGGTTGTGGTCGGGGGCTGCTTATTTTTCCCCGCACTTTCGAAATATGGGCATTCTGACAGCGATCCAGGTGCCTTATAACGCCATGCAACAGGGCGCAACGCTCAAAATCTACTTTGCAAGAAGCAGGTTCTCCTTGAGCTCGTCTCGTTCGACTAGAGAACTGGACGCGCTTTCGTCCGGCATGGCGAACGTCCTTGGCACAATCCCAACGAGCGACACGGTAAAGTCGTCATTTCTAACCATTTTGCTAACCATCATGGTTAGCAAAATGGTTAGAATATGGGTATAATAGAATCGGAAGGCGGACAGCATGAAATTCCAGGAAACAGAGACAGTCGAGCTGAAGGCCGTTGCGCAGGACGGCATCAAGAAGGAGATCGTCGCCTTTGCGAATTGCGGCGGCGGCACGGTCTACGTTGGCGTCGCCGACGACGGCGCCGTGCCGGGCGTCGAGGACGCGGATGCGTGCGCCCTGCAGGTCTCCAACATGGTGCGAGACGCCGTGAAGCCGGACGTCACCATGTTCGTCAGCTATAAAACGCTCGACTGCGACGGGAAGGCGGTCGTGGCCGTCAAGGTCCAGCGCGGCACGAACCGCCCCTACTACCTAGCGAAGAAGGGCCTGCGCCCCGAGGGTGTCTACGTGCGGCAGGGTTACTCCTCCGTCCCGGCGACCGATGCTGCCATCCGGCAGATGATCAAGGAGACCGACGGCGACAGCTTCGAGGACATGCGCTCCCTCGACCAAGCGCTCACCTTCGAGTCGACGAAAGGGGAATTCGAGACACGAAAGATCCCCTTCGGCGCGCCGCAGATGCAGACCCTGAAGATAGCCTCATCGGACGGTCTCTACACAAACCTCGGCCTGCTCCTGTCCGACCAGTGCCCGCATGCCGTAAAAGCGGCCGTTTTCGAGGGGACGGACCAGAGTGTGTTCAAGGATCGCCGGGAGTTCTCCGGGTCCCTCATGCAGCAGCTCGACGAGGTCTACGACTACATCGACTTCCACAATCAGACCCATGCCACTTTCCAAAAGCTGCTGCGCGTCGACACCCGGGACTACCCGGAGGTCGCTGTGCGCGAGGCCTTGCTGAACTCGCTCGTGCACAGGGACTACTCCTTCCACGCCAGCACGCTGATCAGCGTCTACGACGACAGGATCGAGTTCGTGTCAGTCGGCGGCCTTCTGCCCGGCTTGGAGCTGGAGGATTTGATGATGGGCGTCTCTGCCTGCCGGAACCCGCATCTCGCCAACGTCTTCTACCGCCTGCAGCTCATCGAGGCATACGGCACGGGGATGAGGAAGATCATGGGGGCCTACGCGGGTGCGGCCTCTCAGCCGCAAATCATGGCCACGAACAACGCATTTAAAATCGTCCTGCCCAACATGAACTTCGCAGCAACGGCAGCGGAAACGCCTGCGGCAAACAGCAAGGAGGCACCCGCTGCTTCCCATTCCCGAGAGGACGAGATCCTGCAGTTCTTGGCAGAGCACCCCTCAATCACCCGAAGGGAAGCGCAGACGTTGCTCGGGATCGGCCAGTCCACGGCCGGCCGCATATTGAAAGAGATGGTGGATAAGGGGCAAATCGCAAGGCACGGCGGAGGTCGCACCTTGCGATACGAATTGGCGTAACGATGTGTCTCTGAGGTAATTGCCCACTACGCCTTCCGTCCAGGCAGGCATAGCAAAAGAGAGCCGCGACCACTCCCCTCGATTCGATTCATTTCTAACCATTCTAACCACCATGGTTAGAATGTGCCGATTTCCCAGAAGGGCTTGTCTCAGCACTGCGAAGTTGTGGAGCGTGACGCGGCTGGGGTAGCTGAGCTCTGCTATGGTGTCAGCCGTGCTGACACCCAACCCGGCGAACGTTTCGATGGTCTTCGCCCTTTGCCCTGCGCTGTACATCCGAATGATCCTACCGGTTCTATTTTGGCCCAGGATTTCCACCGCAGTCCCAGGGGGCTAGAAGGATAAATCAGGCAGGGCCATTGCAGCGCTACGTGTTGAGAACTTGGCCAGCAACGAGAAGTTTGTGAAACGTTTTGTGAAGCGTGGCAGGACGAAGCTACCTCTCGGCAAAGGTACCCCAACCGCCGGCAGGAACGTCGACACAGCTTTCGAGGTAACTCTTCATGATGTCTTCCAATGTGGGCACGCGTCCTTCGGCCAATATGCCCAAGGCATCCAGCACATCGAATACGGCGGCTGCGTCATCGACCCCGAGGAGGTCTTCGTTGCACAGGTCCAACCTCGCACCAAGCACAGTATACCCGTGCTGCACAGCGACCCTCGCAAGGGCATCGTCATCGGCAACCAGCGGGTGCCTTTGGATCTCGACAACCAGCCCATACTCTTCGCCGGGCTTTCTGGAATCAAGATCGAACGCGAGCCCGATCTCTTGGACGACGAGCCACGTTTCGGCATATAGCTTCCCTGCCTCGTCCAAGAATAGCCTCGTCATGGCGGGCACGACATCCCCATACCCAAGAAACTTCCCGCAAAGAAGCGTTTTCGACAGGGAAGAAACCTTCGGATAGCGAGACAGCCACGCCCTGCCCTCTCGAGTTTTAAGCAAGGGGCAAACCTCTTCGGGATTTCCAAGCATTTCCGTAAGCATGTAGAACCTGGCACAGAAGGCGGCGGCGGTAATGTTGGTAGTGTCGAGAAAGTTGGTGTAGAGCCCCATCCGAAGCGAGTCGGCCCGGCG
>CALJMO010000050.1 GCA_937982065.1 uncultured Collinsella sp.
TCTATCCCGAGGGTCTGTTCGATCTGCTCGTCTACATTAAGCAGCGCTACCCCAACTACAAGCAGATCTTCATCACCGAGAACGGCATGGGCTACAAGGACCCCTACAAGGACGGTTTTGTGGACGACCAGCCGCGCATCGACTACATCGAGCAGCACCTGCGCTGGTTGCTCAAGGCCATGGAGGTTGGCGTCAACGTGGGCGGCTACTTCCTGTGGAGCCTGCAGGATCAGTTCTCCTGGACCAATGGCTACAACAAGCGTTACGGCTTCTTCTACGTTGACTTTGAAACCCAAAAGCGCACACCCAAGGCAAGCGCATACTGGTATAAGCACGTGGCGCAAACCCGTCGTCTGGACTAACGGCTTGCGACGAGCGGTTGGCGGAGTTGCACCGCCCACATAACCTGTCCCCCATTTCTCAGCCGGGGGTGGCACGTCACACGGCGCGCCGCCCCCGGCCTTTTTGGGCGGTTCGGGGTCCGTTTGTCTCAATCTGTAACATCTAGCCGAGTTTTTGGGTCCTAGCTGTTACAGATTGAGACGAACAGGATTGCTCTTTCCGAAGAATCTAAATCTGTAACACGTAGCCCGCTTTTGACCGTCTACCTGTTACAAATCGAGACAAACGGAGTAGGACCTAACCCCGTATGTCCCTAACAGTCGAGCGTTCGACCAGCGTGCTCGGCACATGAATCGCCTCGATAGACGAGCTCTCTCCAATCGCCGCCTCAAACGCAAGCTTACCGACACCGCGCAAATCAAATCGCAGCGTCGTCAGCCGATTGTGAGGAACAAGTCCCTCGAGTGCGTCGTCGATACCAACCACGCTCACGTCGTCGGGCACGGACAGGCCCGCGTTCTCGAGCGCGGCGATAACGCCCAGCGCCATCTGGTCATTTGCCGCAAGCACGGCAGTCGGCGCCTGCGACCCGCCGGCAAGCACCTCGGCCGCAATCCGCTCGCCCATGGCGTACCCACTGTCCGCACTCCAATCGCCACGCAGCATCGGAGCGGCATCGACATGAGCACGACCCAGCGTATCGCGCCAACCGGCCTCACGAAAACGTGAGGAAATCGAGTTTTCCGGACCCGCCACAAACCGCATATTCGAGTGACCATGTTCCAGCAGATAATTGGTCAACAGCTCGCACGAACCATACTGGTCGGAGTCGATCGTCGTGCAGCGCGGATGCGCATACATGGACAGGATGACCGTTCGCACTCCCGGCTGGGGAACAAACTCCTCAAAATCGGGAGCCATGCGGTTCATGTTGAGAATCATACCGTCGACGGGTCGCTCGACCATGCGGCGCGAGGCATCGGCAAGTGCATAGGGCTTGTCGCCGCCCATCTCGATCATAGTGACGGCAAAATCGTGCTCGCGCGCCGCTTGCATGATACCCTCGAGCGTCGCCAGGTTACCGACACGTGTGATGTTGTACATGCACAGGCCAATAGAACGATACGACCCGCCGCGCAACGCCGCTCCAGCAAAATTGGGACGAAAGCCCAGCTCTTCCATGGCGGCCAGCACACGCTTGCGAGTCTTTTCCGTCACGTTGGGCATACCGTTGACCACGCGAGACACAGTCTGGCGGCTCACGCCAGCGAGCGCCGCAACCTCTGCCGCGCTCGCCGAACGACCATTCCTTGTCTGCTGATCCATGCCTTCCACGCTAACCTGCTTCCCAACTATTCCCCGCGCCCATGGCGCATCGTACATACATTGATAACGTGCTCATGATACCCGAGCCATATACCACAACATGAAAACTTCTGTCAATCAAAACCGCTTACCGAACAAATACAACCGTTCGCGGCTGTTTGAAGTTGTTTTGTTTCTATACATCCCAGCCGGATGTTAACGTGCTCATTGTCAAATGTTCACGTGCTCATTTTGGTTCTAATCATTTTAAGATAGTGTTTATCGGGCTTTTTCACCGCTGAACGCTAACCAGGGAGCCTCCTGAGCGCAAACGCACAATATCGAACAGCGAGACGAGAGAGTGTATGCATATGTCTTTGCTAAACCGCGTACAGCAGCTGCCGAAGGGCTTTGTTTGGGGCGCCGCAACCGCCGCGTACCAAACGGAAGGTTCCACGAAGGTGGCAGGCAAGGGTAAGACCATGTGGGACGATTACCTTGTCGCCCAGGGTCGCTTTTTGCCCGACCCGGCCAGTGATTTCTACAACCGCTACGAGGAGGATATCCGCCTTTCTGCCGAGCATGGACTCAACGCCATTCGTGTGTCCATCGCCTGGACCCGCATCTTCCCCAACGGCGACGATGCCGAACCCCTCTCCGAGGGCGTTAAGCACTACCACGAGCTGTTCGCCTGCTGCAAAAAGTATGGCGTCGAGCCCTATGTGTCCCTGCATCACTTTGACTCCCCCGCCGCCCTGTTCAACCAGGGCGACTGGCTCAACCGCAAGACCGTCGACGCCTATGTGCGCTATGCCGAGTTCTGCTTCCGCGAGTTCCGCGAGGTCAAAAATTGGTTCACCATCAACGAGCTCATCAGCCTCTCGCACTCCCAATACATCCAAGGCAACTTCCCGCCCAACCATCACTTTGATGTGACGAGCGGCATCCAGAGCCAGCACAACGAGCTCGTTGCCCACGCCCGCGCCGTCAACCTGTATAAGGATCTTGACGAGACCGAGCACCTGGGCGGACGCATTGGCATGGTCAACGTCCTGACGCCGGCATATCCTGCCACCGACTCGCCCGCCGACCAGCACGCCGCCGACCTGTACAACGCCTTCTACACCGACTTCATCATGGACGGCGCCTTCCTGGGTCACTACTCCGCGCGCACCCTCTCACTCATCAACGAGATTCTGCGTGCCAACAACGCCACACTTACGGTTGAGGACAGCGACATGGAGGAGCTCGCCAAGGCGGCGCCCCGCAACGATATGTTCGGCCTCAACTACTATCAGTCGGCGTTTATCGCCGCCTACGATGGCGAGTCAACCAACAGCTTTAACGGCACCGGAGACAAGGGCACCTCGTGCTTTAAGTTTAAGGGCGTCGGGCAGCAGGTCGATATGCCGGGTATCCCCACCACCGACTGGGATTGGCTCATCTACCCGCAAGGCCTCTACGACACGCTCAAGCACATCAGCGCCACCTATCCCAACCTCCCCGTCATCTATATCACCGAAAATGGCCTGGGCCACAAGGACCCCGAGCCCGACGCAAACGGCATCGTCGCCGATCCCGAGCGCATCGACTTTGTCGACCAGCACATGGAGAAGGTGCTCCAGGCGCGCGCCGAGGGCGTCGACGTCCAGGGCTACTTTATCTGGAGCCTGCAGGACCAGTTCTCGTGGGCCAATGGCTATAACAAGCGCTACGGCCTGTTCTACATCGACTTCGACACGCAAAAACGCTACATCAAGCAGTCGGCACTCTGGTACAAGGAGCTCGCCGACACTATGGCGGACGCGCAGTAGCGCATCGCCTCGCTTTCCCCCGAGAAGGGAGCGGCCCTATGCGATACAAACCCAGCCGCTCCCCTCTCTCCCCCTGGGACCGACCCCGCCTGCACCCGGGCTTTTAGCAAGCGGGAGACCATATAGGTTTTCAACGTCCATGCCATTAAGATTTCATGCAAAGAGGAGCGTGAACTATGGAATCGATCGTTAAGTTCTTGGAGAAAGGTCAGCCGTACTTCGACAAGGTCTCTAAGAACATCTACCTTCAGGCCATTAAAGACGGCTTTTTGGCAGCAATGCCCATCATCCTGTCTTCTTCTGTCTTCCTGCTTATTTCGACCCTGCCGGGCGTTGTCGCCACGGTCGGCGGCTTTACGCTGCCCGACTGGTGGAACGTCGACGTCGTGAACTTCTGCAACAAGGTTTACAACTTCACGATGGGCGTCGTGGGCATCATGGTCGCCGGCACCACCGCAAGCGCGCTGACCGGCTCCAAGAACCGCCGCATGCCTGCCGGCAAGGCCATCAACGCCACGAGCACCATGGTCGCCGCCATGTGCGCTATGCTCATCTTGGCCGTTACCCAGACGAGTGCCAAGATCGACGGCGCCGATGTCTCGGTGTTCTTTACCGACAACATGGGCACCAAGGGCCTGCTGAGCTCCTTTGTCGCCGCATTTGCCACGGTCAACATCTATGCCTTCTGCATTAAGCGAGACATCACCATCAAGCTGCCCAAAGAAGTCCCCGGCGCCATCGCCCAGAACTTCCGCGACATCTTCGCCTTCAGCTTCTCCATCCTGTTTGTCGCCGTCATCGACGTTATCTGCCGCACCTGCTTGGCCGTCCCATTTGCCAACGTCATCTCCACGCTGGTGAGCCCGCTGTTCGCCGCTGCCGATTCCTACGCCGGCCTCGCCCTCATCTGGTTCATGATCCCGCTGTTCTGGTTCATGGGCATCCACGGCCCCTCGGTCGTTAAGCCTGCCCTCAACGCCGCGCTGTTTGGCAACATCACCACCAACCTCGCCACGCTGCAGGCCGGCGGTCACCCCGCCCTCGCCCTGACCGAAAACTTCGGTAACTACATCGGCGAACTCGGCGGCACCGGCGCCACGTTCATTGTCCCGATCATCTTCCTGCTCTTTATGCGCTCCAAGCAGCTCAAGGCCGTCGGCAAAGCCTCTGTCGTGCCCGTGATGTTCGCCGTCAACGAGCCGCTGCTGTTCGCCGCGCCCATCATCCTCAACCCGTACTTCCTGGTCCCGTTCCTGTTTGCCCCCGTGGCCAACGTCCTCATTGGTAAGTTCTTCATCGACTTTTTGGGCATGAACGGCTTTATCTATGCCATGCCGTGGGCACTCCCCGGACCGATCGGCACCTTCATCGACACCAACTTCCAGCCGATCTCTCTGGTCCTGGTTGTCGTCCTGCTGGTCGTTGACTTCTTGATCTACTACCCGTTCTGCAAGGCCTACGACAACGTCCTGTGCAAGCAGGAGGCCGAGACCCTGGCCGAAGAAGAGGCCGAGGAGACCAAGGCCGTCAAGACCGCTGCCGCCCCCGCCGTTGAGGCTCCTGTTGTCGAGACCGCTTCTGCCACTGAGGCCTCCACAGCTCCGTCCGCCCTTAAGGGCAAGGATCTGAGGGTTCTGGTTCTGTGCGCTGGCGCCGGCACCTCTGCACTGCTCGCCAACGCGCTTAAGGAAGGCGCCGACGAGCTGGGCATCGACATTACCGCCAACGCCGGTGCCTACGGCAGCCACTACGCCATCATGGACCAGTACAACGTCATCGTCCTGGCTCCGCAGGTTCGCACCTATTACAACGAGATGAAGGCCGACACCGACCGCCTGGGCATCACGCTGCTGTCGCCCAAGGGCAAACAGTACATCGACCTCACTAAGGATCCCAAGGGTGCCGTCGCCTGGATCGAGGAAAACCTCGAGGCATAAGACGCTGACACCACCTGCCGCTTGCAGACAATAAATGGCCCGTGCATCGATGTGTGATGCGCGGGCCATTTTGTTTAGACCGCACCCGTCCTCCTGTTCATCTCAATCTGTAACATCTAGCCGAGTTTTTCGGTCCTAGCTGTTACAGATCGAGATGAACGCACAGGCCAAGCCGAAAATCTCAATCTGTAACATGTAGACCACTTTTGACCGTCTAGTTGTTACAGATCGAGACAAACGGAATAAGCCGGGCCAAAAATCTCGATCCGTAACATCTAGCCGAGTTTTTGGGTCCTAGCTGTTACAGATTGAGACAAACGGAATAGGCCGAGCACGTCTACGCCCGCAAGTCCTTTACGCTGGAACGCTCGACCAACACGCCCGAGACGAGCGTACGGCTTCTGGAGCTCGGAGCTTCCAGACCCGCGACGACCTCGTTGAGCGCACGGACGCCCAGCTCGCGGTGGCGAAACTTCACCGACGTCAGAATCGAGTTGGGAATCGTCTTATAGAGCTCATCGTCGAAGCCGATCACGGACACATCATTGGGCACACTGAGCCCTTTGTCACGTAGAGCCATCATCACGCCGTTTGCCATGCAGTCGTTAGCAGCGAGGACCGCCGTGCAATCGGGCTTATCGGCAAGCACAAGGCCCGCGGCATAGCCACTATCCGCATTCCAATCGCCTTGCAGAGGCTCGGGCGGCTCAATGCCACGCGCCTCGAGTGCCGCACGCCAACCTTTCATACGGCACTGGCTCGACAACGACTCTTTCTTACCAGAGACGAAGTACACGTTTTTATGCCCGTGGTTCAAGAAGTACTCGCACGCCATGCGCGCGCCGCCCTCTTGGTCGTCACTGACGGTGGAGCAGGTAGGATGTTCCATCGGTGTGATAATCACCGTCTTGAGGTCCTTCGGTGCCTCAAAGGTATCAAAGTCATCGACCATCTGACGCAGGTTGAAGATCATGCCATCAACAGGCAGCTGCGACATCCTACGCGCCGCTTCGGCAAGGGTCATCTTCTCCCCCGCCCGCTTCTTAATCATCGTGAGCGCAAAGCCGCGTTCTTCGGCGGCATCGGCGATACCGTCAATCATGTCCACGGCGCCGCCCGACAAGTGAAACATCACCACGCCGATGCACCCGTAACGGCCCAACTTGAGCGAACGCGCGGCAAAGTTGGTTCGAAACCCGAGCGCCTCCATAGCCGAATGGACCTTATCGCGTGTCGACTCTCGCACGCTATTGGGCTCGTTGATCACACGCGAAACCGTCTTGAGAGAAACGCCCGCGGCAACTGCCACATCATTCATTGAGACATTTTTCTTGTCCATCGTTGCCACTGCTTCTCCACTCGGTTCTCTATCGCTTGTTTTTTGCGTTCTAGCATACACTACCTGCCTGACTGATAAATCAACCGTTTACCGGACAATATCGACCGCTCACCCGTGTATCCTTGTTGCTCTTCCAAAAATGTCTTACGTTGTCATTAACGAAATGACAACGTTGTCATTTCGCAATGCCTTCCTTAAGCAGGAAGGTTTCCGGGCAGTCCTGACCATCCATCGACGACCAGTTCCATCCACATGCATCGCGCATCAAGTAGCAAAGGAGCTTTATGGACGCCATCGTAAAGATGCTCGAAAAGCATCAGCCGTTCTTTGAGAAGATCTCGAGGAACATCTACCTCCAGGCTATTAAGGACGGATTCCTTGGGTGCATGCCCATCGTCCTCACCTCTTCGATCTTTCTGCTCATTGCCACCCTTCCTGGCGTAGTTGGCATCACGCTGCCCCAGCCGCTCATCGACTGGTGCAACAAGCTGTACAACTTCACCATGGGCGTCATGGGCATCATGGTCGCCGGCACCACTGCCAAGAACTTTACGGCTTCCATGAACCGTCGCATGCCCGCCGGCAAGGTGCTCAACGACGGTTCCACCATGGTGGCCGCCCAGTGCAGCATGCTGCTGCTCGCAGTCACGCAGTTCACCACCAAGTTCAACGGCTCCGAGCTTTCGGTCTTCGATTGCACCAGCATGGGTACGCGTGGTCTGTTCTCGGCCTATATCGCCGCGTTCATTACCGTTTGGGTCTATAAGTTCTGCGTCTCTCGCGATCTGACCATTAAGCTGCCCAAGGAGGTCCCGGGCGCCATCGCTCAGAACTTCCGTGACATCATCCCCTTTGGCGGCGCCGTCATCATCTGCGGCATCATCGATGTCGTCGTGCGCAACCTCATGGGCGTTCCGTTCTCCGAGCTGCTCATCAAGCTGCTCTCCCCGCTCTTCACTGCAGCAGAAACCTATCCTGGCCTTATCCTTATTCAGGCGGCCACCGCGTTCTTCTGGTTCATCGGCGTCCACGGTCCTTCGATCGTCCAGCCGGGCATCGACCCCATCCGTCTTGCCAACCAGGCCGAGAACCTGCAGGTTCTGCTGGCCGGTGGTCACCCCGCCCATTCCCTCACCTTTAACATGTCGCTCGTGGGTGAGTTCGGCGGCACCGGCGCCACGTTCATCGTGCCGCTTCTGCTGATTCTCTTTATGAAGTCCAAGCAGCTCAAAGCCGTCGGTAAGGCCTCGATTGTTCCTGTTGCCTTCGCCGTCAACGAACCGCTGCTCTTTGGCGCGCCGATGATCCTTAACCCCTACATGCTCATCCCTTTTGTTGCCGCCGGCTGCGTCAATGTGAGTGTTGCCAAGTTCTTTATCGATAACGTGGGCATGAACGGCTTCTCCTTCGTGGTGCCTTGGGCTACTCCTGCCCCCATCGGCATCTTCATCACCACAAACTTCCAGCTTATCGCCCTGGTGTTTGTCGCAATCATCATCTTGCTGGACGCCATCATCTACCTGCCGTTCTTAAAGGCATACGATAAGTTGCTCTGTGACCAGGAGGCCGAGCGCGCCGCCGAGCTGGGTCTCGAGTCCGATGGTGCTGCCAGCACCCCTGCGCCCGTCATCGAGCCGACCGCCGCTGCCGCCGACAGCGAGCCTGCCGCCGATCAGCCCGAGCCCGCAGCCAACGCATCCGCTAAGAAGGATGTCGACGGTCTGAAGGTCCTCGTCCTGTGCGCCGGCGCCGGCACCTCTGCCATGCTTGCCAACGCCATCAAGGAAGGTGCTGCGCAGACCGGAGAGAACATCGCTTCCTCCGCAGGCGCCTATGGCCAGCACACTGCCATCATGGATCAGTACGACGTCATCGTGCTCGCCCCGCAGGTTCGTAGCTACTACAACGACATGAAGGCCGACACCGATCGTCTGGGCATTAAGCTGCTCGCTCCCCGCGGTAAGGAATATATCGACCTTACCCGCGACCCCGCTGGCGCCATCAAGTGGCTCCGCGAGAACCTCGACTAGTTCCTCCCTCTGTTGGTGCCCGGATCCCCAGTTCGGGCACCTCTCCCTATTCGTATCCCACAGAAAGGATGACTCATGACCAACCCCATGCAGTTCCCCGACGGCTTTGTGTTTGGCGGCGCCACCGCTGCTTACCAGGTTGAGGGCGAGACCCGTACGCACGGCAAGGGCAAAGTGCCCTGGGACGATTTCCTGGCTGCTCAGGGTCGCTTCTCCCCCGACCCCGCAAGCGATTTCTACAACAAGTACCCGGTCGATATCGACCTGTGCCAGCGCTTCGGCATCAACGGTATCCGTGTCTCCATCGCTTGGAGCCGCATCTTCCCCAATGGCACCGGCGAGATTAACCCCGAGGGCGTCGCTTTCTATCACGAGCTTTTCGCCACCTGCAACAAAGCTGGCGTTATCCCCTATGTCACGCTCGATCACTTCGATACGCCCGAGGCCTTTTACCAGAACGGCGGCGAGGGTTTCCTAACGCGCACGACGATCGACGCCTTTGTCGAGTATGCCAAGTTCTGCTTTGCCGAGTTCACCGAGGTCAAGCACTGGTTTACCTTTAACGAGATTCCCGCGACCGCCGAGGGCAGCTTTATCGTCGGCAACTGGCCGCACGGCGAGAAGTATCGCCTGGACAAGGCTTTCCAGCTCATGCACAACATGATGGTGGCCCACGCCAAGGCCGTCGTCGCCTTCCATGAGGGCGGCTTTGAGGGCGAGATCGGCATTGTCCAGAACCTGGAGCCCAAGTATCCCCTCGACCCCAACAATGCCGCCGACTGCGAGGCAGCTCGCATGGCCGACGTCATCAACAACCGCTGGGTGCTCGACGCCACTTTCCGCGGCCACTATGCAGCCGACACCATGGAAGCCGCAACCAAGCTGGCCCATATCGCCGGCGGCGAGCTCGACGTCCGCGACGAGGACATCGCCGCGCTGACCGCCGCGCTCCCCTACAACGATTGCCTGGGCGTCAATACCTACAAGTGCCAGTTCCTGCGTGCCGCCGAGGGCGAAAACGACATCAACCACAATGGCACCGGCGACAAGGGCTCCTCGCGCTGGTTCCTCAAGGGCGTGGGCGAGGCATGCGTGCGCGAAGGCATTCCTACCACCGATTGGGACTGGATCATCTATCCCGAGGGCCTGTACGACCTGCTGCTGCGTATTAAGAACGATTACCCCAACTACAAGAAGATCTACATCACCGAGAACGGCATGGGCTATAAGGACGACTTCGAGGACGGCTTTATCGACGACGCCCCTCGTATCGACTACATGCGTCAGCATCTCGCATGGATCCTCAAGGCAATCGATGGCGGCGTAAACGTCGACGGTTACTTTGTGTGGTCGCTGCAGGACCAGTTCTCCTGGACCAACGGCTACAACAAGCGCTACGGCCTGTTCTACATCGACTTTGAGACCCAGAAGCGCTATCCCAAGGCGAGCGCGTACTGGTACAAGAACGTCGCGGAGACCGGCCTGCTTATGGCCTAACTTTTGCCGCATACCCCCTGTCGGCCGCATGTGAGTCCCTCCACGGGATCGCATGCGGCCTTTTTGTTTTTGGTGAGCCCGAGCGGATCATTTGTCTCGATCTGTAACATCTAGCAGGGATTTTCAATCTTAACTGTTATAGATTTAGACGAACGGGCGACCAGGGCTGAAAGATCTCAATCTGTAACACGTAGCCCACTTTCGACCGCCTACCTGTTACAGATCAAGACCATAAGATAGTCAAATCCAAACTTTCCAAGCAGTTATGAACCATGGTTTCTAGTTTTCGGTATCACGAACATACTTTCGGTATCATTTAATGATATTATGATACCGAAAGTATGTTCGTGATACCGAAAGGAGCCGCATGCGCCAGTTCGATTACACCACAGTCCCAGCGGAACTCGAAGCAACTCCAATCACCAACCTCCTCCTCTCGATACGCGAGCATAAAGGCCGTCAGCTTGCTCTGAGTCAAGTCAAACCCGAGCTTCTATCGTCCCTAATGGAGGAGGCTAAGATCCAAAGCACCCGGTCCTCCAACGGACTTGAAGGAATTGTTACCACCCAAAAAAGACTCAAAGCGATCATGGCGTATTCCGCCAAGCCAAGCTCCCGCGCAGAGGAAGAAATTGCTGGATACCGAGATGTGCTGTCGCTTATTCACGAGCAACACGATTCCATTCCCGTAACGCCATCGGTCATTCTGCAGTTGCATCGTGACCTCATGGCGCACACGGCAATCTCGTATGGAGGCCATTGGAAAGATGGCGATAACGAAATCGTCTCCATTGACGATCAAGGAAATCGATTTGTGCGCTTTAGGCCCCCTTCGGCCCTAGCAACCCCGGGACTTATTAAAGAAGCCTGCCAGTCCCTCAACGATGCTTTATCTCGCCAAGTTTGCGATCCCCTCCTTATATCGCTCCGCTTTATCTTCGATTTTGTCAGCATCCATCCCTTCAACGATGGCAATGGCAGGATGAGCCGGCTCCTTACAACGCTGCTGCTCGAAAAGACTGGATACGACGTTGCGCGTTACATCAGCATCGAACGACTTATTGAAGACAACAAAGCGCTTTACTACAACGCCCTCGCTGCAAGCTCCACTGGATGGAATGAAAATCAAAACACCGAAGTACCCTTTATCCGTTTCATGCTCGGAATAACCCTGGCCGCCTACCGACAGCTCGAGCAGCGTACCTTAATTGAATCAAGCACTCGTCCCATGTCGAAGCAAGCGCGCATCGCTGTTCTATTTCAACAGAGACCCGGCGTCATTAAGAAATCCGACATCCGGTCCAACTGCCCCGATATCAGCGAGGTAACCGTTAAACGAACCCTCGGTCAGCTTGTTAGTTGCAGCGCAATCGAAAAAACAGGAGCGGGTCGTTCGACGGGCTACATACTCAAAGACGTCCATGCTCTAGAACTATTCTTGCAAGCCACAATACCCGATGGCGAGGCCGCAATAACAAAAGAGGCTCCAAAGGATAAGCTCCTTGAACGTGTAAACCACGCCGAGGATGAAAGCAGAGAAGGGCTCTATGAAGACTACGATTCATTCTCAAGGGACATAAAGACGAAATACGGAGTCTAGTCATATCTCAGAATAGCCTCATCCTTGTTGCCCAAAGTTATTTTCGCGTCATTGTAAAGCGGTACCCCCGCGCCGGCAGGGGGCAGAAGTATCACCTGCAGCGTTAGCTAGCAGATGACCTGCGTGTGCTCCTCGATGGCGACACGATCCTCGGCCGTGGGCCCCACAAAGGCGGCGGTACATACCGCCCACCAGGCACAGCTCGCAATCCTCGCGCGCCTCGAGCAGGTTAAAGGCCGAAAGCGAATTGGTCACATAGATGGAAGGCAGCTTGTCGGTAACTCGGAGAGCGCCAATGCGATCTCACGACGGTTGCGCTCATTGTCTCAATTAGATACCCAACGAAATACGGCCCCGCAGCTCAATAAGCTGCGGGGCCGTACTATACACCGACGAATCAACGACGAAGTGCATCCACTATTTGGCCAGCTCCTGAACGATCCAGTCAATTGCACCTTCGGGATCGTTGGTAAGGTCGATATACTCCTTGCCCCTTGTGGTGAGCAGTTTAATTCCAAGGCGATCGGTATCGGCCTTCATAGCGTCATAGTACATGCGTGCCTGGGGCGCCAGAACAATCACGTTGTACTGATCCATCGTATCATAGTGGCTTCCGTACGCACCGGACTGAGAAACCAGATCAATACCCTTAGCAGCGGCGCCTTCGCGAAGAGCATTTGCCAAGAGAGTCGAAGTGCCGGCACCCTGGCAAAGCACAAGCACGCGGATCTGCTCTGCCTTGTCCTTTACCGCCTCGAGAGCTTTTGCGAGATTTTCCTGTGCGGCAATAGCATCTGCATCCGAGGTTTCTGCAGCCTCCTTTGCAGACTCTTCCAAACAAAGCTGATGGTCGTATGCCTTACAGAACGGATAGTAAATTACAAAGTCAACGACCAGCAGCACTGCAATCAATACGAGAGAACGTACATCAAGGCCTGTGGTGAGGAATGCACCGATTGGGCCGGGAAGCGCCCACGGCATGGTATACATGGGGGCGTTCATTCCAATGACGTCAATGAAAAACTTACCGATTAAAGCGTTGACCATAGGAGCCGCTAGGAAGGGCACGAACATATAGGGATTGAGAACAATCGGCATACCGAAGAGAACGGGCTCGTTAACTCCAAAAATCACCGGGATAATCGATGCCTTGCCCATGGCTTTAAGCTGCTTGGAGCGCATAAACATGATCAGGATAATAGGAACGATGAACGTGCAGCCAGAACCGCCCAGACCGCCGATGAAGTTTGTAAAGTCCAGGGCGAGAGCAATTGACGGGTGTCCACCTGCTTGGAAAACCTGAAGATTGGTAACGGTATTGTCGTAGAGCGCAGCATTGATCGGCGTCATGACAACCGAGGCACCGTGAATACCCATAAATTGGAAAAGTGCGACCGCGCCTTCGATAAGCGCCATGCCAGGATAGGTGTCGACCGCGGAGAACAGCGGCGAGATGAGAGCGGATACCAAATTGGCGAACGGCACAGCAAGCAGCTTACGGCTCGCGAGATCGATAACGGCGCACGCAAGGATTGAAAACCCGAACGCAAAGATATCGCGAAAACTCTGCGCAATAGAGCCAGGGACCTCTTTGGGGAGCTTGATCGTCACATTATGGCTAATGCACACCTTATAGATATTAACGGTCAAGAATGCGGATACGAACGCGGCGATAAAACCCTTGGTTCCCATGTAGCCGGTTTCAAAAACAGACGTATCTACTCCGCCAATCGAGACAACATCGTTCGTCACCGATAGCAGGAACATGCCGCACATGGCACAAACCATGCACGAGGTGGGGTTGAGAGATTTACCCGAAGGCATGCGGCGGTTCATCGACTTGGCAAGTGAGCTCGCCGTGGTGCCGGCCACCATAATGCCAAGAAGTCCCATGGTATATGCATAGATTTTATTGAAGAAATCCAGCACCTCAGACGGAAGAGCGATGCCTACATAGGCAGGGAGCGTCGAAAGAAGAAGGAACAGACTCGAGAACAGCACAATTGGCATATTCGAGAGAAAGCCATCCTTAATCGCCACCAGATATATGTTCCTTGAGATTTTGTCGAAGAGGGCCTGGTGTTTTTCAAGGAATTTGACGATAGCGTCCATAAGACATCCTTTCATGTTTCCCGGGCACACAACGATTTATCCGGACTCAACCGTCGTCGTCCCAGTTTGTATCCACGTATGTAAATGAATACGTTCTCGTGCGAAATGTAATATCATTTGCGCGATTTGTCATAACCAATTCTTTTTCCGCTTTGTCGATATGTCAAGAATTCAAATACTTATTCGGTGAACGGCAGTTGCGTAATTTTAGATTTGTCCAGCTAAAGGCTATTTTTTCGGAGCAGTACAATAAGTTTGCAACCGTTCACCGATTGGATATAACATATTTAATATATTGTTGTAACAATATTAGTGACGATGTCACAAGCCTGTCGTTCTAGTCAAAGGAAGTAACAATGCCCAAACGATTACTGAACATGTCCGCATCCGATTTTGTCGCCACGTCACCCATGGATCTAAAGCAGGCAATTCTGGCCTCCGAGGGACGTACCATCATGGCGGAAAACGTACCCTCTTCCCAATTTCTCAGCGGCGTTACTAATGCAGAAATCGAACGTGCCGCAGGTGCCGACCTGCTTCTGTTTAACGCGTTCGATGTGTTCGATCCAGTTATTGCCGGTATTCCAGATGATCTCAATGAAAACCCGGTCACTTGGGTGAAGCGAGCATGCGGAAGGCCGATTGGCGTCAATCTGGAGCCAGTTGATAACGAGGCAGAGATGTCTGAATCCCGTACGGAAATCCCCATGGGTCGTCGCGTCTCTCCCAAGACCTTAGAAAAGGCTAACGAACTCGGATTTGATTTTATCTGCCTGACGGGCAACCCTGGAACTGGCGTCTCCAACGATGCGATCGCCCATTCAATCAAACTCTCCAAAGAGCATTTCAATGGCCTGATCATAGCCGGAAAAATGCATGGAGCAGGCGTTGCGGAACCTGTCATGACGCTCGAAATAGCGCGCGAGTTTGTTGACCTCGGTGTCGATATCCTTCTCGTGCCAGCCCCCTACACCGTCCCCTGCTTCCAAGAAGCAGACCTGCGCGCCATCGTAGACTTTGTACGATCCTACAACGTGGGCAAGTCAATTGAAGAGAAGGTTCTCGTCATGGCGGCGAACGGGACGAGTCAAGACTCTTGCGACAGCGAGACCATTAAGAAAATAGGCCTTGCAGCAAAAGCAGCCGGCGCTGACCTCCAACATATCGGGGACTCCATGAACGGTATTTGCCTGCCCCAGAATATCTTCACGCTCGGACAAGCCCTTCGTGGATACAGGCATCAGATCATCATGCTGAGCCGCTCTGTGATACGTTAAGATTGTTGCGCTCAAGCTACATCCCGACTGAGGCAACCATCAGATACCACCAATATGCAAACTGAGGCTCTAATGCTCGATACACATGAAAAACGGCCACTCTATTTACAGCTCACCGACGCGCTGCTCAAGCAGATCGTCGATGTGTATCAAGCAGACGATAAACTTCCAACAGAAATGGAACTCTGCGACGAATACGCCGTAAGCAGAACAACCGTCCGACTTGCCATGAGTGAGCTGGAGCGTCGTGGAAGTATCTATCGAATCCAAGGTAAGGGATCGTTTGTCGCACCGAAACGCGTTAGCGAGCTCAATTCACTTTTAGACTTTGACTTTGCAAGCCATTGCGATGGCGTTGATCCGGATGCCATCACCAAACATTTCGGCGGCCTCACATCAGGTCGTCCAATTTCCGTAATGATGCTCCAACAATTTGGATGTCAAAGTCGCGATGAGATTCAGCGCCTTGAATTGACCTACGAACTTGAAGGCAGCTTCATAGGCGCTGATACGTTCTTCATTTCAAAGTCGCGCGTTCCGAATAACCAGTTAGATTTTCAGGCATTTAGCAGAATCATGGACGACTTGTCCAAGTCTATCCAATCTGTTAGGGAAAGCTATAGAGCACGTCAGCTTAGCGATTCCGAAGCCAGTAATTATGGTGTTGCAAAACTTCCGGTCATCGAACTGACTCATTATGCTTACGACTCCGGAGGCAAACTAATCTCAATTGTCTGCCGCACCGTCTTAACTGGGCGGGTCCCTTATCAAAACTTTATTTTCAAGTCCTAATGTTCTTTTTCTTTCGTCTCGATCTGTAACACTAAGACCGGTTTTGGACGTCTAGATGTTACAGGTTGAGACGATTTGATAGTGGAGTCCTCATTTGCGCGTCATATCGCGTAGCGCTGACGCGCTGGTTTCCACAATGACAGGAGGTAAAAGTCCTCCCGCATCACCCGTTGGCAATCCCGTAGCGATAACTAGCAAATAACCTGCGTGTGCTCCTCGATGGCGGCACGATCTTCGGCGGTAATACCCGGCTCGCACACCATGGCATCCAAACTGTCCAGGCGGCAGAAGGTGTAGAAGTCGCGCTTGCCGATCTTGCTGGAGTCGGCGATCAGATAGCGCGAGTCGGCCTTGCTAAAGGCGAGCTGCTGGATGCGGCCCTCTTCCATATTGGATGTAGACACGTCGCTGTCCAGAATGCCGTTTGCGCCGATAAAGGCTGCGTCGATCCCCAGTGCGCGCAAGGTGTCCTCGGCCGTGGGGCCCACAAAGGCGGCAGTGCGGCGACGGTACATACCGCCCACGAGACACAGGTCGCAGTCTTCGCGCGCCTCGAGCAGATTAAACACCGAAAGCGAATTAGTCACGATGCGTAGGCGGCACGCCGGCAGCATCGAGGCCATCTGCTCAACCGTGGTGCCCGTGCCCAAAAAGATGGTCGAGCCTTCCTCGATAAGCTCCACAGAACGGCGCGCAATCTGCAACTTTTCCTCGGCATGCTTCGTGCGCTTTTCGCTGTGCGAATACTCATGGCGCAGCATAGCGTGTGGACGGCCCTGTGCACTGCGGGCTCCGCCGTGCACGCGCTCGATCTCGCCCAGGCTCGCAAGCTCCTCAAGGTCACGGCGGATCGTCATATCCGAGACACCTAACGCATCCGAAATCTCCTTGACCGAGACCGTTCCCTGTTCCTCGAGCAGCTGCCGAACCTTATCCTGTCGCTCCGCTTTAATCACGATGAGTCCTCGCTGTTCCACGCTCACGTCAATTCAAACAATAACGAACAAATTGTATCAGACTCGCGCGCGTCAGAAATGAACGCCCGCACAGCTCCAATCATCACTTTTTTGAGAAAAATACCCCCTGCTTTAGTGGGGTGTAGTGATAATCTTGCTTGTTCGCGCTACAGTTTGTCGGAAATACCTCGATGTTAGGAACCAAATGATCACTTCCGAGCTTTTCGGCACCGCGCCGTGCGGTACCCCCGTTCATCGTTACACCCTCAACGGGCCCGAGATCTGCGTTCGCATTATGGACTATGGCGCCACCGTGCTGGGTATCGATGTGCCCGACATTCCCGGCAACGTGCGCGATGTGGTGCTGGGCTTCGATAAGCTCGAGGGTTACTTTGACAACCCCGCCTGCTTTGGCGCGACCATCGGACCTGTGGCCAACCGCACTGCAGGTGCCACGATCACCATCGCCGGCACGGACTGGCATATGCCCGCCAACGAGGGCGTCAACAACCTGCACAGCGATCTTGAGCACGGCCTGCACAAGCGCGTGTGGGACGTTGAGCTCGACGAGGTCCACAATGCTGTGCGCATGACCACCTCGCTTGAGGACGGCGAGCTGGGTCTTCCCGGCAACCGCACCTTTACGGCCGTGTTTACCGTTACACGCACCGGCGTCTTTCGCATCGAGTATGGCTGCGAGAGCGACCGCGCCACCTACGTGTCCATGACCAACCACACGTACTTTAACCTTGCCGGTCACAACGCCGGCATGGACTGTGAGCACTTCTTTGTTGCTAACGCTGCCCACTACCTGCCCATCAACGAGCAGAACATCCCCACCGGCGAGATCGCTCCAGTCGAGGGAACCCCGTTTGACTTTCGCGAGCTGCGCCCCGTCGCGCCCGGCATGGAAGCCGATGACCCGCAGATTAAGCAGGCCCGTGGCTACGACCACTGCCTGTGCATCGATGGCTATCAGTACGGCCGCAACCTGCGCCGCGCAATGCACGTCGAGGAGATGTGGACCGGTCGTGAGCTGAACTACTACACCACCGCCCCGGGCGTACAGCTCTACACCGGCAACTGGCTGGACGACGAGCACGCCAAGGACGACGCCAACTATGGCTGGGGTGCCGGCTTTGCCCTCGAGGCAGAGATGTACCCCGACACACCGCACCAGCCGCTGTTCCCGCAGGGCATTGTGGGCCCGGGTCATCCCTACAGCAATGTGATCGAATACCACTTTATGAGGCACTAAGCCCACAATGCAACATATTGCACAGCAACGCCCGCCGGCACCACCGCCGACGGGCGTTTTTCTACCTAGTCATCGGGGACGTTCTTAAATGACTAGTTGGATGGGGTCGGGATTGGAGCTGGGGAGATAACGGATTTCTAGTTCTATGCCGAGTTCTTGCAGCTCTTTGAGGGCTGCGACATCTGCGTCGTCTACGGCAACTGCGGGCGTTGCAGGACGCTTGCCCTCCCCTGCCTGCATATGGCCAATGCTGATCTTGGTAATCGGCACACCACCCTTAACCAGCGCGAGTGCATCGGCGGGTGAGGCCACCATGATCAGAATCCATTGACGCGGCGTTGCGGTATGGATGATGTCGATGGTCCTTTGCACCGAGAAAAACCGTGTCCACACGCCTTCTGGCGCCGCCGCCCTCATGGGTGCCCATTGGCGCGAATCCGCCGCGATCTCATCGTTGACGATTAAAACAAGGTTGGAACCCACGGCTTCGTTCCACAGCTCAACGTCTTGCCCGTAAATGAAACGGTCATCGATACGCGTGAGAAGAATCTTGGGTTGAGCCATGGCTGCCCCATTCTGTTTGAGACCCATACGAGCGGGACATCACGTCTCCAATATTAGTGCATTTAAAGTGAGAAAAGCCGTCAGAACCCTTGCGCGGATGTGCGATGTCCCGTATCATAAACAGCCGTTGACGCCTCAGTTGCGTCATCACATGGCCGCCAGCGTAGCTCAGTTGGTAGAGCACCGCTCTCGTAAAGCGGGGG
>CALJMO010000051.1 GCA_937982065.1 uncultured Collinsella sp.
AAAGAGTGCGTAACAGCTCACTGGTCGAGTGGACATGCGCCGACAATACACGGGGCTAAGCTGGACACCGAAGCGGCGGGATTTTAATTCATTAGAATCGGTAGGGGAGCTTCCCATGGGCGGAGAAGCCGGAGGGCGACCGACGGTGGAGCGCATGGGAGTGAGAATGCTGGCATGAGTAGCGAGAGACGAGAGAGTAACTCGTCCGCCGTGAACCCGAGGTTTCCTGGGCAAGGCTAATCCTCCCAGGGTCAGTCGGGGGCTAAGGCGAGGCCGGGAGGCGTAGCCGACGCGCAGCAGGCAGACATTCCTGCACCGCGCACGCGGCGCTACGACCGACGGGGCGACGGATGGGGGTGGCTCGGCGGGGTTCTGGACGTCCCCGTGATGGAGCGCGGCCCGCGGACCAGGGAAATCCGGTCCGCAGGAGGGCGAGGCTCCGGACGAAGCGACTGAGCGAAGCGAGTGAGCCCGAGGTCCCTAGAAAAACCCCTAGGCAGGCGCGTGCGCGCCCGTACCGCAAACCGACACAGGTGGGTGGGTAGAACATACCGAGGCGATCGGGTCAACCATGGTCAAGGAACTCGGCACAATGGCCCCGTAACTTCGGGAGAAGGGGTGCCCGCGCGTACGTGAACCGGCTCGCCCGGGGAGCGGAGGCGGGCCGCAGTGGAGAGGCCCAAGCGACTGTTTACCAAAAACACAGGACTCTGCAGAAGCCGCAAGGCGACGTATAGGGTCTGACGCCTGCCCGGTGCCGGAAGGTCACGCGGAGGAGTTAGCGCATCGCGCGAAGCCCCGAAGCCAAGCCCCGGTAAACGGCGGCCGTAACTATAACGGTCCTAAGGTAGCGAAATTCCTTGTCGGGTAAGTTCCGACCTGCACGAAAGGCGCAACGACTTGGGCGCTGTCTCGACCATGGACCCGGTGAAATTGCACTGGTCGTGAAGATGCGACTTACCCGCGGAAGGACGGAAAGACCCCGTGAACCTTCACTGCAGCTTGGCATTGGCCGCTGGTCCCGCGTGTAGAGGATAGGCAGGAGGCATCGATCCGGAGGCGCCAGCCCCCGGGGAGCCGCCCTTGGAATACTGCCCTCGCGCGACCGGCGTCCTAACCCGAGGCCGTCAACCGGCTCGGGGACCGTGCCAGGCGGGCAGTTTGACTGGGGCGGTCGCCTCCTAAAGGGTAACGGAGGCGCGCGAAGGTCCGCTCGGGACGGTCGGCAACCGTCCTTTTGAATGCAAGAGTACAAGCGGGCTTGACTGCGAGGCCCACAAGCCGAGCAGGTGCGAAAGCAGGCTCTAGTGATCCGGCGGCCCCGAGTGGGTGGGCCGTCGCTCAACGGATAAAAGGTACTCCGGGGATAACAGGCTGATCTTGCCCAAGAGTCCACATCGACGGCAAGGTTTGGCACCTCGATGTCGGCTCATCGCATCCTGGGGCTGGAGCAGGTCCCAAGGGTACGGCTGTTCGCCGTTTAAAGCGGTACGCGAGCTGGGTTCAGAACGTCGTGAGACAGTTCGGTCCCTATCCTCCGTGGGCGCAGGAGAATCGATGGAGGCTGCCCCCAGTACGAGAGGACCGGGGTGGACGCACCTCCGGTGAACCGGTTGTCGACCAACGGCACGGCCGGGTAGCCGCGTGCGGCGCGGATAACCGCTGAAGGCATCTAAGCGGGAAGCCGTTCCAGGGATTAGTTCTCCTTCCGGTAAGGGCCCAGGTAGACTACCTGGTCGATAGACGGCAGGTGCAAGGCTGGCGACAGCCTCAGCCGAGCCGCACTAATCGCCCGAGCTCTTCCGGAACCGCACCTCGCGGCCCGCGGGACATGCGCTCTTAGGCGCGGTCCGGGCACGAGGATGCCCCCGAGTCATCTCCCCTATGCGCCATGCGGCCCCCAGGGCACGTGTAGAGTGAGACCCAGGACACCGTAACGGTGGGCGCCGCCCACCGGTCAGCGGCCAGAGCATGGGGGGCACGCCCGGTCCCGTTCCGAACCCGGAAGCTAAGCCCCATCGCGCCGAGAGTACTGCGGGGTCAGCCCGTGGGAGGCCAGGGCGCCGCTGACCGGTGGACGGCACCGAGCCGTACGCTTGAACTTAGAAGGGGGAGGCCTCGCGGCCTCCCCCTTTTTT
>CALJMO010000052.1 GCA_937982065.1 uncultured Collinsella sp.
CCTTGACCCCCTTGAACGCTCACTTGCATGTATGGTGCCCGAGGCGAGACTCGAAGGGACTTCGCTTCGCGAAGCCCCGGGCTTCGGGCGCATGGCGCCCTCGCCACGCTCCGCTACAAACAGGCCACAGGCCTGTTTGCTTAACGCTCCGCGCGCTCACGCGAGTTCGGCACGAAAAAGGGGGCCTTGACCCCCTTGAACGCTCACTTGCATGTATGGTGCCCGAGGCGAGACTCGAACTCGCACGTTGTTGCCAACGGTGGATTTTGAGTCCACTGCGTCTGCCAATTCCGCCACTCGGGCACGCAATGCGTGAGTTAGTTTATCACAGCTTTCTACCGATTAGTCCGAAAATGGAACTTCGAGCATTTCGATGAGTTCGACCGTGCGTAGCATCTCGCGCTGACGGCATCCGCGACCGTCGACCGAAGCCTCACCCATCTGGTTATCGTAAGGGTCCTCGCGCATGCCGTCGAAAGAGGGCTCAAACTCTGCCTGGAATCGATTGTTGGCCACCATACGCCATGGGTCGAGATTGCCAAAGTAGTGACGGCGGCGCCACTCCTCCCCCATCCTGTGAGCAGAAGATCCAAATGACACGTCGGCGTTGAGCCAACCGGTCTGCGGCGTATAGAACTCTGCCCAGTCGTGCGACCCCACCGAATCGGGCGCAACGTACAGGCCGCTCTGCCAACGGGCAGGCACGCCCGCGATACGGCACATGGTGATAAACGTGAGCGCCATAACGCCGCAATCGCCGCGGAGCGAATGCGCGCAGTCATCGGCAATAGATCCCAAAAGCAAGTACGGCGGCTGATAGCGATAGTCGATATGCTGCGTCAGATAATCATAGATAGCACGAGCGCGATCGAGCGGATCCTCGAGTCCGTCAACAACACCGGCCGTCAGCTGCTGCAGATACGGCGTGAATGCAATGTGCGGACGGTCCTCGGAAATATCCTCGGGCAGAGGCGCGTCCATACGCGGATGAACCGGAAGTGTGCCACCGTAGACATCACAATAAGCAGCATCGATGTGATAACGATAAGTCACCGAGAATGAGCGCTCACTCGAAGAAGACCACGAGGCGGTACGCGCCGAAGCGTTCGCGGGAGCAACAGCACCCTCCGGCGTCATGTCGAGAATCTCGACCCGAGACTGCTGACGGCAGGCAGCCGCGACGGGAAGCCAAGCGCAAACGGTCTCCCCCTCCAGAGCGCCGGGGACAGACACGGACGCTTTAAGCGTAATGACGCGAGCCAATCCGTTTTGTGACTCCATCTCCTTGAGCATCTCGTCGCGCAGTGCTATTCCGTCCGTAGAATCGGGACGCATGCCGGGGACCTCTTTGGGATATACGCGAAGCGAATCGAGGAAGTTGTCGAGAACGAACAGCTCGCCATCGATAAAGCGCCAGTCAATACGCTTACGGTCAATCAGATCGTCAAACTGCTCCTCGGTAAACTCAGGCCACTCCTCGCGAATCATCGCAATAGCTCGATCGCGCGACACCGAAAAATGAAGCGGCGTCTCAAGCATGCGATACCGCTCGGCACGAACGCAGGCAGCAAGCGAGGGATCGGGATCTTGGGCAAGTAGGCGGTCGCAAGCCTCAATAGCCTGCGAAAGATACCCCGCGTCCTTTAAACGCAGAATCTCGGGTGGCAAGCCAACATCTAGAAAACGGAAGTCATCATTGCAAACATCAACAGAGCAACCAACAGGACCCTCGTCAATAACCTTCCCATCCGAAGGCAGCACATTAATAACAGCCATACCAAACTCCAAGTCATTAGAACTCTTGAAGCCCATTGTAGCGAGATAAAAAAGAAAGCCCCAACAAGGGAGCCATCAACACCGTCGAACGGTAGTCAAAAAAATGAATTCAGCCCAGTAACCCTGTAGCGAGTTAACGAAGGAGGCCCCGTTCACCCGAAGCTTTTCCCATTGCGCGACTTCTGGCAAAGCCAGGTGAGCGCAAGGGAAAAGCGTAGGGTGAACGGGGCCTCCGACGGGAAAGTTAAACCGCTACTTACGCCTTGTTGACGGAGCCAAACTCCTCCATGAGCTCCTTGGTGCGGGCAACGATGTTGTCGCGACCAGGCTTGAGGAGCTTGCGGGGGTCAAAGCCCTTGCCCTGCTGATCCTTGCCAGCCTCGATGTACTCGCGAACGCCCTTGGCGAAGACGAGCTGCAGGTCGGTGTTGACGTTGATCTTGGAGATACCCAGGGAGATGGCCTTCTTGATCTGATCCTCGGGGATGCCGGTGCCACCGTGCAGAACGAGGGGCAGGTCGCCGGTCTCGGCCTTGATCTCGCCCAGACGCTCGAAGGAAAGGCCAGCCCAGTCGGCGGGATACACGCCGTGGATGTTGCCGATACCGCAGGCGAGGAAGTCGACGCCCAGGTCAGCAATCTGCTTGCACTCAGCGGGGTCAGCGAGCTCGCCGTTGGAGGTCACGCCGTCCTCGGTGCCGCCGATGCCGCCGACCTCGGCCTCGATGGACATGCCCTTGGAGTGGGCAAGCTCAACGAGCTCCTTGGTGCGGTCGAGGTTAAGCTGGAAGGTCTCCTCGTGAGAGCCGTCATACATGATGGACGTGAAGCCGGCCTCGATGCACTTGAAGCAGTCCTCGTAAGAACCGTGATCGAGGTGAAGGGCGACGGGAACGGTAACGCCCGTGGCCTCGACGGCAGCCTTGACCATGTCGGCGCAGACCTTGAAACCGCCCATCCATTTAGCGGCACCAGCGGTGCACTGAAGGATCAGCGGAGACTTGGCCTCCTCGGCGGCCTGGAGAATAGCCAGGGTCCACTCGAGGTTGTTGGTGTTGAAGGCACCGAGAGCGTACTTGCCGGCCTCGGCCTTCTTGAGCATGTCTGCTGCGTTGACGAGCATAAAAGAAACCTCCTGTAAGGTTGCTCCGATAACGCCTGAGATTTTACCACGACATACCCGAGCATAAACGTTCGTTTGTTCACGAATACCATCCGATTGGACAAATTTTGACCGTTTGCCCCACAGAATCGACCCACTGGGGAAAATAGCTTGACGATTGAGCGGTCTTCGTGGTTCGAAAGACGGCTTCGAGCCTACATCTGCATAAACGGGTTCTGCATAAGTTCGCGCGCCATCGTGGTCGAATCGCCATGGCCCGTCAAGCAAACGGTATCGGGCGGAAGCGTCTTGGCAAGTTTGGAGAGCGAGCGCATAATCGCCGCCTCGTCACCGCCGGAAAGATCGGTACGACCGTGGCTACCCGGGAAAAGCGTGTCGCCCACAAAGGCGATGTTCCCCTGCTCGGTCGCGGCGAACAGGACGATGCCGCCCGGCGTATGCCCCGGCGTCTCGATCACCTGCAGGCAGACGTCGCCCACCTCGATTGTATCGCCCTCGGCAAGCAAGCGCGTCGGCTCACCCGGATCGGGCGTCTCGATACCCCACATGGCGCGCTGCTCCTCGATATTTGCGCGAGGCACCGTCACGTCCTTAGCGCACAACTCATATAGTGCGCTGTCGCCAACGACAGCTCGAACCCCGGCAACCCCGCCAACATGGTCGGCATGACCGTGCGTGCAGACAGAGCCGAGTACGCGCACCTCGGGATGCGCGGTGCGGATATGCTCCACAAGACGCTCGCCCTCCCACGCCGGATCGACGATTAAGCACTCGTCATTCGAAATCACGGCGTAACTGTTGGTCTGAATGGGGCCGTTGACGAGCGCCTCAATCGAAGCCGCACCTCGGGGTGTCAGGTCCAAAGTCATATCGCCCATGCGCATACCCTCCTTCTAAAATACGTTCGAGGCACCAAACGATGCCTCGAACGTAACCAATATCTATGATGCTGAGAGGCTCTCGCACCTACACACGACGCTTGAGCTGAGCTCCGCCTTCGCCGGGCATAAGACGGCGAGCGTCGTAGACCGAATCGACACTGCTGATGGAAGCAAGCAGCGGATCCAGACCGCTCGCGTCCGAGATTTCGACCATAAAGCGCAAGGTTGCAATACCCTCGCGGTTGGTCGACGTGGCGGCAGAAAGGATATTGCCGCCCGCATCGCCAATGGCAATGGTGACATCCTTGAGTAGGCCCATGCGGTCCAGGCACTCGACCACGATCTCGACCTGGAAGAGGGTGTCGGCAGCGCCGTCCCACTCCACATCGATCATGCGCTCGGGATGTTCCATAAGACCCTTGACGTTAGGACAGTTGGCGCGATGCACCGAAACGCCACGACCGCGCGTGATGAAGCCGACGATGTCGTCGCCCGCCACGGGGTTGCAGCAATGAGCCAGACGGACCAGCAGGCCGCTGTTGCTCTCGCCCTTGACGATAATGCCGTTACTGGCGCTCTTGCCGCGCTTTTGCGGCTTGCGGTTGGAGCCGCGGGCGGGCTGCTTCACGACCTCGGCGATAGCCTCGGCCTTGGTGAGCTGTTCCTCGGGCTTGGGGTCCAAGATTTGCTCGACCTTATTGCCCACAGCGCGCGGGGCAACCTTGCCGGCGCCGACGGCGGCAAACAGGTCCTCGAGCTGCTTGAAGTTAAACTGCTCCACCACGGCGTTGAGTGCACGCGTCGAACGCGGCGTAGAAATGCCATAGCCACGCTTACGCAGGTCCTTGGCCAGCATATCGCGACCGGCGGCAGCGTCGTCGTCCTTGGTCGCAGCGGCAAAATAGCGGCGGATCTTTGACTTGGCGGAAGGTGTCTTAACGATCTTAAGCCAATCGCGCGACGGCTTGGAACTCTTGTTAGTCAGGATTTCAACGCGGTCGCCCGTCTTGATCTCGTGCGTGAGCGGAGCCACCGCACCGTTGATTTTGGCGCCGACGCAGTGGTTTCCCACCTCGGTGTGAACGGCATAGGCAAAGTCGAGCGGCGTGGAGCCGGCACGAAGCGCCATGACCTCGCCTTTGGGCGTGAAGACAAAGATCTCCTGATCGAACAGATCGACCTTCAGCGAGTGCAGGTATTCCTTGGCATCGGTGATCTCGTCGGAAGCCGCCCAATCGAGCGAATGCTTGAGCCAGTTGATCTGGTCGTCCAAACGTTGAGCGTCATTGGTCTTGGAAGCAGACGATCCGCCCGACTTCTTATATAGCCAGTGGGCGGCAATGCCGTACTCGGCCTGCTCATGCATCTCATAGGTTCGAATCTGAATCTCGAGCGGACGAGCCGTAGGGCCGATGACCGTCGTATGGAGCGACTGGTAGTTATTGACCTTAGGCATGGCGATATAGTCTTTAAAGCGACCAGGCATGGGGTGCCACAGCGTATGCACCGCACCGAGCGTGGAGTAGCAATCGCGCACCGAATGGGTAATAACGCGCAGCGCCACCAGGTCGTAGATCTCGGAGAACTCCTTGCCCTTGCGCTTCATCTTTTGGTAGATGGACCAATAGTGCTTGGAGCGGCCGTTGATCTGGAAGTCCTCCAGACCAATGCGGTTGAGCTCATCGGTAAGCGTCTTGATGGTCTCGGCAAGGTAGCGTTCGCGGACCTCGCGCGACTCCGCCACCATACGCGCGATGCGCTGGTAGGCATCGGGCTCCAGGTAGAAGAAGGACAGGTCCTCGAGCTCCCACTTAATAGAGCTCATGCCCAGGCGGTCGGCCAAGGGCGCGTACACGTCCATGGTCTCGCGCGCCTTAAACAGGCGACGGTCCTCGCGCAGGGCTGCCAGCGTTCGCATGTTGTGCAGACGATCGGCAAGTTTAACGATGATGACGCGAATGTCCTTGGACATGGCGAGGAACATCTTGCGCAGCGTAAGCGCCTGCTTCTCGTCCATGCTATCGACTTCGATGTTGGTGAGCTTGGTCACGCCATCGACGAGCTCGGCCACCGTATCGCCAAACAGGCCGGAAACATCGGCAAGCGAGGTCTCGGTATCCTCGACGGTATCGTGCAGCAGCGCGGCGCACACCACATCGCAGTCCATCTTGAGATCGGCCAAGATGATGGCCACCTCGACGGGATGGTTGATGTACATCTCACCCGAGCGGCGCTTTTGGTTGCAGTGCTTCTCGGCAGCAAAGCAATAGGCCTGCTCCACCTTAGAAAAGTCGTCCTCATTCATATATTTGAGGCACAGGCGCTCCAGCTTGTCGTAGCTGTCCGCCATAATCTCGGGTGGCAGCTCATCGGCATGCTTATAGTGCTCCATCTCCGAAAAAGGCTGGAGGGTGGAATCATGGGCGGTACGGGCTGCGGCATCCATCGAGGTCCCCTTCCCCTAGGCCCGCGGTACGATCGGGCGGTTAACTTTGGCTAGCATATCAGAAGCGCACGAATCGAGCGCCCAGCTCCGGAAAGCCGAAAACTCCATGCGCGAGCGCAAGCCCTCCAAATAGCGAATTGACCTGCTCAATTGCACACGGCCGGGGTTTTCGGCCATCGCGATGCGACGAGTGTCGTCAAACCCCGAAACTCGACAGAAACCAAGCTCTTCGAAGATTCCCAGGCCGCTTTCCACCGAACGCTCGTCGACCGGCGTGCGCGCATCGATGGCAAGGCACATCTGCGCGATGTCGATATCGCTCGCGCTAAAGGAATCGTCCCCGGTTTTGCCGCGGTTGGAGCGCCACATGGTCTGCAGCGCGCGATAGAGCGTGACGAGCTCGTCGCGCTCGGGCGCATAGCAGTCGAGCAGGCGCTCGTTAATGCGGGCGTCGCGCGACGAATAGAGCAGATGGATCACGGCGGGCTGGCCATCGCGGCCGGCACGTCCGCTCATCTGGTTGAACTCAATGCCGCCAAACGGCATGTGGTACAGCACGACATGGCGGATATCGGGTAGGTTGACACCCTCGCCAAAGGCGGAGGTCGAAACAATGCAGCTGAGGCTTCCGTCTCGAAATGCTTCCTCCACGCGGCGGCGATCGGAACGCGCAAGCCCCGCGTTATAGAACGCGATATGGGTTGCGCAATCGGGCACACGCTTGCGCAACGTCTTGGCAAGCGCCACGGACTGATCACGCGAATTGACGTAAATGACGGTCTTCTCCCCCGTCGCCACGATCGACACCAAACGGTTCTCGCGGCTCGCAAGGTCGCGGTCGTCCTCGAGCTGCAGGTTCTCGCGCACCGTCTCGTCAACCACCGTGTGAGTGATCGGCAACATGCGGGCAAGCTCGGCCACGACCGGAGCCGTCGCGGTGGCCGTCGCAGCCATAACGACCGGGTCGCCCAGGGCTTTGAGGATATCGGGCATGTCGAGATAGGCGCTACGGTCGCCGCCCTTGGCAAGGCCGGCGTGGTGCGCCTCATCGATAACGACAAAGCCGATGCGGCCCGAACGCGCGAAACGGTCACGGTGGATAGACAGGAACTCGGGTGTCGTGAGCACGATACCGGTGCGGCCCGAAGCTAGACCGGCGAACACGTCATCGCGCGCCGCCTCCACGGTCTCGCCGGTCAACACGCCGACGCCAATGCCGAGCGCGGCCATCGTCGACGAGAGGTGATAGGCCTGGTCGGCAACGAGCGCGCGCAGCGGATAGACAAAGATGCTCGCACGCCCGCGAAGAACCGCCTCGCGCGCGGCATGCACATGGAAGATGAGCGACTTGCCGCGCCCCGTTCCCATAACGGCCAGAACACTTTGGTGATCGGCCAGGGCATCGAGCGCCTCGACCTGCGCGCGGTGCGGCTGGTTCGAGCCTATAAAGCTATGGATAAGCGAGCGCGTCAGCTCGGTATAAGAAAGCTGGGCGAGTGTCTCGCGTTTACGCGACTCCAGGCGCAGGCCAGAATCCGCCGGCTGCACGCCACGGCGAAGCTCGCATGCCGGATCGTCGACGCTGGGCAGCGTGGTATCACGGACCAGAACATCCTTGATCATGAGCTTGGGCTTCACACGTCCCTGCCAATGCTCGGCAACGGCCTCGAACACCAAGTCGACAGCACTATCGCAGTTGATGAGCTTATCGATTTGCGGCACGCGGAACATAATGGCCGGCACACTCGCGGCGCCATCGGTCGCCACAAAGCGCATGTGCTCGCCGGTTTTGCCCACCACGGCGCGATCGCACATCGTCACGCCCTCGGCGGCCAGCAGCGGCACCTTGTTGCCCTGGCCAAACGGCTCAAGACGGGAAATCTGCTCTATAGTCTCGATATTCAGTTCGGAAAGGTCGACCGTGGCGGCAACCTCGTCGATGTCTTCAAAGTCCTCGGCGGGAATCTCCGATAGCACGGCGGAAAGGCGACGACGGAATTCATCGAGCTTGGATGCCTCGATGGTCACACCCACCGCACCGGCATGTCCGCCGCGACGAATCAGCAGGTCGGAACAGCGCTCGACGGCGTCAAACAGGTTAACTTTGCCCACCGAGCGACCAGAGCCGCGCGCGATACCGTCCTCGATCGAGAACAGCAGCGCCGGCACGTGATAGCGGTTGGTCAGACGGCTTGCCACGATGCCCTTGACGCCCTCGTGCCAGCCTTCGCCGCCCACAACGATCGCGCGCCCGCCGTCATAGGTCTCCTCGACCTTTGCCATGGCATCGCGCGTGAGCTCCGCCTCGATCTCACGGCGCTGGCGGTTGATTTCCTCGAGCTCAGCCGCCAGCGCGCTTGCTTCGATGGGATTGCGGGCAAGCAGCAGGTCGAGCGCCAGCTTGGGATCGGCCATGCGGCCGGCAGCGTTTAAGCGGGGAATGAGCGAGAATGACAGGCCATCCGCCGTAATGCTCGAAAGGTCCGCCTTGGCAAGCGCGGCAAGCGCGATATAGCCGGGGCGAGCGGTTACGCGCATCTGCTGGATGCCCTCGGCAACCAGCGCGCGGTTCTCGGGCGTGAGCGGCATCATGTCGGACACGGTGCCCAGCGCCGCGACCTCGATTAGCGAACGCCAATACGACGGCTTGCCCAGGCGCTCACCCAGGACTTGCACCAGCTTGAGCGCCACACCAGCACCGGCAAGCTCGCGCGAGGGGCCCTCGTCCTCGAGCTTGGGGTCGGTCAGGGGCACACCCTGCGGCACCTGGTCGGAGGGCTCGTGATGGTCCGTGACCACCAAATCGATCCCCAGGTTCTCCAGATAGGAAACCTCTTCCTTGGCGGCAATGCCGTTATCGACGGTCACGATCAGCTGCGGGCGAGCGAGCTCGTTAACGCGGTCGAGTGCCGCGCGCGAAAGACCGTAGCCCTCATCAAAGCGGTGCGGAATAAACGGCGTGACATCGGCGCCAAACGTGCGCAGCGCCTCGGTCAACAGGCAGGTCGACGTAATACCGTCAACGTCAAAATCGCCAAAGACTGCAATGTGCTCGTGGTTGCGAATAGCACGCTCGACGCGGTCGGCAACGACCGACATGCCCGGAATAATGAGTGGGTCGGCCCAGTCGCGATCGAGCGAAGGCGTCAAAAACAATTGGCCCTCTTTGATGGAGCCAATGCCGTGCGCGACCATAATGCGCGCCACCAGCCCGGGAATGCCCAGACCAGCCGAAAGATCCTTTTCGAGCTCGGGGTTTTGCTGAGCGACCGCCCAGCGATGCGTCGTCTTAAGCGATGACATAGGCACCCACCCCCGATAGGGGCAGGTCGCCGCGATACCTCTCACGGTTCATAGCGATGAGTCCTCTGTGTATGCCCGCTTCGGCAGGCAAATCTGTTGAACGGATTTATTATACCGTGCGGCGCGGACGCAAATCGCCGCAGCACGCCGCGGTTTCGGTAAACGATACCGGTAATAGCCTCGAAATAATCAAGCGTTTCTGACGCACGGACGCATGCGAGCGTCTAGCATATCCATTCAAAACGGATTCACGAGCAAAGGGAGTCACAAGAGCATATGAAGCAATGGGTTGGACTGGGCAAGTTTCTCGCGGGGCACATGCAAATCATCGTTCCGATTTGCGTGGCGCTCGGCGTGCTCTTTCCTCAACAGATCGGCGCTCTCAAGCCCATCGTTCCCGTCCTGTTTGCCTTTATGACGTTCCAAGGTGCGCTCAGCAATACCTTTCACCAGGTAGCCGAGGTGTTCCACCATCCGCTGCACCTGATTCTGGCGTTGTTGGTCTCGGCGGCGCTTATTCCCATCGCGGCCTATGCCATGGGATCGTTGTTCTTTGGTTCCAACCCCAACCTTGTCTGCGGCATCGTGCTCGAGTACAGTGTGCCCGTGGCCGTCACCGCTTTTATGTGGATCAGCATGTTCGGCGGCAACGGCCCGCTCGCGCTCACTATCATCCTGACGTCCTCAGTTATCTCCCCTGTGACGATTCCGCTCACGCTTAAGCTCTTGCTGGGTGCCACCGTCTCGATCGATGTGCCGAGCATGATGCAAGACATGGCCTTTATGATCGCCATCCCCGCCGTGCTCGGCATCGTGATCAACGAGCTCACGCGTGGATGGGGACACGAGAAGCTCTCCCCCGCGCTCTCGCCCGCCTGCAAATTCATGATGATGGGCGTTATCGCCTCCAACTCCACCGCCATGAGCGAGTACGTGCTGCACATGAACGCGGTGCGCCTGGAAGTCGCCCTCTTTATTTTGACCTTCGCCATCAGCGGCTTTGTCATCGGTTTTCTGGTCGCCCGTGCGCTGCATCTGCCATATAGCGAGACGGCTACCATGTGCTTTACCTGCGGCATGCGTAACATCTCTTCGGGCGCCGTCATCGCCACGCAATACTTTCCGGGCGAAGTCGTGTTTCCCGTCATGTGCGGAACGCTGTTTCAGCAGGTACTCGCCTCGCTTATCGGGCATCTCTTTGAGCGTCTGACCGGCGAGGAGCGCGCCGCCCAGCGCAAGCGGGTCGAGGCCGGCCGCGACGCCATGGGACGCTAGACTGTCCGCAGTGCGCGGGCGCTCACTTTACGATGTGAGCGCCTCAAGATGTGCGCGGAGTCGTTCTGCATCGACATCGAGCGTGGTCTCAGCATTGACCTGAGCCAGCCGATACCCGACAAAGTAGGGCGAAACCACCCAACGCGGCAGCGCCTTGGCAATGGTCCGACCGCCCAGGTGATAGAAGAACAGGTTGTACGACTCTGCGCGACCACCGTGGTGCTCGTTCAGGATATAGCGCAGAGCTACCTGGATCGCATCGGCGAAGAGATCCGCCTCGGCTTGGTCTCTCGTGTCATCGCTGGCGGCGATTCCCTGCGGAGCTGAAACGTTGATCTCAAAGAACCCCATGATCGGTTCGGTTGAGATATTGACCGAGATTCTCCCCTGTTGCCAGACATTGATACCTTCGAAATTGGCGGAAACCAGCGAAGCATAGCCGTCTTCCTGCTCCAAACCCACAATCTGCATGTGCGGATGGACCAGACTGCCGCCCGAAAGCGGACCCTTGTTCTTGTACATGAGCACGCTTCGATACTGCTGCGAGTCGATCATCCGCCGCCAGCAACCCAGAGCAAACCGCATCACATGGTGGAGTTCATCCGGCTCATAGGTCACCAGGTCGGCATCGTGATCGGCCGACTCGATCAGCACGGTTTGATGGGTGGCGCGCAGGGTTTTGAACTTATTCTCGAGCCAGATGCAGTCACCGTCGCGCTGGATGATGTTGGTGAGCCCCTCCGTGTTGCAAAAGGGGCACGCGGTACCGGGGCGACGGTTGTCGTCGGGCTTGCCGCTCGCCTGCTGAACATCGAATACAAGCGCCACGGGCTAAACCTCCAGCGGTACGATCCTTGTGCCATGGAGCTCGGAGACGCCCAGTGCCGCCGCCACGGTATCGCGGTTGGCCGTGGAAATGCCGCCGCCGGGAAGGATGGTCAAGCTGTCGCCCGCATACTCGATCAAGCGGGCCAGGTTTTCGAAGTTGTCCTCGATCGGCGTACCGGCAGCGCCACCATGCGTCAGGATGCGTGTGATGCCGCAGTCGGCGAGTGTGTCAATCGCGTCGAGCTGAGCCTCGGGCGAGAGCTGGTCAAATGCCATGTGGAAGGTGATGTCGATGGGCTCACGCTTACATTCCTCGGTCGCGCAGCCCGCAGCCATCACGAGGGCGCCAAGCGTAAGCTCGTCGAGCGCCCATCCGCCAGCGCAGGGCTTGCAGCAGCCAAAGACCAAGCCGTCAACGCCGGCGCTCACGGCAAGGCCCAGGTCCATCTCCATCATACGCAACTCGTCCTGGTTGTAGTGAAAGTCGCCGCCACGCGGACGGATCATGCACATCACCCGTGCATCGTGTTCGTGGGCATAGTTGGTCGTAGCGCTGATAACGCCGGCCGAAGGCGTGGTGCCGCCAACGGCAAGGTTGTCGCACAGCTCGATACGCCTTGCACCGGCATCGATAGCCGCCGGCACCCGCTCAAAGTTCTCGGCACAAAACTCGTACAGCATAGATAGACCCCCAAAGGCAGCAGATGTTTTCCGACGGGCATTGTCACACATCCCCATGAAGTTGCGGTGGAATAGGGGCTGTTTTGGCGTCTAGAGCCCCCATTTAGTCCCTATTTCACCGCAACTTAAAGGGGTGCCGACCGAAATGGTCAGCACCCCTTTTTGCTGTATAGAAGTAGTCGTTGGGTGTTCCTATAGTTTTGTCAACCGTCGGGGCTACTCCCGGTAGGGCACCCGGTCGCGCATCACGGCGTATATCGCCCTGAGCCGCTTCCTCGCGACGGCCTTGAGCGCCCGCCCGTGCCCCATGCCCCGCGCCCTGCAGGCCCGGTAGTACTCGCCGTAGCGCCCCGAGGACCTCACCAGGCTGTTGCACGAGAAGATCAGCAGGGACTTGAGCCTCGCGTCGCCGCGCCTGGACGCCCTGACCGACCTCACCGACGTGCCGGAGCTCCTCACCCTCGGGCTATGCCGCAGTACGAGGCCAGGTGGTCGTGGTCCGGGAACCTCCCGATGTCGACCGACACCGCGAGCTGCGCCGCGGTCCTCGGGCCGATGCCGGGCACGGTGAGCAGGCACGCGTAGGTCTCGTCGCCCTCGAGCAGCGCCGCCGTCTCGGCCTCGAGGGCCCCGGCCTCGTCGAGGGCCTCCGATATCCGGGCGGCCAGGAACCTGACCTGCCTGTTCTCGGCCTCGACGAGCGCCGGCGGGGGCGCGGTGGAGGCGGCCGCGGCCTCCCCGGCGGCCTCGGCCCGCGGGCCCTCGGCCCCGGAGCGGGCGATCCCCCACGCCCCGCCGAACCCGGCGAGCAGCTCCAGCCACCGCCGGTCCGACAGGTCGACCGCGGCCTCGAGGGCCGGGCAGGACTCGAGCAGCACCGCGCGCAGGCGGTTCTTGTCCCTGGTCGCGCAGGCGACGACGTGGTCGCGCTGCGACGAGAGGGCGCGGGCGGCCTCGAGGGCCTCGCCGCGGCCCGGGACCCCCGACAGGGAGTCCGGCACGCCCAGGGCGGTCCGCGCGATCACCGCGGCGTCGCGCTCGTCGGTCTTGGCCTCGCCGGCGAACAGGCCCGCGGCGCGGCTGGCGGCGAGGCCGGGCAGGTAGGCGACCCCGAGCCCCGCGGCGCGGGCCCGCCTCACGGCGAGGGACCCTATGTTGCGGAACTGGTCGACGACGACGAGCGTGCCGGCGGGCGCGGAGGCGAACAGCGCGTCGAGCTCGGCCTCCCTGTTGCGGACGGGGGCGCTGTCCAGCACCTCCCCGTCGCGGTCGATCAGGCAGGCCCAGTGCGATGACTTGCCGACGTCCAGGCCGAGCACGGCCGCGGGTCTGGTGGATGGCGCTTTCACGGTGGTATCCTTCCGGTAGTCGTTCGACCGGATGGCCTCCCCCTCGGCACTCACATTACCAGCCGCGGCACCTGCCCGGCACTTTCCTATCAGCCGTCGGGGGCGGCGCGCCCCGCGCCGGCAGCACCCAACGGGCCCTCTCGGGGCAGGGACGTTCGGCCGTGCGCGGGCGCCCGGTCGGCGGCCCGTTCTGGGCGCGCCTCAATCGTAGCCCGAGACGGTCCCGGGCTGACAATTTCGACTGTAATGGACGTTCTTGTTTGACTAGTCATTCAAGAACGTCCCCAACGACTACGACAACTGTTGACATCATATACTATGTGTCATATAGTAGGTGTTACACAGTATACTACGAAAGGAGGTGTGCGGATGGAGGCACAGATGAAGCGCGGCTTCCTGGAGGCCTGCGTGCTCGCGGCCGTCTCCGGCGAGGAGTCCTACGGCTACCAGATCGTGAAGGACGTACCGGCGAGCATGGGGCTCACGGAGTCGACGCTCTACCCGCTGCTCAAGCGCCTGGAGAAGGCCGGGTGCATCACGGCGCGCTCCGCCGAGCACAACGGGCGGCTGCGAAGGTACTACCGCATCACGGACACCGGGCATGAGCGTATCGCCGAGTTCCTCGCCGAATGGCCATCCGTGCAGGAGATCTACCGTTACGTGAAGGGAGCGCACCATGACGCGCGATGAGTTCTTGAACCGGCTGGGCGAGCTTCTGGCCTGCCTGCCGGCAGATCAGGTAAAGGAAACGCAGGAGTTCTACGCGGAGGTCATCGCCGACCGTATGGAGGACGGCATGACGGAGGCCGAGGCTGTGGCCGCCATGGGCACGCTCGGTGAGGTCGCCGAGGCAACGCTCGACGAACTGCCCGCCGTGCCGCGCGCAATTGCGAGGACCAAGCGCAAGAGCACGGCGCTTCTATGGGCGCTCGCCATCGTGGGCTCTCCGGTATGGATTCCGCTGCTGCTCGCGTTCGTCGCCGTTGCCGCTACGGTCTACATCTGCATTTGGGTTCTTGCGCTCTGCGTGTGGATCGTGGCCGCGGCATTCGGGGGCGCGGGCGTGGTGGGGCTCCTGTTCGCCGTGGACGGCATCATTATCGTGCATGTTCCGTACGTTTTAACCTCGATGGGAATGGGATTCGCTTCCATCGGTGTGGCGCTTCTCGCGGGAGC
Organism: uncultured Collinsella sp.; assembly: GCA_937982065.1. GTDB lineage: Bacteria > Actinomycetota > Coriobacteriia > Coriobacteriales > Coriobacteriaceae > Collinsella. The sequence continues at coordinate 14,839 of CALJMO010000052.1, forward strand.
CGGCGCCTGGACGGCGTCCAAGCAAATCGCGCGCCTCTCTGCCCTTTGGGCGAAGAAAGCCGTTTCGCCCTTCTGGAAAGATCGAGGCAATAAGAGCCGCAGGGTCGCTGAAGCGGCGCCGCTCACGGCATAGGAAGGAGTGCAAACATGTCCAGCGTAAAAAAGATTTACCTTGCCGTAGCGGGTGGGCTTGTTGCCACGGGGCTCGTCCTGGCGGCTATCGGATTTGTAGCCTCTGGCTTTAACCTCGCTGTGTTCAACACACAGATCGACCTGCGCGATGACACCATCATTCTGGGTGGTGTTGAAATAGACGACCCGACAGGACTTCCACTCATCGAGCAGCTTGCCGAGGTTGGCGAGATCCATATTGGATCTGCAACGACTGGTTCGTCTTCTCCTCGCACATGATCGAGCTCGTAGCAGCCATCCCCCTTCGGGCGCACCACGACGGGCGTGAGCACGCCGCGCTCGGAGCCTTTTTGCGAGACCTTCCGTCACGCTCTTCCTGCGTGGTGAACCGGTCATCGACCGACGGGAAGCTGATGGAAATCTCTCGACTTCGGGCCAATCCCGAAAGGCTGAGGAGATGTCGAGCATGACCTCATGACGGGGATGGCCCGGCGGCAATGCCGGGCCGCCCTCGGCAGCCGAGACTCCCCGCCCCGGCCCCGGGCAAGGGGCCGTCCCTTGCATCTCCATCCCGGTTGCGAAAGAGCCGAGAAGTGGCCGCGCCTACGAGGGGATCTCCCTCGGGATGAACCGCGACGCGACCAGGCCGGCGACGGCCGCCACGCACACCGCGCCGAACACCCCAGCCGTACCCGCGGCGGTCGCGGCGGGGGCAAGCATGCCGCACGCCGCAGTCGAGACGGTGCCGCCGAAGCCCCTGAAGAACATGGCCATGGAGGTGGCGCGCCCGGCGTCCGCCGGATCGGCGCCCGTCTGGGCGGCAAGGTTGGACACGGGCATGCCGATGCCGACGCCGAGACCCAGCACCGCCGCGACGGCGGTGCAGGAGGCGACCGCTAGCATCGGGGACATCGCAGAGAACGTCACCGACGCCGCAAGGACGACGGCGGATGACGCCGCCGCGATGGCGCGGAGCCGCCCGGTCGCGCGGAACGCCGCGCCGGATGTATTGCTGCCGACCATGAGGGCAAGCGTCATGGGAATGAGCACCGCGCCGGACGAGGCAGCGGCCATGCCCAGCCCCTCCTGGAGGAGCCTAGGCAGGTAGGAGACGCCCGCCATGAGGGCGAATTGGACGCAGAAGCCGGAGACGAACCCCGCTACGACCTGCCCGCGGCGAAACAGCCCCATGGGGACGGTCGGGGCGGCCTTGCCCCTCTCCACGCGGGAAAGGAGCGCGGCGCAGGCAACGGACAGCACGACGAGGGCGACGAACTGCGGCGAGGCCATGGAAAAGACGCTGCCCGCCAAGCTGAAGGCGAGGACGAGGCTCAGAACGCACAGCGAGGCGGCGACGCTCCCCGAGACGTCGAAGCCAACTACAGGGGCCCCGGGAGCCCTGCCGGGCAGGCAGCGCCCCGACAGGAACAGGGCGACGATCGAGATGGGGAGGTTGACGACGAAGATGACGTGCCAGGATAACCCCTGGGCGACGGCCCCGCCGATGACGGGCCCTACGACGCTCGCAATCCCGTACATGGCCGAAGCCGCCCCGAGGTACGGTCCCCTGTCCCTCGGGGCGAGCATCATCGCCGCGGCAATGAACACACCCGCCTCGAGAACGCCGCCGCCCACGCCCTGAAGCAGGCGGAACGCCGCCAGCGCCTCTATCGTCGGTGCGAGGGCGCACAGGACGGACGATGCGGCGAAGAGCGCGAGCCCCGCCACGTACACCCTCCAGAGGCCGAACGAGAACGCCAGCCCTCCGCACAGGAGGGTGGATACGGTGCTCGCCACGAGGTAGGCGGTCATCGGCCAGGCATAGTGGGCCTCCCCTCCGAGCGCCGCGGCGACGGTGGGCATGGCAGTGGCCACCACGGTCGAGTCGAGCGCCGCGACGAACAAGGCGAGCATGAGGCCCGCCACGGTCGACTTACCGACCGCCCCCGTCACGGGGATGGACATCGGTTTTTCCTGCATGTTTCTTCCTCTCTACTCAGCGCCCGCCCGCGCGGGCACCGCGGGGCATCCCCCGCGTCAGACAAAAGGAAGGACGGGTCACCCCCTGGGCCTCCTCGCCACGGACATCCAGATCTCGCTGCGATACCCTCTCGACGCGAAGTCGCCATGCGGGTACACCTCGAGACTGACGTCGCCGGCGAGCTCGTAGCCCGAGGACGGGAGCCACTCGGAGAAGATTCTGCGGTAGTGCTCGGCGGTCGCGACGTCGCACGGCCCGGTGCAGCCGAACACGGCCCACGTGCCGGCGGGGACGTAAATCTCGTCCGCCCAGCCGGGGGCCTCCCCCGAGGACGCCACCGCTATCCGGTAGCTCGACTCCCCGCCCTCGGACACGTTGACCCCGAGAACCCCCTCGGGTCCCGAGCCATCGGCGAGGGCGAGCAGGGCCTCGATGCTCCCGGAGCGCGAGGCGCCACCCCAGAACCTCCCGAGCTCCTCTCTCCCCTCCTCCCCCATCTGGGCGAGGAGGCCCGCCTCGGACGGCCCGCACGGAAGCGACACCCCGACGAGGCGCATCCCGCCCCATGGGACGATCCTCCACGGCAGGGGCTCGGCGCCCGTGACGGTGAGGGAGAACGAAAGCCTCGGAAAGACCGAGAGCGGGGCGCCCGGGCGCTTCGCCTCGCTGGGCGAGATCCCGAGGGCGTCCCTGAACGCTCGGTTGAACGCGGTCGGGGAGCAGTAGCCGTACCGGACCGCGACGTCGACGACCCGCTCCCCGCGGGACAGGTCGAGCGCGGCGCGGGAGATGCGGCGCCGGCGCACGTACTCCCCGAGACCGATGCCGGCGATATAGGAGAACATCCTCCGGAACTGTCCCTCGGTGCAGGCGGCGAGCCGCGCCGCATGGGCGAGGTCGAGGTCCCCCTCGAGGTTCGCCTCTATGTAGTCCATCGCGTCGTTGAGGCCCTCTATCCAGCCCATCGGGTCACCATCCTTCCGAGAAGAGAGCATGGGGCAACAAGGCAGCGCAGTCCTCGCGTCCAAGGGGCGAATAATGAGAGTTTTTGATGACTGGCTCGTCGCCGACGGCCCGTCTCGATGATAGACCGTCGGCACGAGGATCCGACCCGCGAATGCCCGTTTTGCATTGTCAGGAACCTCGCTCAGGAGCACGCCATGAAGGAGGATGCCCGCCGCGCCGTGATGCGCGCGGCACACCAACGACGCGACAGCCGCGATCGAAAGCTGAGGAGGGACGTTAGCCACTGGGTTAGCAAGTAGCCCATTCCGTGCGCACAGCGCCAGGAACAGCGGCCCGCCCATCGATCACCTTGGACCATGGTACAGTCGCAGTAAGAGGACGGACAGCGGGCGTGCGCCAGGGGGAACAAATTGGCATGAAAAGAAGACGGCATAGACCTTCTGGTCATGCCGTCTTCTTTGAATGACTAGTTGTCGCTCTGGTGCCCGCGCAGCGTCGACTGGTCCGCCGTTCGGTAGAACGGCGGAACCTCCTAGCCACCCAGATAGGCCTTGCGGACGTTATCGTCGTGCAGGAGCTCTTGACCGGTGCCGGTCATGGTAATCTTGCCGGTCTCGAGCACGTAACCGCGTGTGGCGATGGAAAGCGCCATCTGCGCGTTTTGCTCGACCAGAAGCACCGTGGTGCCGGCCTTGTGCAGGTCCTCGACAATCTGGAAGATCTGTTCGATCAGAATCGGTGCCAGACCCATGGAAGGTTCGTCGAGCATAAGCAGTTTGGGGTTACTCATAAGGGCGCGCCCCATAACGAGCATCTGCTGCTCGCCGCCTGAAAGGGTGCCGGCGACCTGGCGACGACGTTCCTTCAGGCGCGGGAACTGCTCGTAGACGCGCTCCAGGCCCGGAGCCACCGTGGACTTGGGCTGCGTATAGGCACCCATCTCCAGGTTCTCCTCGACCGTCATCTGCAAAAAGGCGCGACGACCCTCGGGAACCTGAGCCAGGCCCTTACCAACCAGCTTATCAGCGGGCGTATGGGTAATGTCCTCGCCCATAAACTTGATGGAGCCGGTCTTGGAGCGCAGCAGGCCCGAGACGGTCTTGAGCGTTGTGGACTTGCCGGCACCGTTGGCACCAATCAAGGCCACGATCTCGCCCTCATTAACGTTAAAGGAGATGTCCTTGATGGCGTGGATGGCACCGTACCAGACGTTGATGTTGTAGACGGAAAGCATCGGCTCTGCCATTTAGTTCTCCCCCTTATCCTGCTTGCCCAGATATGCCTCGATAACGGCGTCGTTGTTCTGGATTTCCTCGGCCGTGCCCTTGGCGATGACCTTACCAAAGTTGAGCACGCAGATGCCCTCGCAGATGTTCATAACGAGCGACATATCATGCTCGATAAGCATGATGGCAATGCCAAAGGTGTCGCGAATCTTGACGATGTTCTCCATGAGCTCTGCGGTCTCGGACGGGTTCATGCCGGCGGCAGGCTCGTCGAGCAGCAGTAGCTTGGGGTTGGTGGCAAGCGCGCGGACGATCTCCAGACGACGCTGAGCGCCGTAAGGCAGCGATCCGGCCTGCTCGTTTGCCAGATACTCCATGTCAAAAATGGACAGCAGCTCCATGGCGCGCTCGTGGGCGGCCTTCTCGTGCTTCCAATACGTCGGCAGGCGCAGCACGCCCTCAAAACCGGAGTAGCGCTCCTGGTTGTGCAGGCCGACCTTAACGTTGTCCTCCACCGTCATGGTATTAAACAGGCGGATGTTCTGGAACGTACGGGCAATACCCATGCGGTTGACCTGATAGACCGACTTGCCCGAGGTGTCCTCGCCATCGAGCAGGATGGTGCCGTGTGTGGGCTGATACACCTTAGTGAGCAGGTTGAAAACCGTGGTCTTACCGGCGCCGTTGGGACCGATCAGACCGGCAATCTCGGTCTTGCCGATAGTCAGGCTAAAGTCGTCGACTGCCTTAAGGCCGCCGAATTCAATGCCCAGGTGGATGCACTCGAGTGCCGGGCGCTCGCCCAGGTCACGGTCGGGAACGATGGCGCCAGAAGGATACGGGACCATCTTGCCCTTGTTGAACTCAAATTTACTGGGCATCGGCTGCCACCTCCTTCTTGGGAGCAAAGCGGTCCTTGACGCGACCGAAGAACGCCTTGAGCTGCGGGTTGTTGGTAAAGATCATGACCAGGATCAGCACAATAGCGTAGATGAGCATGCGGTAGTCCGAGAACTGACGGAGCAGCTCGGGAAGTACCGTGAGCAACGCCGCCGCGATAACGGAGCCGCGCATATTGCCCAGACCGCCCAGGACCACGAACACCAGGATAAGGATGGACGTGTTGAAGTCAAACTTGGTGGCGGAGAGCTGCGAGAAGTTACCGCCGAAGAGGGCTCCGGCAGCACCGGCGAGGGCAGCGGAAACCACGAACGCGATCATGCGGTACTGGGTGACGGAGATGCCCACGGACTCGGCTGCAATCTTGTTGTCGCGCACGGCCATAATGGCACGACCGGTACGGCTGCGAACCAGGTTGAGCACGATCACGAGTGCGACCATGACCAGGATGGCACCGGCGAGGAAGGTCGAGTACGTCGACACGCCCGAGGCGCCCTGGGCGCCCTTGATGATGGCGGTGCCGTCCTCGAGCAGGTGCAGGTCGTCGATCGTAGAGTTGCCCGTGATGTTAAAGATCACGTGCAGGCCGCGCGAGTCGACACCCACGATAAGGCAAGTGACGATCTCCTTGATAATCTCGCCAAAGGCCAGCGTCACGATAGCCAGGTAATCGCCGCTCAGGCGAAGGACCGGGATGCCAATCAAGAAGCCCAGGATAGCGGCAGCGATGGCGCCGACCACGATACTGATGATAAGGCGCACCGGATCGGAGGGAACGGCGCTCTCCAGCGCGACGGCGGTGACGATGCCCGTATAAGCGCCGACACTCATAAAGCCCGCGTGGCCCAGCGACAAGTCGCCCGCGATGCCGACGACGAGGTTAAGAGAAATGGCCATGACGATATAGGCCGTGATGGGAACCAGCTGACCGGCGATCATGCGCGGAATCATGTGGTTGGACTGCATAAAGAACACGATGGCGAATGCCACGATGCACATGGCGTACGTGACAAAGTCGTGACGCGTCTGCTTGTCTTTAAGAAACTTCATAACGCTCACCTACACCTTCTCGGGGACGTACTTGCCCAAGAGGCCGGCAGGCTTGACGAGCAGGACGATGATCAAAACACCAAAGACGATGGAGTTGGCAAGGCTCGTGGAAATGTAGGCCTGAGCCATCGCTTCGATGATGCCGATGAGAATGCCACCGACAAAAGCGCCGGGGATGGAGCCGATGCCACCGAAGACAGCGGCGTCGAAGGCCTTGATGCCAGGCATGGCACCCGTCGTGGGCTGCAGCACCGGCGAGTAGGAGCACAGCAGCACGCCGGCGATGGCAGCGAGGGCAGAGCCGATGGCAAACGTCATCGAGATGGTGCGGTTGACGTTGATGCCCATGAGCTGAGCGGCGGCCTTGTCCTCGGACACAGCGCGCATGGCTTTGCCCATCTTGGTCTTACCTGTAAAGAACATCAGGCCGGCCATGATAACCAGGCAGGCGACGATGGTGACGAGCGAGACGGCGCTTACGTTGAACTTGGCCAAGAACTCCGGCACCGGGAAGGTGACGAGCGAAGTGAAGTTCTTGGGAGTGGCGCCCCACAGAAGCTGTGCGGCATTCTGCAGGAAGTAAGACACGCCGATGGCCGTGATCAGAACGGCCAGCGGGCCCGCCTGACGCAGCGGCTTGTATGCCAGACCCTCGATGAGAACACCGAGAACGGTACAAACCACACAAGAGAGAACTACAGATGCCCAGCCCGGGAGGCCGAGATACGACGTGGCACAGAACGAGACATAGGCACCGACCATGATGACATCGCCGTGAGCGAAGTTCAGCATCTTGGCGATACCGTAGACCATGGTGTAGCCCAACGCGATGATGGCGTAGACGCTGCCCATGGACAGGCCGTTGACCAGGTATTGGATAAAGACCGTCATGTTCCACATCCCCCTTTCGAATAGGTTTCCAGTTAATGTATGAAACAGGGACGTTACATCGTCCCTAGATACCAAGCAAGCAGGGAAGGCCAAAACCTCCCCTGCTTGGGATCAAAACCGCTCTATGTAAGGCGGCCTATTAGGCCTGTACGTACTTGCCGTCGGTAATGACGTACGCCGTCGGGTCCTTCTGGACCTGGCCCTTGTCGTTCCAGGAGAGCTTGCCAGTCAGGCCGTCAACAGTAATGTTGCGCATAGCCTCGGGAAGCTTCTCAGCAACCTCGGTGGGGTCGGCGTCGACACCCAGGCCGGCCTCCTTGAGAGCCTCGACCACAGCATGCACGCCGTCGTAGGCGTCGGCGGCAAACTGGTCGGGGGTATCGCCGTACTTATCTTTGTAAGCGTTGACGAAGTCGGCGTTCTTCTCGTCGTCGGCGGAGAACGGGGTCATGAGCAGCAGACCCTCGGCAAGAGAGGTATCGAAGCCCTCAACGCCCAGGATACCGTCCATGCCGTCGCAGCCCATCATCTTGACGTCGTAGCCCATGTCCTTGGCGTTCTTGAGCAGGACGGACGCCGGTGTGTAGTAGATCGGCGCAAAGATCATGGTGGCGCCAGCCTGCTTGGCCTTGGTCAGCTGGTTGGTAAAGCTCGTGGCGGAGTCGTCCTTAAAGGTCTCCTCGTCAACAATCTCGAGCTTGGACTCAGCGGCCTGGGCCTTAAAGGAATCTGCGATGCCCGAAGAATAGGCGTCGCCGGAGTTATAGAACAGCACGAACTTCTCGTCCGCATACTTCTGCGCCAGGAACTTGGCAGCGTTGACACCCTGGTTGGGGTCGGTGAAGCAAACCTGGAAGACGCAATCCTTGCCCTTGGTAACGTCCTCGGAGGACGCGGACGGGGTAATCATGAACGTCTCGGGGTCGTTACCGCACTCAGCAGCAACGGCGACCGACGCACCCGTGGTGGTCGGACCGACAAGGGCCTGCATGCCCCAGTCGAGCAGGGTGTTGAAGGCGTTGACGGCCTTCTCGCCGTCAGCCTGGTCGTCCTCGGCCTTGCTGACAAGCGGCAGCTCCTTAGTCGAGAAATCCTTGCAGCCAAGCTCGACAGCCTGTGTAACGGACTTGCCGTAGGACGCGTTGGCGCCGGTCAGCGGGCCGATGGTACCGATCTTAAACGAAGCGTCGCTCGAAGCGGAACCGCTGTCGCCGCCGTTGGAGGAGCAACCAGCTAGAATGGACATCGCCCCCAGACCTGCTGCGCTCGCGATAACGCTCCTGCGATTCATAACAGGGTTCAATGACTTACCGGTGAGGCTCGACATGCGGCTCTCCTCTCAAATCTCGTCGGGTTTCGGTTACCCGACAGGCCATCCTTCGCCGTGTTCGGCGTTCGCAAAATACTAGACGCTTTAGTTAAGGAAAGTGGCGATTATCTCAACTTTTCTTTGGCTTTGTTGATTTATCCATAATTCTGCGTATTTCTATTACTTTATGCAGTATTGCCACTTTATTATGTAAAAGTAATGTTTCCGTTCTGTTACAAGCATACCTGCCTTGAATAAAACAGCCTCACCGGTCGTGCTTTATGCGCACTTAGGAAGCGATGTACTTGCCGTCCTGGATCACATAGGCTGTCCATGCCGTCGGCACCCATTAGTGTCATGTCGTAGCTCATGTCCTTGGCGTTCTTGAGCAAAACGGACGCTGGGGTGTAATAGATCGGGGCAAAAATAAGCGTGGCTCCGACAAGGAAACTCCTGCGGTTAAGTACGTTGTTGATGCTAAACATGGTGTCCCCCTTTTCGCTGGCCGTGGTGCGGCCGTCTTGCGGTACAGGGCAAACCTTATGGTGCAAACGTTGACAGTTTGTTACGGAAGTTCGTTTGTAGCGAGCATGTTTCCAATGTTTCCGCAGCGTTTCGGGGGTGCCGTTTTGTGCGACTCCTGTTGCCTGGCGAGCACGCGCCCTCGGTTCACGCTAGAATGCACTCAACCTTTAAGCGGTTAATCCATCCATAAGATGCACGAAGGAGCTATCTATGAGCGAACCCCTGCGCACCGTGAACGTCGGTCTGATCGGTCTGGGAACCGTCGGCGGCGGCGTGGCCCGTCTGATCAAGAGCCACCACGATGAGTACCTGGCAGCCTACGGCATCGACCTTAAGCTGACCCGCGCCTGCGCGCTTGCTTGGGAGCAGGCCGAGGCGGCAGGCATTGAGCGCGAGGCCTTTACGAGTGACTGGCACGACGTCGTCAGCGACCCCGCCGTCGACATCGTCGTCGAGCTGATCGGCGGTGAGCATCCCGCAACCGAGATCTTCACCACTGCCTTTGAGCACGGCAAGCACGTCGTCTCTGCCAACAAGGCCCTACTGGGCCGTCACGTCGAGACGCTTGCCGAGAAGGCACGCGCGTGCGGCGTGCAGATTAAGTGCGAGGCCAGCTGCGGCGGCGGCATCCCCATCGTGAGCACGCTTGAGCACGACCTGGTGGGCAACAAGATCCTGACCATCGCCGGTATTCTCAACGGTACCACCAACTACATCCTGTCGCGCATGGACGCCGAGGGTGCCGATTACGCCGACGTGCTCGCCGACGCGCAGGCCAAGGGCTATGCCGAGGCCGACCCGTCCGCCGACGTCGACGGCTTCGACGCCGCCAGCAAAACGGCGATCCTCGCCTCCATCGGCTTTGGCACCCGTGTGACCACCGACGACGTATACCAGCAGGGCATCCGTACCATCGGCGCCGAGGACATCGCCCAGGCACGCGAACTCGGCTACACCATTAAGCTGCTCGGCATCGCCCGCAACACCGACGCCGGCGTCGACGTCCGCGTGCATCCCACGCTGATCCCCGCCGACCACATGCTCGCCAAGGTCAACGGCGCCATGAACGCCGTCTACGTGGTGGGTGACGCCGTGGGCGAAACCATGTTCTACGGTGCCGGCGCAGGCTCCTTCCCCACCGCAAGCGCCGTCGTGGGCGATATCCTGTCGCTCTCCGAGCAGATCAGCCGCGGCGTGGCTCCGCTTCCCGAGATTGAGCCCTATGGTCACAACCTCGCCTTTAAGCCCATGGACGAACTCCAGACCAAGTACTATGTGCGTCTGAAGGTCGCCGACCGCGTGGGCGCCCTGTCCGAGACGGTCGACATCTTTGCCAAGCACAACATCTCGATCTCGCTCATCAACCAGGTCGAGGACGGCAAGTCGGGCGTCAGCGATGCCTGTTCGGTCATCTTCCTGACGCACCGCGCGCTCGAGAAGGACGTCCAGGCTGCCGCTGCCGAGCTTGCCAGCGTCGACTGCGTGGCCGAGGTCGCCAACGTCCTGCGCATCGAGGACGTTGAGGCTTGGACCGAAGGCGTCATGGCGAACTAGTTCGGTTTACACCCCACAACGCATTTGCTCGAAGGGCTCCCGTCCGATGTGGGACGGGAGCCCTTTTGTCTCCTGCCCCAAGCACAACGGCAGAGTACATTTGCGCGAACCGCTCATCGGTAACGCGGGCTACCGTTCACCGATATGCAGACGCGACCGATTCCGGCTACCGCTACGCTGTGCTGCGAATGTCCGCCCGCGATGAGAGGAAGCACCATGTTGCTCGAGGGCAAGAAAGCAATCATCACCGGAGGCACGCGCGGTATCGGCTATGCCATCGCCTGTCGCTTTATCGAGGAGGGCGCCGCCGTCACGGTCTTTGGCTCGCGTCAGGAGACTGCCGACGCCGCCGTTGAAAAGCTGGCCGCAGCCTATCCCGAGGCCAAGGTCTGGGGCCGCACCTGCGACCTCACCTCGCTCGAGGCCGTAACCGAGGCCTTTACCGAGGCAGCCGCCGACATGGGTGGCCTGGACACGGTCGTTAACAACGCCGGCATCTCCCAGCGCTCGCCGCTTCTGGAGTACACGGCCGAAGAGTTCGCCAAGGTCATGGACCTCAACGTCGTCGCCGTCTTTAACGGCCACCAAGCCGCTGCCAAGATTATGGCCGAGGCAGGCCACGGCGGCACCATCACCACCACGAGCTCGATGGTCGCCAAGTACGGTCAGCCCTCCGGCGTTGGCTATCCCACGTCCAAGTTCGCCGTCAACGGTATGGTCCAGTCGCTCTCGCGCGAGCTCGCCCCCATGGGCATTCGCGTCAACGCTGTCGCTCCCGGCGTGACCAAGACCGATATGGTCGCCAACCTTCCCGAAGAGGTCATCAAGCCCATCATCGCCACCATTCCGCTCGGCCGCATGGGCGAGCCCGAGGACGTCGCCAACGCCTTCGTTTTCCTAGCGAGCGACATGTCCTCCTATGTCACGGGCGCCGTGCTCCCCGTCGACGGAGCCGCCCGCTCTTAAGGGACCACAAGCCTCAGCTCCCAGCCTCAACATAGTCCAACAAAGAAGGCGCGCCGTCTGCATCAACTGCAGGCAGCGCGCCTTCTTCTGTTTGAAAGGGAAGCTGTGTCCCGGAATTCCGACTCAGACCGGGACGCAGCTTCCCTCAGGGCCACGTTTCGGAAAGAGCGCCCCGTTTTGAACGCCGATTCTGGGATACCGTTTCCGCAACGGGTCTCTCGCGGAAACTGCATCCCACTCTGAGCGCCCATTCCGGGACACAGTTTCCCAACGGCCCCCGTTTCGGAAACCACATCCCGTTCCGAGCCTTCAAAGCAGGACGCGGCTTCCCCGAGAGAGTATCGACTACTTGCCGTCGTCGTCCTCGGCTTCTTCTCTTGCATAGAGCTCCAGCATGCGGCGGCGGTATTCGCGCACGGCGAGCTTGGCGCGCTCCAGGCGGCGACGCTCGCGCGGAGTCAGCTCGGACGGGTCGACCTCGTCTCCATAGGTCTTATCGGCAAGAAGATGTGCCGCGTCCACAATACGGGCATCGATATGGCCGCTCGCCGCCTCGGCGGAAAGACGCTCGGCAATCGTATCGAGCGTAGGCAAGCCCTCGAATACGCGACCATGGCCATGCGAAGTCAGCAGCTCGTGCTCACGTGCGAGCAGGCTCGCCAAATCGTGATGGGCGCGCAGGATGTCGAGCGCATCGGATGGATGCTCGGCAACTTCTGCCACGGCGGCGACCGGCGCGGCGTCGACCACGCGGTAGAAGAGCTGCGCGAGCAACGGCATCAAGAACACCGTGATGGCACCGGCGGCAACCATGACCGACGCAATATCTTGCGACAGCGCGCCCGCGTTGACGGCAACGCTTGTCACGGCAACGATGATCGGCAGGGCCGTGGTGCAGTACAGGGCCACGGTAATGCGACCATACGCCGACACATCGCGCGTCGCAGGACAAATGCTCATAGAGATGAGAATGGGAACGGCACGAATAATCAACAACGCCACGATAAAGCCCACGAGCAGACCCGGGCGCGACGCCACGGCCGTCAGATCGATCTTTGCGCCCGATACGGTAAAGAATACCGGAATCAAAAAGCCGTAGGCCAGGCCATCGAGCTTGGTCTCGAGCGTATGGTTGCCCTCGGGGATGATGTAGCGCAAGACAAAGCCGGCGGCAAAAGAACCCAACACGATGTCGAGATCAAAGACAGCCGAGAACGCCACGAGCGTGACCAGGATGAGCACCGTCAGGCGCACGAAGGTCTGCGACGTGGTATCGGCGCGTTCCTCGACAAACGCAAAGAAGCGGCTGCCGACGCGCTTGGAGCGGCTCGGGACCACGGCCAGCAACACGCAGACCACCGCAAACAAGCCAAGGATCACAAGCGTTTGGATGCCGGTGCGGGCAGACAGCAGCACCGACATGGCAAGCACAGGGCCGAGCTCACCCCAAGTGCCATACGCGAGAATCGAGTCGCCCACGCGCGTGCCGGTGAGCGAGCGCTCACGCATGATGGGCACGAGCGTACCGAGCGCCGTCGAAGTGAGGGCAAGCGTCACGGCGATACCGTCGAAATGACTGACCGAGAACCACGGGGTAAAGCGTACGGCAAGCCAGGCGATACCAAACGTGACGACCCACGTCGCCAAGCCGTAGCGCCCCTCGACGCCCGTGATGCTCTTGGGGTCGATCTCAAAGCCGGCAAGCAGGAACAAGAAGGCCAGGCCCAGCTCGGACACAAGCGAGACCTCGGCATCTACATGGATGACGCCGAGCATATGGGGTCCCAGCACCGCGCCGAGCACGAGCAAAAAGACCGTCTCGGGAACGGGTTTTCCGGGAATCGCCGAGGCGATAAAAGGACTCGCAAAGGCCACGAGTGCGATGATGGCGAGCGAAACGAATGCCATGTGATGCCTTTCTCTTGTTTGCGCTTCACTGTAGCACCCTCGCCGTCCTCAACGCGCCGCGAGCTGTCGTATCATAGTGAGGTTTACAAACATGTGGCTCAAGGCGACCGCGAGGCTTGTCCCGTAAACCGACCGCTGCCGCATACCGCACCGTACGCCCAACCGATCAGGAAGGCAGGAACCAATGGTCTCTCGTATCTACGTGGAGAAGAAACCCGGGTTCGACGTCGAGGCTCAGCAGCTCAAGGGCGAGCTGACCGAAATTCTCGGCATCAAGGGCATCGAGGCCCTGAGGATCATCAACCGCTACGACGTCGAGGGCATCGACGAGGAGCTTTTCCGCTCCTGCGTGCCGACCGTCTTTAGCGAGCCCCAGGTCGATGTGACCTACGACGAGCTCCCCGCAAGCGATGGCGCCGTCTTTGCCGTCGAATTCCTGCCTGGCCAGTTTGACCAGCGCGCCGACTCCGCCAGCGAGTGCGTGCAGCTCATCAGCCAGGGCGAGCGCCCCGCCGTGCGCTCCGCCAAGGTCTATATGATCTCGGGCGCTCTGGACGAGGCCGCCATCGATGCCATCAAGCACTACGTGGTGAACCCCGTCGAGGCGCGCATCGCCTCGCTCGACCTGCCCGAGACGCTGTACATGGAGACTCCCGAGCCCCAGCCCGTCGAGGTGCTCGACGGCTTCCGCGAGCTCGACGAGGCCGGCCTTGCCGCCTTTATCGCCGATCGCGGCCTTGCCATGGACGAGGCGGACATCGCCTTCTGCCAGCAGTACTTCCGCGATGAGGACCGCGACCCCACCATCACCGAGATCCGCGTGATCGACACCTACTGGTCCGATCACTGCCGCCACACCACCTTCGGCACCGTCCTGGACGACGTGACGATCGACGACGCCGTGGTGCAGCAAGCCTTCGACCGCTACATGGAGATGCGCCACGAACTCGGCCGCGACGCCAAGCCCGTCTGCCTCATGGACATGGGCACCATCGGCGCCAAGTACCTTAAGAAGACCGGCGTCATGACCGATGTCGACGAGTCCGAGGAGATCAACGCCTGCACCGTCAAGGTGAAGGTCGATGTCGACGGCGAGGACCAGGACTGGCTGTTCCTGTTTAAGAACGAGACCCACAACCACCCGACCGAGATCGAGCCCTTCGGCGGTGCCGCCACCTGCGTGGGCGGCGCTATCCGCGACCCGCTCTCGGGCCGCAGCTATGTGTACCAGGCCATGCGCGTCACCGGCGCCGGCGACCCCACCGTCCCGGTTTCCGAGACGCTCGAGGGCAAGCTGCCGCAGCGCAAGCTCGTGACCACCGCTGCCGCCGGCTACTCCAGCTACGGCAACCAGATCGGCCTTGCCACCGGTCAGGTTAATGAACTCTATCACCCCGGTTACGTGGCCAAGCGCATGGAAGTTGGCGCCGTCGTGGGCGCCACCCCGGCAAACCACGTTCGTCGCGAGTGCCCCGCCCCCACCGACAAGATCATCCTGCTGGGCGGCCGCACCGGCCGTGACGGCATCGGTGGCGCTACCGGCTCCTCAAAGACCCAGAACACCGAGTCCATCGAGACCTCGGGTGCCGAGGTCCAGAAGGGCAACGCCCCGGTCGAGCGCAAGCTGCAGCGTCTGTTCCGCCGCGGCGACGCCTGCCGTCTGATCAAGCGCTGCAACGACTTTGGCGCCGGCGGCGTCTCGGTCGCCGTGGGTGAGCTTGCCGACGGCCTGTATGTCGACCTTGACACCGTGACCAAGAAGTACGACGGCCTGGATGGCACCGAGCTCGCCATTTCCGAGTCCCAGGAGCGCATGGCTTGCGCCGTCGCCGACGGTGACGTCGAGGAGTTCATGGGCTACGCCGCCGAGGAGAACCTGGAGGCAACCGTTATCGCCGAGGTTACCGCCGAGCCGCGCATGCGCATGGCCTGGAACGGCGTCGCCATCGTCGATTTGTCCCGCGAGTTCCTCAACTCCAACGGTGCACCCAAGCACCAGGTCGCCCACGTCTGCGCCCGCAGCGTGTGGCAGCCCAGCTGGGCCGGCACCACACTTGCCGAGCGCATGACCTCGCTCGTCACCGATCTTAACGTCGCCTCCAACAAGGGCCTTTCCGAGCGCTTCGACTCCACCATCGGTGCCGCAACCGTGCTTATGCCTTTTGGCGGCAAGACGCAGCTCACCCCGAGCTCGGCCATGGTCGCCAAGTTCCCCGTAGACGGCGAGACCACCACGGCAAGCGCCATGGCGTGGGGCTTCAACCCCTACCTGATGGAGGCCGACCAGTTTGCGGGCGCCTACCTGTCCGTGGTCGAGTCCATCGCCAAGCTCGTTGCCGCCGGCTTTGAGCACAAGCGCGCCTATCTCTCCTTCCAGGAATACTTTGAGCGCCTGCGCACCGAGGCCGAGCGTTGGGGCAAGCCCATGGCAGCCGTCCTGGGTGCCCTTATGGCCCAGGTCGACCTGGGTACCGGTGCCATCGGCGGCAAGGACTCTATGAGCGGTTCGTTTGAGGACGAGGCCGGCGAGCTCAACGTTCCGCCGACCCTGATCAGCTTCGCTGTCGCCGTGGGCAAGGCGGCCCGCGCCGTCTCCCCCGAGTTCAAGGGCCTCACGCACCGCGTCGTCCGCATCGCCCCCGCCACCTATGGCCAGGACTACCGTCCCGATGCCCAGCAGCTGCTCGCCGCATTTGACGCCGTCGAGGCGCTCACCGCCGCCGGCGACGCCCTGGCCGTCTCCACGCCCGGCTACGGCTGCGGCGCCGAGAGCCTCTTTAAGATGTGTGTCGGCAACCAGATTGGTATCGAGCTTGCCGAGGACGTGGACGTGGAGAGCCTCTTCACCCCGCTCTACGGCAGCTTTATCGTCGAGCTCGCCGAGGATACCGAGCTGCCCGAGGTCGCCAACGGCGTTGTCGTCGAGCCCCTGGGCACCACCGTCGAGGGCTATGTCATCGACACCGGCTCCGAAGTCATCGAGCTCTCCGAGCTCCAGGAAGCCTGGGAGAGCGGCATCGAGGGCGTCTTTGCCTACCGCAGCGCCGGCGAGTCCGCCGAGGTCGAGACCATCGACTTCCGTGCCAAGGATATCCACGTGTACGGCGGCGCCAAGATCGCCCGCCCGCGCGTGGTAATCCCCGTGTTCCCCGGCAACAACTGCGAGTACGATAGCGCCCGCGCTTTCCGCGCCGCCGGCGCCGAGGCCGACACCTTCGTGATCAACAACCTCACGCCCGAGGCCGTCGCCGAGAGCACCCACGAGCTTGCCCGCCGCATCCGTGCAAGCCAGATCGTCATGATCCCCGGCGGCTTCTCGGGCGGCGACGAGCCCGATGGCTCCGCCAAGTTCATCACGGCGTTCTTCCGCGCTCCCGAGGTCACCGAGGCAGTCCGCGACCTGCTCAAGGCCCGCGACGGCCTGATGCTGGGCATCTGCAACGGCTTCCAGGCCCTGATCAAGCTCGGTCTGGTGCCCTACGGCGACATCGTCGACGCCACGCCTGATGCGCCCACGCTTACGTTCAACACCATCGGTCGCCATCAGAGCCGTCTGGTGCGCACCCGTATCTCGTCCAACCTGTCCCCGTGGCTGTCGCAGTGCAGCCTGGACGACCCCTACACCGTCGCCATCAGCCACGGCGAGGGCCGCTTTGTCGCCAACGACGAAGTGCTCGCCCAGCTGATCGCCAACGGCCAGGTCGCCACGCAGTACGTGGGCGAGGACGGCAAGCCCAGCATGGACCTTTCCGTCAACCCCAACGGCTCCGCACTCGCCATCGAGGGCATCACGAGCCCCGACGGCCGCGTCCTGGGCAAGATGGGCCATGCCGAGCGTCGCGGCGACAGCCTGTACCGCAACGTGCCCGAGCATGTCCCCGGCGATAAGTTCATGCCGATCTTTGAGAGCGGCGTGGCCTACTTCGCTTAAACCTTTCCCATCGGGTACAATCCCCTCGGGTAACAACACCCGCCACCGGCACCCCCGGTGGCGGGTTCTTTTTTGCTTTGCGCGTATAGGAGAAGGACATCATGGAAAGCCGCAAGCCGTATCTCGCCACCCTGCCCGGACTCATCCTGGGCTGTCTTGTTTGCTGTGCACTCTGGGGATCGGCCTTTCCCTGCATCAAGATCGGCTACGCGCTCTTTGGCATCCCAGCGCACGATAGCGCTTCGCAGCTGCTCTTTGCAGGTTTACGCTTTACGCTTGCCGGCGCCCTGGTTATCGTTGGGATGAGCGCGGCCCAACGCCGCCCCCTCATACCGCAAGCGCGCGACATCAAGCCCATCTTTGTCTTGTCGCTCTTCCAGACTATCGGGCAGTACTTCTTTTTCTATCTGGGCCTCTCGCGCGCCAGCGCCATGTCGAGCTCCATCATCGAGGCCAGCGCCAACTTCCTCGCAATCCTCTTTGCCGCCCTGGCATTTCACACCGAGAAGCTCAATACGGCCAAGGTGCTTGGCTGTGCGCTGGGCTTTGCCGGCGTCGCGCTCGTCAACCTTTCGGGCGCGGACGGCACCTTTGGCTTTACGCTCGACGGCGAGGGCTTTATCTTGGCTTCCACTGTTGCAGGCGCTCTTTCGACCTGCCTGATCGGCATCTTCTCGCGCAAGCACGACGGTGTTTTGCTTGCCGGCTGGCAGTTTTTAGTCGGCGGCCTGGTCCTCACCGCCATCGGCTTTTTGATGGGCGGCACATTGTCCCCCACCGAAGTCGCCCCCGCCATCGCGCTCATCATCTACATGGCGCTTATCTCCGCCGTCGCGTACTCGCTGTGGTCCCGCCTGCTCGCCGTCAACCCCGTCAGCCGCGTGTCGGTCTTTGGCTTTATGAACCCAGTCTTTGGCGTGCTGTTGAGCGCACTGCTGCTCGGCGAGGGCGCTGGCACGAGCCCCGTTACCGTCATCGTTGCCCTGTTGTTGGTCTGCGGCGGCATCATCATCGTCAACAAACCCAAAAAAGCCTAGCGAGCTCACCTTTTTAGGGAGGGCGTTTGCACACTTTAGCTTAATGGAATACATCGATGAGCTGAGGGCCGCCACGCACGCAAGCGTGCGACCCTTTTCCTAGCGTATCTGGATGCCGGCTTTCTTTTTCTCGGCCTTGACGCGATAGAGCTCCGCATCGGCAGCGCGAAGTAAGTCTTGCCAGGTATCAACACTATCGCCGACCCGCGCGCAACCGATGGACATCCGCAATGCATACGGCACCTCGGCATGCGCGAGCTCGTCGTTGATTGTCGCGCACAGATGCATGATATCCTGTTCCGCCGCTGCCTTTTGGAGCACCACGAACTCATCGCCACCATAACGCGCGATAAAGCCACCAGACGCCGAGCAGACATCCTTGAGCGCCGTCGCAACAACCTGAAGAGCATGGTCGCCCTCCACATGTCCATAGCGATCGTTAATCTGCTTAAAGCCGTCAGCGTCCATCATAAGCAGATATACATCTTCGGCCTGATCCACATTTGAAAAGAGCGACAGCATATAGGTCTCAAAACGGTTGCGGTTGTTGAGTCCAGTCAACGGGTCAGTCGAGATCAGTTGCTCCTGGCAGATGATATAGAGCAGCAACATGCTAATCATTATGCCGACACAAAGGCCAGGCACCGAGTATACGATCTGAAAGGTACCGCCCACCAGGGCCGGAATGGCGAAAAATGCCAAGGTTCGATAGATAGCCTTCGTCTGCAGGCTCTCGACCCTACGAGATTGCACAAACGCATGCAGGGACGTATGTATAACGTAACAGTAGCTGACAATGGGCTGGATCATATAGGCAAAGCCGCGACGATACACGCCCTGCGAATCGATATAGAGCAAGGCGTGCGTCCAGTAACTGGTAAAAGCCAGCACGACCACCAGAGCCGTAGGCAACGTTACAAGCACCACCCTATAGCGCGAGGTCACAAGGCGAGAGCCCTGCATCGTCTCGGAATAGATAAACCAAATGAGACACGCGATGGCAAAGAGCGAAAACGAAACCGCGTTGGAAATCCAGTTGGCAGCAATACCCAACGTGCCGTCCGCACCATCCGAAAGCGTCCAGATCATATCGAATAATATGTACGCGGCAGAGGTGTAGCCAAGCATGCTAAACAATAGCTGCAGGGTGCTCGAGAACAAGGAGCGACGACTTCGCGCGGCAAGCCCGATAAGAACAATCATGCATAGCAGGAATATCTCAATCTTGAGTGCCTTAACCACTAGACGCCATCCCTTCAATATCCGAATGGTCAGAATCGCCCAATTCGAATCAGGGCAATAAACACCCCTTTACTCCGCAGGAGTAAAGGGAATCATAGCAAAGCGCCCGAACATCACTGCAAAACAGTTTCTGTTCGGGCGCTCGGACGACGCGAACTGCACGCCGGAATCAATTATCGGTAACGGCCGTTACTCGCCATCGATGTCGGTCGCGACGGCCTCCTCGATGGCCTCGACACCGGCAGGCGACAGGTCCTCCTTGCCCTGGCAGAACTTCTTGTCGACCCAGCCGGTCAGAATCGGAGCCATGATTGCCGTGATGATAACGGCAGTAGCGATCTGCGCATACGCAGTGGGCGCAAGCTCGGCATAGCGCGGAGCGACCTCGGCGAGGGCGACCGGCGTGGTCATGGCCGTGCCGGCAATGGTGGAACATGCCACAGCCGCCTTACCGTTGCCGCCACACAGACGCTCAAAGGCAAAGGTAATGGGACCGACGATAAAGAGCGTGATGAGACCCAGCAGGATGCCCGAAATGCCACCGGCGATGAAGCTCGAAAGGCTCATGGACGCACCGAGCTGAAAACCAATTACAGCAATCGCGGGATTGGCGCCGGGAACCAGCAGGTTCTTGATAAACGGGAACAAGTTGCCCAGGACCATGCCGATAACAAGCGGCAGGATGGATCCGATGATGGTGCCGACAGGGATGTTGGCAAGACCCGAAACACCAAGGATGATCATCGTGACGGCGGGGCCGGCCGTAAAGAACAGGATACCGACGGCGCCCTGCTCGGACTCATCGCCGAACTCGCCCATGATGCCCGTATAGAGCGCCATGTTGCAAAACGTAATGCCGCCGATGATGGAAACCGAGCTCAGGCCTAAAAAGTTATCGTTAAAGAAGTACGCGACGCCCAGACCCAGCGCGGCTGCCACTACAAGCTTAGGAATCAGCACGACGATGCCGGTCTTGATGGCGCCCGGCGTGGACTTAAAGCTGATGCCGGCGCCCACGAACAGCAAGATCGCGGCAACGATGGTGTTGGAGCCGCCGCGGCAGGCAGCCGTAAAGAAGCCGCCGACCTCAAAGACCTGCGGGCAGAAGGTATTGAGCAAAAGGCCGACGATCATCGGATAGATCATGATGTCGCCCGGGATACGCGGGACCTTGAATTTCTTTTGCTCGTTGGCGGTCGCTTCCTGTGCCATGAAACCCCCATTTCCGCTGACGGGGTACAAAAGCCCACGTCACGCTTTGCTACAGTAAAGTTTGACCATGGTACCAGAAGAAATAGACCAGCTCGGTGAAAAATCCGACAAGTTGGGATGGAACGAGATTCGGCGCCCGCGACGCCACCCCTATATAAGGCTCAAGACAATATAGAGTACGATGCCCGAGACGCAGCACCACAGCATCGATTTTGTCTTGACCGCCACGACCACGACGCCGACGGCCGCAATCCAGGGAACCAAGGCAGGCCAGAGTCCCGCGTCGAACGCGCCGGGGCTCACCAAGTCGTTGGCGACCAGCGCGGCAAAGGCAGCGGGCGGGATATAGCCCAGGGCCTCGGTAATGCGGGGCGACAGGGTCCGCCCGCGCAAGGCGAACGCCGGCGCGATGCGAAAGAACGCGATAGCAGCCCACGACGACAGCCACAGAACCAAGAACTCGTTAACGGGCATCGCGGGCACCTCTTCCGTCAAATACTGCATCGCACGCCAACGCAATGGCAATGCCGGCCACGACGCTTGCCGGCACGGCAATATTCACGAGGCCCAAGAACTTGCATACGGCGACGGACACCGCGCCCGAAACCGCCGCGACAACGTTGCCGCGCGACAGCCGCTGCGAAAAGAGCAGGCAGATAAAGAGCGAGGTGCAGACAAAGGCTGCAATGGCGGTGGGAACATCGACAACGGCGCCGACGATGGCGCCCATCGTACACGAAACGCCCCATGTTGCGATGAGGATCACGTTGAGCACAAAGGACTCGCGCGGGCCCCAATCCTCCCCTTCAACCAACTTGGCAAGCGAGATGCCATATGCCTCCTCGGTAAGTGTCGCGGCAACAGCCAGCGTCTGACGCTTCGAGGCACCCGTCAGATGCGGCGCGATCGATGCCGAGTAAAGCGCAAAACGCGAGGAGATGGCGGCAACGCTCGCGATAATCGAAGGTGCCGGTACGCCCGCCAGCCAAAGATTGCAGATCATAAACTGGCCGCTGCCCGTCACAAACGTGCTGCTCAGGGCAAAGACCATCCAGGGCTCCATTCCCGTCTGCCCCATGATCATTCCGCACGGCGCGCCTATTGCAACATAGGTAAGCATCACCGGCCAGACGGTTCTAACGATTTTGAGCACCATACGCTTCTCATCCTGACAAGGTCTCCGAGCCGCATGTAGCGATACGGCAGAATCATCATCCGACAGCAACCGAGTTCACCTACAATTGCCACCGGATCGAAAGACACAACTTTTTAGGAAGTCATTATGACAGCTATCGATCGAGACCGGGCGCGCGCGGCCTTCAAAAGCTACACCGATGCCTACGACGCCACCAACCCACGCATCGCGCTCAAAATCGAGCATACGTACCACGTGGCCGAGGCATGCGATGCCGTAGCGCGCGAGCAGGGCTGGTCGTCAGAAGATATTGACCTGGCATGGCTTTGCGGCCTGCTACACGATATGGGCCGCTTTGAGCAGCTGCGACGCTGGGACACCTTTAAGGACGCCGAGAGCATGAGCCATGCGGCGCTGGGCATCGAGGTCCTCTTTGGCGAGAATCCCGCCGATGCACCCGCCACGACAAACATCCGTGACTTTATCGAAACCGGTGCGCATGACGAGCTCATCCGAGCGAGCATCGCCTATCACAGCGACTTTCGCCTGCCGGCACAACTCGACGAGCGTACACGGTGCTTCTGCGATATCGTGCGCGATGGTGACAAGATCGACATTATGCGCACCATCGCCGACAGCACCGTCGACACTATCCTCAAGGTGGACGAGAAGACGTTTCTCGGCAGCCGTTTCTCGTCGCCGACACTTGCCGCCTTTGACGAGCACCGCTGCGTCGCACGCGATGAGCGCGATGAGCCCGCCGACTTCTTGGTGGGGCTTATCTGCTTTATGTTTGAGCTCGTCTATCCAGCAAGCCGCGCGCTGGCGCGCGAACAGGGCGATATCCACCGCCTGCTCGACGCGCCCTTTGGCATTACGCGGCCCTTTACCGACCCCGCCACGCAGGCAACCTGGAGCCGCCTAAAGGACGAGATGCGCGACTGGCTGGCGCGCGCCTAGCGCTCAAGCTGGGCCAGCAGCTCCTCGACGACCTCGACGGCGTCCCCAACAACCTTGTACTGGGCAGCACCGAAAATGGGGGCATCCGGGTCCTCGTTAATGGCGATAATGCACTCCGCCCCACCGATGCCGGCAAGATGCTGAATGGCGCCCGAAACACCGATACTCACGAGAAGCTTGGGCGAAACCGATACGCCCGTCTGGCCAATCTGATGGCGATACTCCAACCAGCCGGCCTCCACGACAGGTCGCGTGCAGCCAAGCTCGGCTCCCAGAGCCTCGGCGAGCCTTCGCATCAACGGCAGGTTTTTCTTGGAACCAATGCCGCGACCCACCACGACCAGGCACTCGGCATTGGCGATCGAGGGCTGCTGTCCCCACTCCTCGGCGGGAATCGAGATCTCGACACGAGCCTTAGCATCATCCGCAAGCGATATCTGGGTGATCGTGCCAGAGCGGCCGTAGTCGAAGTCGGGAGCCTTAAAGATACCGGGGCGCACCGTTGCCATCTGCGGACGGTGGTTGGGGCAAATGATGGTGGCCATCAGGTTGCCGCCAAACGCCGGACGCGTCTGTTGCAGCAGTCCCGTCTCTGCATCCATCGAAAGTACGGTGCAGTCAGCCGTAAGGCCCGTCTGCAAACGCACGGCAACGCCGGGTGCCAGTTCGCGACCAAAAGCGGTCGCACCGTATAGGATGGCCTCGGGTTTGCGTTCGGCTACCAAATCGCAGATCAAGCGGGCGTAGACCTCCGCATCGTTTTGGCGCAGGCGCTCGTCGCGACAGGTCAGGACTTCGTCGGCGCCCGCGCAAACCAGATGCTCCAGGTCCCCGAGCGAGCCCTCGGGGCTCATGCCGACCAGTGCCACCAGACGGCAGCCGCGAGCATCGGCAAGCTCGCGCCCCTTGCCCATAAGCTCATAGGCAACGGGAGTCACCGTATCGCGCTCGTCGGTCTGCGCGAATACCCAAATGTCTCGATATGCATCAAGGTCCACCGCACCAGCAGCCTCGTCACGCTCGATCGAGATAGCGTTGACAGGGCAGGCGTCGACGCACCCACCGCATAGGATGCAGCCGTCGGTTACGCGGGCGCATCGGCTTGATCGCTCGCCTTCCACTACGATGCCGCCCGAGGCACAGGCGCGAACGCAGCGACCGCAACCGATGCAGGCTTCGCTATCGATATTCAATCCGCTCATCTATGCCATCCCCTCGATAATCTTGGCGAGCTTTTCCGCCTGCTCGGATGCCGTGCCCTCAACGGTCTCGCACGTTTGATCACGGTCGGGCACAAACGAGCGCACGACCTGCGTCGGCGATCCGGCAAGACCGCAACGCGAGGGGTCGGCGTTCACGTCGGCAGCGCTGACCACGCGCACGTCCGCATCCTCGGATGCGCGGATACCGGCAATACTCGGCATACGCAGCTGGCCAATCTCCTTGGCGGTCGTCATCGCACACGGCATCTCAAGATAGACCGTCTCCTCGCCGGCATCGCAGCCGTGAACAAGCGCCAGTGAACCACAGGTCGTAAAGCCCGCGCTCTGCACGCAGCTCACGTCGGTCACACAGGGAATCTCAAAAGCACCGGCCAGCTCGGGGCCGATCTGGGCCGTATCGCCGTCCACTGCCATCTTGCCGCAGATGAGCAGGTCGAAGTCCTCGTCGAGAGCCTCGATGCCGCATTTGAGGGCATAGGTGGTGGCTAGGGTATCGGCACCTGCAAAGGCGCGATCGGTCAGCAGCAGCGCGTCGTCGGCACCTCGAGCGATGCAGTCGCGCAGCAGCGACTCGGTCGCGTGGATGCCCATCGACACCACCGTTACGCGCACGTCCATGCCAAAGCCGATAAAGTCGTCTTTCAGCGCCAGCGCGCATTCCAAAGCGCTCGCATCAAAGGGATTAATGACCGCCTGCTTGCCATCGCGCACGATGGTATTGGTCTTGGGGTCCATCTTGACCTCGGTGCTGCCCGGCACGGCCTTGACGCACACCACCATATGGAAATCGCTCATCTTCACGCGCCCCCTTTCTGGACGAGCTCATCCAAGAGCTTCTCCGAAAACAGGTTGCCGCGACCCAGCTGCCCGTCGGGATCGAGCTGGAGCTTGAGCCGCGCCGACTCGACCATGGCCTCGTGACCGTACATCGTCTCTAAGAAGCCCGCCTTGATCTTGCCGACGCCGTGCTCGGCAGAAACGGCACCGCCCATAGCCGTTACCTCCGCAGCCCACTGGGCAAACAGCTCGCCACCGCGACGGTAGTCCTGCGCATCGCGCGGCAGGATGTTCACATGCAGATGGTTGTTACCGATGTGCCCCCAGGCAGCAGATTCAAGCCCGCTTTCGGCCAGTGTGCGGCGATAGAGGACCACGACATCGGCAAGGCGTGCATTGGGCACCGACATGTCCGAACCCAGTTTGGTGATGGTGGGATCCGTGCGGCGACGCTCGTCGATAAGCATATTGACGCTCTCGGGGACCGCATGGCGGAAGAACCGCTGGCACTCGCGATCAACCTCGGTGCGCGCGACCCATGTCGCATCGTCGCGGCCACCCGCAAACTCGAGCACCCATCCCAGGTGGTACAGTTCCTCGGTCGCCTGGGCCTCGTCATCGCAGTCGAGCTCCACGTACACACAGACCTTGGCCTCTTTGTCGAGCGCCGGCAGCGAGGCAAACGCCGTCGACTGCTCGCGCTGGCGACGTAGAATATTCAGGGCGCCAGCGTCGAAGTACTCGATGGCAGCCGCATGGGACAGGACGGGACGCACGGAATCGGTAAAGGACACGGCCTTGTCTTCGCTATCGAAAAAGCAGCTCACACCCCAAACGACCGCAGGCGCCGCCTGCAGGGCAATCTCGAGCTCGGTGATAACGCCGAGCGTGCCGCAAGCACCGATAAAGAGGTCGATGGCGTCCATTTCGTCCGCAACGAAATAGCCTGAGGCATTTTTTGTCTTGGGCATGGTATAGCCGGGAAGATCGAGCTCGAGCGTACGGCCCACTGCCGTCACGAGCGACAGGTGGCGGCCCTGGGCAAAAGCCTCGCCGCGCTGAAGCTCAAGCAAATCGCCATCAGCCAGCGCGACGTGGAGTCCCGTGATATGTGGGCGCATGGGACCGTAGGCGTAGCTGCGGGCACCAGAGGCGTTACATGCCGCCATGCCGCCCAGACAGGCAGATGCCTCGGTGGGATCGGTGGGAAAGAACTGCTCGGGGGCCTCTTGGAACTCCTCGTAGGCCTCAAGCGATGCCTGGTCCCAACCAGCAGTCGGCAGCACCTTCTTGCTCAGCTGCTTGCGCAGCTCCGAGAGCACAACGCCCGGCTCCACGCGCAGCAGAAATTGGCCTTGTTCATCGCGGCGAAGGCCCAAGTAGCGATTCATACGGGAAGTATTGAGGATATGCCCGCCGTGGGGCACGGCACCGGCGGCAAGGCCGGTTCGGGCGCCCTGAACCGTTACCGGGACACGCTCGGCATGGAGCTTTTCCAAAATGGCACGGACCTCGTCTCCCGTTGTCGGAAACGAGATGCTCGAGGCCTCGCCCGATGCGCGAGACTCATCGCGACCATACTCTTCGAACTCGTCGGTGAAGGGTTTGATGGTTGCAGACACGCGAACTCCCCCTTTAGCTAACTACAGTGTTTGCAGGGAGATGTTACCGCATCGTTTCGTCGACGTGTTCGAGACCGTCTCCATAATTGGTGATTTTTACGTTCGTGCAATTCGGCGAGCGGCTTGATTTCCTCGGCAGACGATGCTTTTGACACATATGGCCCCGCCGTCGCCGACCGCGCGATTGTCGCTTGAAAAAAGTTGGAGTATTTTTTGCCGCCTTTTACCTGCGGAGACACCAATCCGTCAAGCATTTGGTCAGCAATTGGTCAAGTAGTGGCTGATACCGTCGGCATCGACAGCCAAAACCGACAGAAGTTTTGGCCCCAGAAGCAGGGAGGTTCCCATGGCATATTACTGGCCCCAGTACGGCATCGCCATCGAAGTCGACGACGATCCCCATCTCCTGCCTTTCGACGAAGAGGCATTCCCCGATACGACGGTCTACCACGTTACCACCGATGTGATCTGCGACCCCGAGTCGTTCTCGGCGCTCGCCCACCGCATCGCGCATATCCACGACATCGAGCTCCCTCCCGACTTCGACGAGCTTGTCTACTCACGCCGCCTGATGCTTCACATGCTCTTTGGAGCGAACCCGTCCACCTTTGCGCGCATCTATACCGCCAAGGATGCCGCATGAGCGCGAAGAAGCCACCCCACTTTGCAGGCCCGGGTCGTCGCAAGAAGCTCATCGTTGCCTGCTTGGCCATCGTCTGTGCCCTTGTCGCCGTAGGACTATACGCTTGGCAGTCGCAGCCCGTACCCGAGGCGGGCGCTTCGGTTACGACGGCCGAGGGCAAAACGCGTCAGGAAATCCAAGATGAGCTCGACGCCATCGTCCGCGACAACATGATGACGATTTCGGTCGCACCGGTCGCTCAGCTGCAGGAGGACGGCAAGCTGCGCGTCAACGTGCAAAACGTCCAAGACAATAAATTTCCCCAGCGATTCCGCGTCATCCAAAACGACGAGACCATGTACGAATCCGGTGTGGTCGAGACCGGCAAGACAATCGAAACGTGCCCCGCCGGCGACATCAAAGAAGGCGAGGCGTACATCGAGATCCAGGCACTCGATGCCAAGACCCTCGACAGCCACGGCAATCCGACACGTGTCAAGGTGCGGGTTGAGCAAGCCGAGAACTAGCTTTTCCGGCCGACGCGGCACCGCACGCAATTCACCAGCATTCGTCCAATCATCGCGGGGACGGCCCGCGGCGAATAGAAAGGAACGACCATGGACATCACCAGGAACATGAACGGAGCCAGAGCGCTCGTCGTGGGCGCAGGGCTCGCGCTCGCGCTCGCAATGGGCGCCGCCCCGACGCCAGCTATGGCAGCCGGGCGCGTTGGAACCACGAAAGTAATGGTCAGGACCGAGATCGACAACGTTGAGTTCAAAGTTCCGACGGTTATTCCCTTCGTCGCCAAGGCCGACGGCACGCTTCAGGGCCCCTCAGAAGACGCGACCACCATCGACAATCATTCGGCCTACGGCATCCATGTCACCAACATGAAGATCGACGCCATGAACACCTGGACCATTGCCGCCGACGCCAAGGCCGGAACCGCGCAGAACTCCATCGACTTTAAGGTCGGCCCCGACGGCGCGCTCCAGAACGCCAGCGCCGCAATGCAGGGAACGGGCCTCGATCTTTCCAAGAATGCAGCCTTCGACATGGGCTACCAGGGCATTGCCGGTGGCACGGACAAAATTAAGCTCAAGACAAGCGGAAACGTCGCCCGCGTCACGCGCGACATCTTCCGCGTAACCGGCGAAGGCGATCAGGTTGCAACGATCACCTGGACGGTCGAGCCCGGTGCGCACACGGCATAAGGCCGTCGCCCTGGCCGCCGCCGTCAGCATCCTAGCGTTTGGGCCAGCCATGGCCTTTGCCCAGCAAGAACAGGCGCAGGCCGCCACGCAAGTGACGGTCGACCTCTCGGAGCTCGACCGCAGCGACCGCGAGGAACCGTTGGCGCAGACAGGCGACAAACGATGGCTCTTGGCAGCAGGCGCCGCAGCAGCAGGCGCGGGAACCGCCGGCCTCGGTCTGCACATCAAACACAGCCAGAAACAAAACATGAACAGGCCGCACTAAATTAGCTAAGGAGACCCCATGGCATCGAAGAACCTTTTGCCCGTCGTCGCACTCTGCGGCACGCTCGCAACCGGAACGCCTGTCGCCGCTTGGGCGACTCCTGTCATGGCAGACTCCTTACCAGCGGCCCTAAGCTCCGCACCAAATCCGTCGAGCGCCATTGCGTGCAAGCGTTTTTCGATCGCACAGGCCGCAATCTCAACCTCGGGATGCCTTCGTCGTAATACGGACGGCTCGATAGTCGTGGATATCAATCGTTCGAACAAGGCAAACGGCTCCCAGGCGGGGTGCGCCGTCTGCACGTGGCGCTCGGTTGCGCTCGATGCAGATGGCGATCCATGCAATTTAGAGCTGCGCATCGACATCGCTTCGGTCGATGACTCGGCGAACGGAGCGAAGGTCGCCTTCGACGGTACGTTTTTTGAGAAAGGAGGCGGTATATGTCTGGGCTGCGCCGCCGCGAATGCAGACGACACGCAGCCCACCCTCTCATTCACGGCATCGTTGCGGCTGACCAAAGCCGGTACCGATGCCATCGCGGCGGGAGAAGCGTCCCTGCTGTTCTACGCCGTCAGTACCAAAGACACAGACGCTCATTTCGAGAAGCCATCCGGATCACTCAGCCTTACACGAGGGATAGAGGCAGGCCCTATTGA
This sequence comes from uncultured Collinsella sp., assembly GCA_937982065.1. Classification (GTDB taxonomy): domain Bacteria; phylum Actinomycetota; class Coriobacteriia; order Coriobacteriales; family Coriobacteriaceae; genus Collinsella. The sequence continues at coordinate 44,146 of CALJMO010000052.1, forward strand.
AATCGATGCCCGCGCGCAAAGCAGGCAACGCATTCTTGCCGACCCGGCGCTTCTCGAAATGGAGTGGAACGGATCCGGAGCCATCGGAATTCTCCCCTCCGCGTTTGACGCCAAGACGCTCCCCCCAAACGACGAACCCATCAACGCAACCATACAAGAAGAGAGCGCGGACAAAGAAGCAGGTGCGGGCGACACGCCGTCGCCGACAAACAGCGTCCCAGCTTCTTTCGAAGCGCCGAATGAGCCCGCTGCCGATCCAAACGATCCCGAGTTCGCGGACAGTCTGGGGCTTGCTGATCCTCAAGAGATCGATGAAGGTAACTGCTGCGTGCTTGCCGCGCTCGACCACACGGAGGTCATCGACGCTGCGAACATCGAAGTTGCCGCCGCCAATCAGCCCGTCCGCAAGTCGGCTATCATCGCATTTCCTGAATCCATCGAAGTCGTCATTTTGCCATCGGGCGAGGTCGTGGCCCCAACACTGCTCACCTTGTTGGGCGCCAAGAATACTCGAAACGAAATTAAAAAGGTCACGGTTGTCGACCCTGCAACCACCGCCAAGCTGCGTCTATACGCCGTTGCTCCAGACGGAGGCAAGACCTTGGAATTCGATGGTGACACACTCCTAGCCTGGCGACGTCTGGACATTATGCAAGACGTCTCGTATCAGATCGAACTCGAAGGGTTTGATCGTGCCCGCGATGCCAATATCATCGCCGCGGCTATTGAATCCCCGCAGCGGCTTATGACACTGCGCTTTGAATACTATCCCTATGTCCCGACAACCACCTGAGGCTTAAATGCTGCACATCATTCCTAACACCACTTATATAACGTATTAGATGAGTCGCGATGTGCCTCGCATTTCGTTCTGCTACGATTGCCACGTTGGCATCAATACAGGAGGGCTCATGCCGGGCTTGGGAACAATCATCAACGTTGTGCTTTTAGTTGCGGGCGGTCTTTTGGGATTAGCGGGCGGCCGCTTCATCACACCGCGCATCCAAGACACGCTCATGAAAGCATCGGGGCTGTGCGTCCTGTTTATCGGCCTTGGCGGCACCATGCAAAAGATGCTCCTTATCGATGGGAAGGCGCTAGCGACCACCGGCACCACCATGCTCATCGTCTCATTTGCGCTCGGTTCGCTCATCGGCGAGGCCGTCAACTTGGAAGCCGCCATCGAGAACCTTGGCGAATGGCTCAAGCGCAAGACCGGCAGTGAGGGCGATAACGAGTTCACCAACGCTTTTGTCTCGACTTCACTCACCGTGTGTATCGGCGCCATGGCAATTGTGGGATCGATCCAGGACGGCCTGCTCGGCGACTGGTCAACGCTTGCCCTCAAGGGCGCACTGGACTGCATCATCGTCTGCACCATGACGGCGTCGCTCGGACGCGGCTGCATCTTCTCGGCCCTGCCCGTAGCCGTGTTCCAGGGGACGATCACGTTGTTTGCCGGCGCGCTCTCCCCCATCATGACCACAACAGCCCTCGACAGCCTTTCGCTCGTAGGCTCCATGCTCATCTTCTGCGTCGGCGTCAACCTCATCCGTCCTCAGACCTTCCGCACGGCCAATATGCTCCCCTCCGTCGTCATCGCCGTCATCTACGCCCTCCTGTTCTAAATCTATCTACGCAGCAGTATCTCGAACACCTGTTTGATGCTGTGCTATGATATGAGGTCACCGAAGCTGCGTTAGGAGAGGAGAAGCGGTGGCCGACCAGGACATCAAGATGCTCATCGAGCGCATTATGGCCGAGGCCCGGACCCATCAGTCCGCCCGCTTCTCAAACGAAATCTACGCAGACGAGCCGATTCTCAAAACCGGCCGACAGATGCAGAATTTCCTCCCCGACCAATACCGCAAGATGCGCGAGATATCGCGCTGGCAGGATGACCCCAAGGGCGGCGCGGGCCGCTGGCTATCGGAGGCCGAGCTTTTCTACCGCCAGGGCTTGCTGATGGCCGACTTTGAGGACGACTGTCCCTACAACGGCACCTTTAAGTCGTACTTTCCCACCTACAATGCCATGAGCGACCGGCAGTTGCGCGGCTACTTTACCTGGCGTGCCCAAGTGCGCCGCGGAACCGTCGAGGAAACGTCTACATCCTTTGCCTTTCTGTATCTCTATGAGCTGATTTGCGGCATTGGCATAGATGATCCGCTCGAAGGTTTTAACAAGATCAAGGCCTTTTGGGATGTCTATCGCGCCTTCGAGCCCGGCATCGACCGGTTTGCGCGCGTGTGGCTGCAGGATTACGCCGTTTTCCACGGACTCGACCCCAAGCTACTTCGCGACTCTAAAACCGTCATGTTCGATAACGCCCTTATCGAGCTGCGGCGCGCGGCACGAGACCTTGTACCAGCACCGGCACCGTCCGGCCAGACCCCTAAGCGTCGCAAAACCTCCGAGCCCACGCTCCCCCTTCCGCCCGATGAGGTGCGCGAGGAGCGACTCATGGCCGCCATCAACGCCCTCTCCACGTACAACCTAAGTAACTCGCGGCTCGACCGCAGCCACCACCGCGATCTGCGCCACGTGGCGTGCGCCGTGTATGTCCGTATGGCGCGCTACTATGACACGCACCGAAAGACCGACATCGTGGCGAGCTTATTTGGGGAGGAGACGGCCATGCCCTACACCATGTTTGCCTCGGCCGTATTCTTTGCGCCCGAGCGCCACGAGGACTGCGAATATCGCCTGGACCCCATTCACATCTACCGCTGCCAAAACGGCTTTTGGGAATGCATGCGAATTCACGGCAGCAGGCAAAAAAGCAGCAAGCTTGGTGAGATGATGCGCGCCTGCGACCAACGCCTACGCCTGGCCCTAGACCCCACCCACCCCCTGAAGGAGGAGAAGGTCCCCAAATATCTGGCCAAGATCATCGATGACGAGATCATGGCATGGCTTTCGTGGGACGCCGCACACCAGCCCATCAAGATCGATATCGATTTGAGCCAGCTGGGGCACATTCGGAGCGCCGCCGCGCAAACGCGCGAAGCGCTTTTGATCGATGAGGAACGCGAGGACGACGCATCCGCAGAAGCCGAGGCAGCGGACTCAGGGCAACCGGAAGCCGAGCCCGTAACCGACGCGATTGTCGAACCGGTCGTGGCACCCATTCGGCAGGACTTGACCGACGAGCCGACCATATCCACCGAACAGTTTGGTGTCGTGGCACCGCTTCTCGCGCCGACGCCCGCGTTCGCAGCTGCTGCGCCCGCTGACGCCACAAACGAACTCGCGCCCGCCGCAGATGCCTTCCTTCGCGCACTGCTCGAGCAAAACGCAGCGCAAGCGACATCGGCAGTGGCGCACTCGGGACAGAGCGAGGACATGCTCGTCGATACCATCAACGAGGCGCTCTTTGACCTGGTGGGCGACACCGTAATTGAATTTAGCGCGGCAGGGCCGCAGATTATTGAGGACTACGAAGCAGACGTGAGAGGATACCTAGACCATGAGTGATACCGCATCCGCAGCACCCCGCGTGCCCAAGCGCGTCGCTGCCGTCATTCTCAACTCGCTCAAGGGCGGCGTGGTCCCGCGCATCGGCCTTCCCTACATTACCGTAGGGCGCGAGGTCGAGATCCGCGCCCTGCTCACCGATCTGAGTCTCATCGCCGACGGTGGTGCGAGCTTCCGCTTTCTGGTCGGTCGTTACGGCGCCGGCAAGAGCTTTTTGCTCCAGACCATCCGCACGCACGCCATGGGTGAGGGATTCGTCGTCGCCGATGCAGACTTATCCCCCGAGCGCCGTCTGCAGGGCGGGCAGGGGCAGGGCCTTGCCACCTACCGCGAGCTCATACGCAATATATCGACCAAGACGCGCCCCGAGGGCGGTGCGCTCAACCTTATTCTTGATCGCTGGGTCACCTCGTACGCCGACGTCGACGAGTCGGTCGTCAATGCCCAACTGGCCTCGCTCGAGGAAATGGTCCACGGCTTCGACTTCACCCGCATGCTCCGCCGCTATCGCACGGCCGTATCCGAGGGCGACGAAGAAGCCATGAGCCGCGTGACCAAATGGATCCGCGGCGAATACCGTACCAAGAGCGAGGCTCGCGCCGAGCTGGGCTCCTCGACCATCATCAGCGATGACGACTGGTACGACTACGTTAAGCTCATCGCGCGTTTTTTGGTCTGCAGCGGCTACAAGGGTATGTTGGTGCTCATCGACGAGCTCGTGAATCTGTATAAGATTCCCAACGCGATCACGCGCCAGTACAACTACGAGAAGATCCTGACCATGTACAACGACACACTCCAGGGCAAGGCGCAGTACCTGGGCATGATCATGGGCGGCACGCCAACCTCCATCGAAGACCGCCGCCGCGGCGTGTTCTCCTACGAGGCCCTGCGCAGCCGACTCGCTCAAGGCCGCTTTGCACGCGAGGACTTTAAGGACATGCTCGCGCCCATCATCCGTCTGCAGCCACTCACCTACGAGGAGCTGCTGGTGCTGATCGAAAAACTCATGCAAATTCACGCCGGCTACTTTGGCTGGACGCCCACGCTTACCGAGAACGACTTGGTGGACTTCCTCAAGATCGAGTTCGGTCGTGTGGGAGCCGACACACATCTGACGCCGCGTGAAGTCATTCGCGACTTTATCGAGCTGCTCGACATCCTATGCCAAAACCCCGACGCCAACGTAGCCGAGCTGCTGCAAAGCGTCGGCGGCGACGCGCTGGTGCCGGCAGTAGCAACAGGCGACACCGATACCGCAGACGGCGACCGTAACTTCGCCGAATTCACCATCTAACCTTCCAAAAAGGGACAGGTTTATTTTGGCAGGCTCTATCTGGGCAAACGTTGAAGCAGTAATGCAGCAAGCCACTGCCCGCCGCGTTGAGAGATTCGCTTTTGAAAGGAGGCCCCGTGAACGCCTTTGACCGCTACGCCCCGTTTATCCAAGACTTCATCTACTCCCACGATTGGGAGAGCTTGCGCTCTATCCAGGTTGCGGCAGCTGATGCCATCTTTAACACGCAAGATAATGTGCTCCTGACAGCATCCACGGCTTCCGGCAAAACCGAGGCAGCCTTCTTTCCCATCCTGACCGAGTTTTGGGAGAACCCGCCCGCGAGCGTGGGCGCCCTCTACATCGGCCCCCTCAAAGCGCTCATCAATGATCAGTTCGTCCGCCTCAACGACCTCTGCGAAGAGGCCGATATCCCCGTCTGGCACTGGCATGGCGATGTCTCGCAGTCGCACAAGGCTAAGCTCATCAAAAAACCGAGCGGCATCTTGCAGATTACGCCCGAGTCACTCGAGGCGCTCTTAATCCATAAGCACATGGCGATTCCGCGCATGTTTTGCGACCTGCGCTACGTGGTCATCGATGAGGTCCACTCGCTCATGCGCGGCGACCGCGGCGGTCAGACGCTCTGCCTTATTGAGCGCCTCTCGCGCATGGCGGGCGTGCAGCCCCGCCGCATCGGCCTTTCTGCCACCATCGGCGACCCCGAGCGCACGGGCGCTTTTCTCTCACAGGGAACGGGGCGCGACTGCGTTATCCCCCGCTTTGAAGAGCCGCGCCACGTGTGGCGCATCTCCATGGAGCACTTCTACAACTCGGGTCCCCAGGCACAGCAGCGGAGATTCGAGAGCACGGGTCCTCAAGAGGCCGAAGTGCTTGCGTGCGAGCGCATCGAGGCGGCGGCATCCGCGGCACTGCCCGCCGGCGCCCAAGACATGCGTCACAGCGGACAGCTCACACAAGAGGAGCGCCGTCAACGTCGTGAGCGGGCACGGGGCAAGGCCGCTCCCAAGGACCGCCAAACTTCCTCGGCCCCCGAGGGCGAAGTCGACATCCCACGAGCGACCGAGCAGGCGCTTCTCAACCCCACCGACACAGCACCAGACAACGCCGACCCCGGCATGGGCTATATCTTCGAACACACCCGCGGCCGCAAGTGCCTGGTCTTTGCCAACTCGCGCGAAGAGGCAGAGGCCGTATGCTCCATGCTGCGCAGCTACTGCGAGAGCCGACACGAGCCCGACCGCTTTCTCATCCACCATGGCAATCTTTCGGCATCGCTACGCGAGACGGCAGAAGAGCTCATGCGCGACGAGGAACAGGCACAAACGACCGTCGCCACCTCTACGCTGGAGCTCGGTATCGATATCGGCCGCCTGGAGCGTGCGTTTCAGATTGATGCGCCATTTACCGTCAGCTCCTTTTTGCAGCGAATGGGCCGCACGGGACGCCGCGATCTTCCGCCCGAGATGTGGTTTGTCATGCGCGAGGAAGAGCCCGAGCCGCGCACGATGATGCCCGAGACCATTCCGTGGAAGCTCCTGCAAGGCATCGCGCTCGTACAACTCTATCGCGAGGAAAAATGGGTCGAGCCGCCCGAGCTCGATCGACTCCCCTACAGCCTGCTCTACCACCAGACCATGTCGACGCTTGCCAGTACCGGAGAGCTCACGCCGGCCGAACTTGCCCAGCGCGTGCTCACGCTCAGTTATTTCCATCGCGTCTCGGCCGATGACTATCGCGTGCTGCTGCGCCACCTCATCAAGATCGACCATATCCAGGTCACCGAGGGCGGTGGGCTCATTGTGGGCCTCGCGGGCGAACGCATCATTAACAACTTTAAGTTCTACGCCGTGTTCCAGGAAAACGAGGAGTTCACCGTCCGCAGCGAGTCGGCCGAGTTGGGCACGATCGTCAATCCGCCACCGCCCGGCGAGCGCATCGCCATCGCCGGACACTGCTGGATTGTCGAGGAAGTGGACTGGAAGCGACACACCGTCTTTGCCACGCAAGTCAAAGGTCGTGTGCCGGCATACTTTGGCGACTGCCCCGGAGACATCAATACGCATGTACTCGAGCGCATGCGCAAAGCGCTCAACGAGCATGCGGCATATCCGTATCTCATGGGCAACGCACGGGCTCGCTTGGCGCAGGCTCGTCATACGGCCAAGCTTTCGGGCGCGGGAACTAAGCCACTCATCAACCTGGGTGGCGACACCTGGGTGCTCTTCCCCTGGCTGGGCAGCTACGCCTTTTTGGCGCTCGAGCGCATACTCAAGATTAAGTGTGCCGCTGAACTGGGCCTTCGCGGACTCGACCCGTCACGTCCGTACTTTATGCAGTTTAAGATGAAGGCCGACGAGGAGACGTTCTTTGAGGTGCTCGCCGCCGAGGCCGAGAAGGACTTCGATCCCATCGAGCTCGTCTATCCCGGCGAGGTGCCTTACTTTGACCGCTACGACGAGTTTGTTCCCGAAGAGCTCGTGCGCAAGGGCTTTGCCGAAGGCGTGCTCGACATCGAAGACATGAAGCAGCGCGTTCTCGGCTGGCGCGACCGCGCCTAAGACCAGTCTTTTTGGGACGGAGAGACCTATTTGTCGTGAAGGACGGTGCCGAGGAAGTCGGTGTCGAAGGGCACGGCTTCGGCAAAGGCGTAGTTGCCGTCGCTGGCGATGAGCAGGTAGTTTTCCTCGCCGCCGAACTTCGCATCGCCACATGGGACCACCCAGGCGTGGGCGAATACCTCGAGTGCCGTGGCAGCGCAATCGCGCAGGAACGTCACATCGCTCCCCTCGTTTGCGCTCACGATATTGGCAGCGCAGATACCCCCGGGGTTCAGGCTGCCTCGCACTAGACGCAACGCTTCAACCGTCGCCAGCTCGCGTACGGGCTCGGCACCGCCAAAGCAATCGCTCACGACCACGTCGTAGCGACGATGGCCCACACTCGTCACACCCAGATACGAGCGAGCCTCAGCAGTAATCACCCGCAAGCGGTCGCCCACCGTGCGCTCCAGCTCGTCCAGATAGAACCAACGGCGCGCCAGGCGCGTAATCTCTCCGTCATACTCGATAACGTCCATGCGCAAGCCCTCGTGCGACATCAGCGCAAACTTGGGATAGGCAAACCCGCCGCCACCCAGCATGAGCATACGGCTGATACCGTGACCATAAACGTCGCGCATCGCATCCTCGGCCTCAAACACGTCGTCAAACGCACGATAGTACGCAAAGGCGGGCTCAGCCCAACGCTCGCCAACGTAACTCGCGCTTTGGTAGACGCCGCCTTGCACCAATACGCGGACTTCGTCGCCGCCCTCGTCGTGCACGCGCTTCACACGCGCCAACCCATTGCGGGTTCGCGCAACCTGCAGACAGGCAGCACGAACAGCGACGGCGGCCGCACCAAGCGCCGCGGCTCCCAGAGCAACGCCGGCAACGACGCCGGCAGAAACACTCGGCTTGTTCATCTAGAGCTCCTTTTGCAGATAAAGGCCATGGTCATAAAATCCAAGATGGCGATAATACTCGCGTGTGCCAATCGCGCTAATCACGTTGATACGCGCATAACCCGCATCCCGGGCAATCTCGCACGCACGCTCTACGAGCAAACGCCCCAACCCGTGATGCTGCGCCGCCTGTCCCTGGTCGCCCACGCGTGCCGCCATGCCATACACGTGTACCTCGCGAATCATCGCCTCGTCCGGCGACGTCGGCAACTCGTCAGCATGCGCGGCAACAAACGAATGGTCGGGCAGCGACAACCGCAAAAAGCCCGCGATCTTGCCCTGCGGCGTCACCCACTGCAAAAAGCGCTCGTGCGTCACCGGCGTCTCGTACGCCACCTCCTCATCAAGAGATAGCTCATCCAAGTCGGCACCCGCCGTGCTGATCTCGCGATAGCGAATCTCACGCACCGTCGCACCATCACCCCGAGCAGCCAGGCGGTTCTCAACGAGCTGGCGCAGGTTGGGCTTCTTGTTGCCCACCATGATGTCATCGGAGCTAAAATCGCGGATCATGCGGCTGATACGGCAGAACGCCGGCGTCACCACGATGTCGTCGGCAAGCACATCGAGCAGCTCTTCCTCGGTATAGGGACGCCACTCGCCGCACTCGTAGCAGCCCACCAGACGCGAGCCCTCGATGAGCGCACACGGATAGACTTTGACCTCGTCGGGCATAAAGGCCCCTTCGGTCATAAAGCGCTCGTAATCGCGCTTGTCCCCTTCGGGCGTGGCGCCCAGCAAGTTGAGCATAAAATGCGCGTGGATCTTAAAGCCAAACAGGCGTGCAAGCGAAAACGCCCGCTCGATCTGCGCCACCGAAATGCGACGCTCGTTGATATCGAGCAGGTGCTGGTCGAGGCTCTGGATACCCATCTGGATCTTGGTGCAGCCCAGGCGGCGGATGAGCGTGAGGGCCTGCGGCGTCACGGCATCGGGGCGCGTCTCGATAACGAGTCCCACCACGCGATGCTTCGCCGTCTCGTTGATGCGCTGCTGACGCTCGAGCTCCTCCATCGTTGCCGTCTGCCACTCAGTGACCTTGTCCCACGGCGTACCGGGACCGTACAGACGACGCACCGCACGGTTATAGCCGCCCACGGCAGCATCCACACGCCCCTGTTCGTCGGCAACGCCGGCAGCAAGCTCGACCTCGTCTGTCGCAATGCCGGCGGCCCGATAGCGCTCACGGCGCTCTGCTACCACAGGCGGCAGGGCATCGGCGGGAGCGTCATCGAGCAGACGCCCCGCCTCGGCACGACTGATGCCCGGACGCGCCAACATGGGGTTAGCCGCCACACCAGCCACGGCATCGTCATTGAGCGCGCGGAAGAGCTCCGACATAAACCACGTCTGATACCCTTGCGGATAGTCGCTCCAGGTACCGCCGAGCACAATGAGCTCAATCTTATCGGTCGCATGCCCCATCTGCGAAAGCGCGGTCAGACGAGCGCTTACCTGCAGATACGGGTCAAAGCAATTTTGCTCCGCACGGGCGCACGCCGGCTCGGCGTGCAGATAGCTTTTGGGCATGCGCAGATCGTTGGGGCAAAATAGGCAATCGCCCGAGCATGGCCAGGGCTTGGTGATGACGGTAATGGTCGCCACGCCCGAAGCCGTGCGACGAGGCTTCATGCGTAGCACCTGCAGCAGTCGACGTTCCAGCTCGGCATCGACATTCCACCCAGCCCAACGAGCCGGCTCCTCACGTTTTACCCGCTGGTAAAACGGCAGCAGACGGCGCTTGGCCAAATCGCGTTTGTCGGCACCCTCACAACGCGCCTCGGCATGTATCAGTTTGACGAGCGCTTTGTCGTCCACGGTCTCGCCGCGACGCAGAGCCTCGAGTATGTTCAAGATAATCTGTTCCATGCCCCCATTGTAAAGGCAAAGGCGCCGGAGCCGATCTCGGCTTCGGCGCCTTCATCAAACAGCGCGTCTATGTCTTCGCCTAGGCTTTCGTCTGCCTCACTACTCCGAATCAAACGACATGTCGCCCGAATCGACTTCAAAACGATACGTGGCAGACTCATCGCCGTTATCGAATTCAAGATTCAAAATGGTCTCGCCGTCGTAGCCAAGCGGAAGGAAATCGCTCTCGAAATCGCCACTGCCCAAGGTGAGGCTCGCCTTAAAGCCCGTAGAGCTCGGAACCGTCATCTCCACATCGCCCGAGCCCACGCTCACGTCCATCGACTTAGCGGGGGCCTGGTAGAGCTCGAATGTCACATCGCCCGAACCGACCTCAGCGCTGAGCGCATCAGTCACGCTGCCCGTAAACTCTACATCTCCCGCACCCAGGAAAAGGTCGAAACCATCACAGGTGACACCGACAATCTGCAGATCGCCCGAGCCCACGTGCGCGTTGACTCCCTTCAGATGTTCGGCAACACGGCGCGGCAGCTCGACCGTAACCGAGCGATCGATTGCCTTACCGTCATCACTTCCAAACTGGGAAACCTTGAGCGTCGAGTCCTCGACGGATGCGATGTTTTGCGTCGCGGCCTTGGAGGCATCCATACCATTGGCAACGCGTCCCCGCTCGATAACGCGAGCCTTGTTGCCATCAACAACCTTGACGTCCACCGTAGCCGCAGCGATATCGAAATCGAGGTAGCGGAACTCATCGGCATCAAAAGTCGTGCTCGAAAGCTGCTGAGGCCGAGCAGAATAGTTACCGCTATTCAAGGAATCGTCCTCGTCAAACATATCGTCAAAATCAGACAAATGGCCAGATAGAATACCGGTCGTACGCACCATATCGGAATGAGCCAATAGCCGAGAAGTGCCAAAGACAAGCCCGATGATGAGCACAAACGCTCCGATGCCAACGCCCAAGCGTACCTTGGATTCATGCGAAAGCTTCATCATTCATCACCCTCTTTGGCGATCGGGTCAGCGGTAGTCACGGTAGCCACGTCAGTATCAACCGGAGCGGAAACATCCTGAGCCCTAGCGACCACCGGCGCCGAACCAACCTGAATATCTCCGCGCGCCCAATCGCCATCGAGCGCACGCGCCACCCAGTGATAGATGGGAATCGTAAAGAAGATCAGCGCAGCAAAGGGGCCGGCACCAAACAGGAACATCAGCAAAAAGAACAGCAGCCAACACACGGCCCAATACGGGAACGACTGGAACGGGCCCTTCACCGGAGTCGAGCCAACTGCGCCGCCACTCGTCGCCTGCGCCGTAGCGGCATTAGCGGCCTGTGCACTCCAGCTTGCCGCTTGCGCCGCCTTGGCGGCGGCGTCACTCGCCTGTGTTACCGCCTCGGTAGCTCGTGCCGCCGCCTCATGGGTGCGTGCGCGCTCTGCCGCCTCGGCCTCGCGCTGACGAGCGCGGTCCTCATTCTCAAACTCGATATCGTCCTCAATCTCATCGCTCGGATTGAGCAGCTCGTCCAGGCTCACGCCATAGAGCTTGGCGAGCGAGATCAGGTTCTCGGTATCGGGCGAGCTCTCCGCACGCTCCCATTTACTGACCGCCTGGCGCGACAGCCCTAGCTTTCGCGCCAGCCCTTCTTGGCTAAAACCCTTGCTGCGACGAAGGTCGGCGAGCCGCTGCGCAGTTTCTACATTCATGGTTCCTCCTATGTGATGCCAGCCGTGCCGCCGGACCGTTTTTGTTCTTAAGGCGCCTTGCACAGTTAAAAATCTATCCGCCACCGCCAAAACATGCCACCTATTCTAGTGAGATTTTTGACAACCGGCGGTTGCGGGCACATATGAGCTGCGGAAATGTGTCCAAACAAAGCAATGACCCACGGCTCGGTTGTCCCCGTTGCGGCGTTAACGGTAGTATGGTCGTACTGTTTATTCCGCACCGCCAACGGAGGGAGTTCCGCGCCGTGAACCGCGATTTCGCCTCATCGCTCATCCAGCTCAACAATACGTTCTATCGCGAGCACTCCGCTTCCTTTTCCGATACGCGCCAGGCCCCGTGGCCCGGCTGGGTGCGCACCATGGACATCGCGCTCGGGCAGCTCAACGCCGCCACGATCGAGCATCCCGTCCGCGTCTTCGATCTTGCCTGCGGCAATATGCGATTCGAGAACTTTGCCGCCGGCGGCGCACTTGCCGCCAAGGGCGTCGACGGCGCAAACCCCTCGGCAGATGCCAGCTGCCCGTTTGAGTTCTATGGTGTCGACTCGTGCCAAGACCTGGCTATCGATGCACATGGCCACGCGCTTCGCATTCCCAACCTGCACTTCCAGGAACTCGACGTGCTCGACGCCCTCATGAAGCTCAACCCCGCCGAGACGCCCGACGTGCTTTTCGACGCCCCGCTCGCCGACATCTCGGTCTGCTTTGGCTTTATGCACCACGTGCCATCGTGCGAGTACCGCGTACGTGTGCTCGACGCCCTGGTGCGCCAGACGCGCCCAGGCGGCATCATCGCCATCAGCTTTTGGGAGTTTATGAACGACGAGCGCATGGCGCGCAAGGCCGTTCGAGCCGAGGCCCGCGCCGAGCTCACCCCGCCGTTTGAGGGTTACGATTCCGCGCAGTTTGAAGCCGGCGACCACCTCATTGGCTGGCAAAACGACCGCCACGCCTACCGCTATTGCCATCACTTTGACGATCAGCAAATCACCGACCTGGTGCGCGGCGTCCGTACGTTCTACAAGAGCGGCGAGGTCCCCGTGCGCGAGCTTGAGCGCTTCCATGCCGACGGTCGCAGCGGCGAGCTCAACCGCTATGTGATCCTCAAGCGCCTGTAGGCACCGACGACTCGCCGTCGAGCCGCACCGCGTCTTTCGGACAAACTATGCCCACCCTTTTTTCAACCCATTGACGGAACGCGCAGCTATGCGTTCCATACTTATGACCAAGGAGCCTCATGGGAGCCGTCCACGTTCGCACGCCTAAGAACTTTGTGCTCGAGGAGCGCCTGGAGCGCTACACCGATGCGATCGAGACGAACCCCGAGGCTTATGCCGGAGATTGGCGCGAGGCTTGCGCGCCAGCTGGCAGCAAGCCCTTCGAACACCTTCACCTGGATCTTGGCTGTGGCAAGGGAACCTATCTGGTCGAGCGCGCCCACCGCGAGCCCGACACCCTCTTTATCGGCATGGACCAGGAGCCCATCTGCATCGCCTATGCCGCGCAGAAAATCTGCGAGCAGGAACTGACCAACGCACTCGTCCTGCCCCGAGGCGCCGCATCGCTGCCGCAGCTGTTTGACACAGGCGAGCTCGATGCCATCACCATCAACTTTCCCACGCCGCAGCCCAAGGCCAAGTACGCCAAAAAACGACTCGTCCATGTCCACCATCTGATGCTCTACCGCCCGCTCTTTTCAGCCGGCGCTACCGTCACACTGCGCAGCGACAGCAAGCCGTTGCGCGATTACGCCCTGGGACAGTTTGCCGCGGCCGGCTACGATACGCTTTGGGTAAGCGACGACGTCCGCCGCGACCATCCCGAACATCCCGAGACCGAGTACGAGCGCCGCACGCGCGAGATGGGTGCCGCCGTCTATGGCATTTGCGCCACACCCGGCGCGCAGCCCAGCGATGAACAGCTCGCGGCGGGCCGCGCGCAGGAGCAAAGCCTAGCCTGCTACCTGCCCGATAACCTCGATGAGCTCGCCTATGTGCCTCTGGGCATGGAAGAGGCCGTCGAGAACTTTAGAAACCGTGCCCGCAAGGGCAAGAAGCGTCTACCGCAAGAGTCCTAGGGGCTTCTGATGGTCGCGGCGTTGGCAAACAAGCGCAAATAGGCTCCAGCGAACGGCCCTCAAACCTAAGTGAGTAGACTATTTTGCAATAGCCAAGCACAGCCCGCATAGCGAAACATAAAACCGCAGGTAGAACCCTTGCGCAAAAGCCATGTGCTCGCAATATCGCAAAAAGTCTACTCACTTAGCTAGCGACTACACTAAACGGCTGGGCAGAACGCCCATTTCCTGCATTTTCTCGCGCGCTGGCACCCCACGCCGCCGCTACGCCATAATAGTTGGCGGACAATCGCGAGAGAAAGCAACCACATGGCACAGACCACGACAGATACCGCCGCCAGCACCGTCTCCGGCGCCGGCGCTGCCAGCTCATTCTCGGGCGGCACGGGAACCGAGGCAGAGTTCGGTTCGCTCGGTGCGCTCTCCCCCACCTGGTGGGAGCCCGAGGACGGCAGTGAGCCCGAACCGTGGCTCACGCCCGACCAAGCCTTCGAACGCTTCTTTGAATGGACGAGCGACCGCGGCATTGAGCTGTGGGATCACCAAGAAGAGGCCCTCATGGATCTGGCTGCCGGTGATCACGTCATTTTGGGAACACCGACCGGATCGGGCAAGTCGCTTGTCGCGCTGGGCATGCTCTTTATGGGCATGGCACAGGGCAAGCGCTGCTACTACACGGCCCCTATCAAGGCTCTGGTCAGCGAGAAGTTTTTCGACCTGGTACAGGTGCTTGGCCGCGATAACGTCGGCATGATCACCGGCGATACGCATATCAACACCAAGGCGCCCGTCATCTGCTGCACGGCCGAAATCCTTGCCAACGATGCACTGCGCGAGGGCGAGGGCGCTGACGTGGGCTGCGTGGCCATGGACGAGTTCCACTACTTTGCCGACCCCGACCGCGGCTGGGCCTGGCAGGTGCCGCTGCTCACCCTACCCCACGCGCAGTTTATGCTCATGAGCGCCACGCTCGGCGATGTCACCGCCATCGCCGCCTCACTCGAGGAACACACCGGCACTGCTTGCGACTTGGTTGTCGATGCCCCACGTCCCGTTCCGCTGAGCTACGACTATGTGACGACCTCCCTCGAGGGCACGGTCGAGCTCGCCATGCGCCGTGGCGAGGCCCCGCTTTATATCGTGCACTTTAGCCAGGATGCCGCCCTTGCGACGGCGCAGTCGCTCGCCAATTTTGGCATTGCCAGCAAGGAGCAGCGCGAGGCCATCAAAGAAGCAGCAAAGGGAACGAGCTTCTCGACGGCCTTTGGCAAGATTCTCAAACGCCTGCTTGGATGCGGCGTCGGCGTGCACCATGCCGGCATGTTGCCGCGCTATCGTCTGCTGGTCGAGCGCTTGGCGCAGCAGGGCCTACTGCCCGTCATTTGCGGCACCGATACACTCGGCGTCGGCATCAACGTGCCCATCCATACCGTGGTGCTCACCGCGCTCACCAAGTTTGACGGCTACAAGATGCGTCGCCTGCGCGCCCGCGAGTTCCATCAGATCGCCGGTCGCGCCGGTCGCTCTGGCTTTGATACCGAGGGCATGGTCATCGCCGAGGCCCCGGAGCACGAGATCGAGAACGCCAAGCTCATGGCCAAGGCGGGCGACGACCCCAAGAAGCTCCGCAAGATTAAAAAGAAGAAGGCCCCCGAGGGCTTTGTCACCTGGAACAAGCAGACCTTTGAGCGCCTGATCGAGACGCAGCCCGAAACGCTCAAGCCACGCCTTCGCATCACACACTCCATGGTGATTAGCGTGGTCGAGCAGGGCGGCGACGCTCGCGCCCGCGTGCACGACCTCATCGAGACGAGCTTGCAGGCCCCCGAGGAAAAGGCCAAGCTCGAAGTTCGCGCCGACGAGATCTTCGCAACGCTCATCGACTCCGGCGTCGTCGTTCGCACCGAGGTGCCGCCCGCACCTGACGCCCCGGCTGACGCCGCACCAGACATCGACTACGCGCTGACGGTCGATCTGCCCGAGGACTTTGCGCTCGATCAGCCGCTCTCGCCGTTCTTGCTTGCCGCGTTGGAGCTGCTCGATCCCGAGAGCGAGACCTATACCATGGATCTGATCTCGATGGTCGAGGCAACGCTCGAGGATCCCAAGCAGGTATTGCGCGCACAGGAGCGCGCCGCGCGCGACCGCGCGATGGCCGAGATGAAGGCCGACGGCGTCGACTATGAGGAACGCCTGGAACGCATTCAGGATGTCACCTACGAAAAGCCGCTCGAGGACTTACTCGATGCCGCCTTCGATAAGTACTGCCAGGAAGTACCCTGGGCCAACGACTACCAGCTCTCACCCAAGAGCGTCCTGCGCGACATGCTGGAGAGCGCGAGCGACTTTAAGGGCTATATCCAAAAGCTCGGCATCGCCCGCTCCGAGGGCATTCTGCTGCGCTATCTAGCCGAGGCTTACCGTTCCCTCGATCGCACCGTGCCCATTGAGAAGCGCGATGAACGCCTGCGTGACATCATTTCGTGGCTCGGCTTTGTGGTGCGCTCGGTGGACTCGAGCCTGGTGGACGAGTGGGAGAACGCCGGCAACCCGGCAGCCCTCGACGCCGCGCCGCCGCAGGGCATCGACGAGGTCGTGGCGGACCGCCGCGGCTGCACGCTGTTGGTGCGCAACGCGCTCTTCCGCCGCGTGACCCTTGCCGCTCGCGAGCACGTTCGCGACCTGGGCGAGCTCGACGACGACTGGGGCATGAGCGAGATCCGCTGGCAAAAAGCACTCGACGCTTACCACAAGCAGCACGCGGAAATCCTCACCGATGGAGATGCCCGCAGCGCCGCGATGTTTTCCATCGACGAGAACGACGAGAAGACCGATCACGTGTGGCACGTGCACCAGATCTTTGCCGACGAGGATGGCGACCACGATTTTGGCATCATGGGCGATGTCGATCTGGACGCCACGCAAGACGGCGGCGAGGTCATCTTCAAAAACTACCGCGTCGGCTTTATCGAGGACCTGCTCGAGGACTAGCCGCACATACTGGAACAAAACGAAGTGGGGCCGCTGGTAACATCGCCAGCGGCCCCACTTTTGCACTATACGCTATGCCTTACTCGGCATCCTCGACCTCATACGAATCCGCCTCGGCTGGCTCATCGTTTGTCTCTGTCGCAGCCCCGCGCGCCTCGTCAAACGCGGCCTTCATGGTCTTGTTACCCCACGTGAGCTTGCGAATGGTAAGATCGTCGGCCTTCTTGTTGGCTAGGCGCAGGTTGTTCTCGGAGGACAGCAACGCCTCCTTGGTTTTCTGCAGATGGCTAATCGTCTTGTCGATCTCATCGATCGCCGTTTGGAACTTGCGGCTCGCGATCTCGTAGTTGCGACCGAAATCATTCTTGAACTTTTCCATCTTGGCTTCGAAGTTCGTGACATCGATATTCTGCTGCTTGTACTCCGCCAGCTCCTGCTTATAGCGCAGCGAACCCATCGCGGCGTTGCGCAGCAGCGTGATCATCGGGATAAAGAACTGCGGGCGGATCACGTACATCTTTTCGTAGCGGTAGCTCACGTCGACTATCCCTGCGTTATAGAGCTCGCTCTCGGGCTCGAGCAGCGTGCAGAGCACCGCGTACTCACAGCCTTTCTGGCGACGATCGTGATCGAGTTTCTTAAAGAAGTCCTCGTTTTTGTGCTTGGTCGCAGTCTCGTCGTTCTCGTTTTTCATCTCGAACATAATCGAAATGACCTCGTTGCCGCTTGCGTCGCACTCGCGGAAGATAAAGTCGCCCTTGGTGCCCTCGGACGCATCGTTATCTTTCTCGAAGTACGCGTTAGGAAATGCCGTCATGCGCAGACGGTTAAACTCGGTCTCGCAGTGCTGCTCGAGCGACTCGCCCACCATCTTGGTGGACAGGCGGACCTTCATGTCCTTAAGGCGCTCAATCTCTTCATCCTTGTAGCGAATCAGGTCATCGCTCGCGCGCTTGGCCTGCGCAAGCTCGAGCTCGTGTGCCGCCTTGGCCTGTTCCTCGCGAGAATCGCGCACCGCCAGCTCGCTCGTCAGTTTGGCACGCGCCTCATCGCGCTCTCGCTCCGCCGCGGCGACCGCCTCCGACAGGTTCATTTTTGCCATCAGTTCCTGCTCGCGCAGCTGGGCACGCAGACCCTCGGCCTCTTGCTCGGACTGTGCCTTAGCGGCGGAAAACTTCTCTTGTACCGTCGCGCGATAGTCAGTAAGCGCGCGCTCGGCCTCGCTGCGAGCGGCATCGAGTTCGCGCTGCGACTCAGCCGCAGCGGCGGCAAGCGCCATCTCCTGGGCCTTGTCCGCCGCGGCAAGCTTGGCCTGCAGCTCGGCAATCTGAGCATCACGTGCAGCTAAATCGTTTTGAGCAGCGTTGCGCGCCGCCGACTCGGCAAGCTTTGCTTCGTCATCTTTGCGCCCAAGCTGCGCACGCAGGCTATCAATCTCACGCTGGAGTTCGGCATTTTCCTTTTGAGCATTGGCTCGCGCCTCTACCGCCGCGCGCTGGCTTGCACTCTCGCGCTCTGCGGCAGCGCCCTCGAGCTTAGCGCGCAGCTCGGCAAGCTCAGCATCGCGCTTGGCAACCTCTTGCGCCAGCTGCTGAGCCGCAGCGTTCTTCTGCTCAACGAGCTGAGCGTTGCGCTGAGACTCTGCCTCCTGCAAAGCAGCCGTCGAACGCGAGCGCTCAAGCTCCAGCGCCTGCTCGCCCTCGCGCTGGACTGCCTTCACGCGCTCATCCAGGTCGCGCGAAAACTCGGCATCACGCACTTGCTTGACAATATCCGCATAGCCAGATGCATCGACCTTAAAGACTTCGCCACAATGCGGGCACTTGATCTCATTCATAGCAGCTCCTCGATGGACGCAAATTTCAACCGCCTACACTCTACCGCGCCGCACGGACAAAAAAGGCGCCGCCGCCATAATGGCAACGGCGCCAGAACCACCACAAAGGTGCCTGTCCCCTTTGTGGTGGCTCTGGCGCCCTATAGCCCAAAAAAGCTAAGAATCTGATCACGGCTTACGGGCTTGTACTCGTTGGCATCGAGACCGACATCGTAGCGAAAGATAGGACGCTCGCGATCGCGGTTGCGCGCGTTGGTGCGGTATCCCCTGCTGTGGATATGCCCGTGCAGCATGATGGCGCCGCGCGCCTTGCCGTTCCAGCTGAGCATGGGGTAATGGCTCATTACCAGGCGATGGCCTTTGGCATAGCCGGGAGCAACCTCCAAGTAATCACGCACGTCTTCCCAGATTTGGGGCGCAGCTGGATCTTCCCAGTCGCTGTCATGGTTACCACGAATGAGCGTCACATTCTGGCATTCGATGCGCTCGCGCAGGCGCACCGCCTCCGCCAGGGGCAAACGATAGGTAAAGTCTCCCAAGATATAGAGGCGGTCGTCCACAGCCACGCACTCATTGACGGCATCGATGACCTTGCGGTTCATCTCCTCGACCGAATCAAACGGCCGATCCATATCGTGCAAGATATTCGTATCGCCCAGGTGCAGGTCGGCGGTAAACCACATCATCGTCTATGTCCTCATTTCGCAACGTGTTCAACTCGTGCTAAGTATACAGACGTAGCGATGCGGCGGTTATCCAAAGAGCCCACCGAACAGTCCGCGGCGGCGCTTGTCTCGCTTTTTCGAAGCGTCACTCTGAGTTTTCTTGTCCTGCCGTTTCCTACGGTCCTGCTCCAACTCATCGTCATCGAGTAGCATATCCCACTCAAACGGATCATCTGTCAGATCGAACAGGTCATCGTCATCAAACATGGCAGCCTCCATTGCCGACTAGCGAGCATCCACCACATAGAGCCCAACGCGCACCTGATGCCACGGGCTGCGTTCGGGGGCAACCTGTTGCACACGGGCCTCAAATACGTCCTCGTGGCCGTAATACATCATCAGGGACAGTGGGCCGACCTCGTTTCCCGGAACGTAGCCAAGTTTGGTCTTGCCATAGTAGATCGCAACTGCCTCGGGGTCATGGGGATTATCGCGCTCGGCACACAGCGTCAGTTTATCGCCCGCTTTAAGATCGCCTAGGACCAAAGCGCCGTCGGCATATTGAAATCCTGCGATGTGAAACGACAGAAGAACACGTGAAGGCTCGTACATAGCAACTCCCCTAACGGCCGGATAAACCGGTGTGTAACCTTATTGAGAAGTCTACGGTCCCGTGCGGACACAAATACATCCTGTCTGCGTCCTTCAATCGTTTGCTTCAACGCTTGCGCGACAGAACGCTTGCAGATAAGATAGGAACACGGATGGCACTCGTTGCCGCGGGTCTTGCCAACTCCGATACACGTTTTCATCGTGAGAAGTGGCCGTCTTCGCTTACGCGGGGGCGGCTATTTCATTCGGCCGATAAACAGACCGAGTTCGATAGCCGCAATCAACAACGCCAATAACGAAATAACATCGCTTACGTTCATACCAAATCCCTTCTAAAGGGAGTTGGCCCATCCGTGCTCCATAACAGTAGTCT
Source organism: uncultured Collinsella sp. (assembly GCA_937982065.1). Taxonomy (GTDB): domain Bacteria; phylum Actinomycetota; class Coriobacteriia; order Coriobacteriales; family Coriobacteriaceae; genus Collinsella. Next base: position 64,582 of record CALJMO010000052.1, read on the forward strand.
AACGCAAAATGCAGGTAATAGGAACACTTGTTCGTATTACCTGCGCCCTTTTCTAATGCACAAACATGCGCACGAACTTGTGCTTCCAGCTTGCGTAGGGCGCATACCGAAACGGCACGTCCAGCCAAGTTGCCTTGTTCACGATACTCTTCTTGTGGCTAAACGTATCGAAGCTCTCGCGTCCATGGTACTGCCCCATACCGCTCGCGCCCATGCCGCCAAAGCCCATATGGCTCGTAGCCAAGTGCATGATCGTGTCGTTGACACAGCCACCGCCAAAGGGCACGTAACGCACGAAGCGCTGCTGAACTGCGCGATCCTGACTAAAGATATACAGGGCCAGCGGCGTCGGACGATCCGTAATAAACGCTTCGGCCTCGTCTAGGCTCTCAAACGTCAGCACCGGCAAGATGGGACCGAAGATCTCCTCCTGCATCACGGCGTCATCGGGGGTCACGCCGTCCAAAATCGTCGGCTCGATCTTCAGCGAAGTCTCCCGCGCGGTGCCTCCAAGCACGACCTTATCGGGATCGATCAGCCCGCGCACGCGCGCAAAATGCTTGGCGTTGACGATATGCCCGTAATCCTCGTTATCGAGCGGATGCTCGCCAAACATACGGCGGACCTCTTCCTTGATGAGGCCCAGCAGCTCGTCGTGCACGCGCGTATCGACCAGCAGGTAGTCGGGCGCCACGCAGGTCTGCCCCACGTTGAGCCATTTACCAAAGGCGATACGCCGCGCCGCAACCTTCAAGTTTGCCGTCGCATCCACGATGCAGGGGCTCTTTCCGCCCAGCTCAAGCGTCACGGGCGTAAGGTTTTTACTTGCGCGCTCCATGACGAGTTTGCCGACCGGAACGCTACCGGTAAAGAAGATCTTGTCCCAGCACTCATCGAGCAGCGCTTCGTTCTCGGCGCGCCCGCCCTCGACAACCGTCACCAGGCGCGGATCAAATGCCTCTTCACAGATTTGCCTGAGCACCGCGCTCGATGCCGGAGCATAGGCGCTCGGCTTGATGACCACGGTATTGCCCGCGGCAAGGGCGCCAGCGAGCGGCTCGAGCGTCAGCAAAAACGGATAGTTCCAGGGCGCCATGATGAGCGTGACGCCATAGGGCACGGTTTGCGTTTTGCACACGCTCACGGCGTTAGCGAGGTCGCACGGACGCAGGCGCGGACGACTCCATCGAACCACGTGAGCGATCTGATGTCGAATCTCGGAAAGCGATGTGCCAATCTCGCACATATAGGCCTCGTCATGCGACTTCCCCAAATCGGTCTTGAGCGCATGGGCGATATCGGCCTCGTGGGCCCGCACCGCATCGCGTAAACTCACGAGCGCGCGACGTCGGGCATCAACATCAAACGTAGCGTGCGTTTTAAAGTAAGTGCGCTGATCGCCGACGATGCGCGCAATTTCCTCGGTGTTCATGGCACCCTCCTAGTTCTCGTCCTCAAACATACCACCCGCGACGACCTCGTACATACGCTCGAGCTCCAAGCGGTCCATCAAAAGCGGAACGGGGTACAGCGGATTGGCCTCGGCATCGGCATGCGCCGCCATCTCGGGAATGTCGGAGCGGCGAATGCCCGAGACATATTTGGGGATTCCCAGGATCTCGTTCATGCGGTCGACCCAATCGATAAAGGCCTCGGCCGCAAGACTATCCTGCGCGGTAGCCGGCGCAATGCCCGCCATGCGAGCAAGATCGGCAAGCTTGGGGGCGGCGGCGTCACCATAAGCGCGAAGCATGTGCGGCAGGATGATCGCGTTGGCCAAACCGTGCGGAATTCCGTATCGGCCGCCCAGACTGTGCGCGATGGCATGCACATATCCGACATAGGAGCGGGTAAACGCAACGCCCGCCTTATACGCCGCCGAAAGCATATTGCGACGAGCGCGCATGTCGTCACCATGCTCATAGGCCTCGAGCAAATTGTCGTGGATAAGCTGCACCGCCTGTCGCGCCATCTTGCGCGTATAGGGCGTGGTGCTTCGCCCGATAAAGGCCTCAACGGCATGCGTCAGGGCGTCCATGCCCGTCTGCCCCGTAATGGAAGCGGGCAAGCCGCACGTAAACTCGGGGTCGTGGACTGCAAAACGCGGGATGAGCACAAAGTCGTTAATGGGGTATTTGTAGTGCGTCCCGTCATCGGTAATTACCGCCGCAAGCGTGACTTCGCTTCCCGTACCGGCGGTAGTGGGAACGGCGATGAGCAGCGGCAGGCGACGATGAATCCGCAGCAGGCCGCGCATCTTGTTGATGGGCTTGTTTGGCTGCGCAATGCGTGCGCCCACGCCCTTGGCACAGTCCATGGCCGAGCCACCGCCAAAGCCGATAATGGCCTGACAGGCGCTCTCTCGATACAGGGACGCCGCTTCTTCCACGTTTGAAACCGTGGGGTTTGCACGCGTTTCGGCATAGACCGTAACGCCAATCCCCCTGGATGCGAGCGCCGTCTCGAGCGGTGCCGTGAGCCCCAGACGGGCAATGCCGGGATCCGTCACGATAAGGACCTTCTGGATCGAGCGCTTTTGAAGCACCGCGGGCACATCCTCGGCATGCTCTAAAATGCGCGGCTCGGTATAGGGCAGGATCGGCAATGCAATGCGAAAAACCGTCTGATATGTTCGGCACCAGGCACGACGGGCTAGATGCATAAAGGAAACTCCTTCATTTGTTGATAGGTCAACATTTGCTCGCCCGATTGTACTCAGCGGCGGTCAAAGACGGCCTGTCAATCGTTAATCAATCAACATCTTCATATCTCAAAATTGTTTTATTAAAAATCATTCCTAATAGGCTTCACATTTGATTGCATTTATGGATAATAGAACTCGTCAAGACGCACGTCCGGAGAGGGCCCTTACGGGACCGGACGAGCGCGCAATCGCCATCGATCGAAAGGATCGAATCATGAAGTTTGTTTGCCCCGTTTGCGGTTATGTGGAAGAGTTCGACGGCGACCAGCTGCCCGAGGATTTTAAGTGCCCCCAGTGCGGCGTTCCCGGTTCTCGTTTCCTGAAGCAGGAGGAGGGCCAGCTCGAGTGGGCCGCCGAGCACGTCGTGGGCGTCGCCAAGATGGAGGGCGTCTCTGAGGACATCGTTGCCGACCTGCGCGCCAACTTTGAGGGCGAGTGCTCCGAGGTCGGTATGTACCTGGCCATGGCTCGCGTCGCTCATCGCGAGGGCTATCCCGAGATCGGCCTGTACTGGGAAAAGGCTGCCCACGAGGAGGCCGAGCATGCCGCCAAGTTCGCCGAGCTCCTGGGCGAGGTCGTGACCGACTCCACCAAGAAGAACCTCGAGATGCGCGTTGAGGCCGAGAACGGCGCCACCGCCGGCAAGACCGATCTTGCCAAGCGTGCCAAGGCCGCCGGCCTCGATGCCATCCACGACACCGTGCACGAGATGGCTCGCGACGAGGCCCGCCACGGCAAGGCTTTCGCCGGCCTGCTCAAGCGCTACTTTGGCTAAGCCAACCGCCTGAGACATAACCTCAAGCTCGATGAGGCCCGGACCGTATTGGTTCGGGCCTTTTTCGTGCCTCACGAACTTGTTAACGCCCTGAAATAGAACCGCCTTCGGCATCGGCTTCTCGTCAAAAACTAAGTGAGTAGACTTTTTGGAACTTGCCGAGCACACCACCCATATTGCTTTATAAAGCCGCAGGTAAATGACTTGTTGCAAAACGGCCTGGTCGCCAAAGTGCCAAAAGTCTACTCACTTAGAACCGCAGCCGTCCACGATTGAGCCGTTTTGTGTCTAACGGGCATCTTCCCGTCGATTACTCCCAACTTTGTCCAGTCAACGAATAGTTCAGACCGGAGTAGTGTCTCAGCCCTTTGCTCATCTGAGCTTTTATCACGATATTCAGCATCGAGCATCCTGCATATGGCCTTAACGATCGCGCGGAATCTATCCTCATCCGATATCTGTCTGTGTGTCAGGAGAAGCACATCGTAGCCCATGGCCTGAAGGGCCGTCATGCGGTCAGCGTCACGCAAGCCATCCCCTGCGCGTCCGTGCGAGGCCTTTCCCTGACATTCAATGGCCACCTGTCGCCTGCCGTCCGGCGAAGAAAGAAGTAGGTCGATATATACACGGGACTTTCCCACAATCGCTCGAGCACTTGTGCTTAGCATCACTTCAACATTAAGCTCTATGCCGCAAAAACCTTCGCCTCCCAGGGCTCGCGGCAGTCCAAGCAACAAATACGCCTCGACCTCAAAAGGCGACGCGGCACCCAATGGAACGAGTTGCGATACCGCCATAAATCTATTGCCGTAACGCATCCCGCAAACATCTGAACAAAAACGGTCAAGGTCTCCGCCCAAAACCAAAGCGTCTCGACGCCATAAATTTGAGGCGGTGCCGTCCTCGGACGGGCAGCGCACCCAACCGACCGTTGTCGAAATCGCGCCCGAATCAATTGCACGCGAAAGCTCCGCCTCAAGTGCCGCCGGCAGGGCACACACCGCAAACAAGCCACACATCTCCGCCAATACCAAAAGAAGCTGAAGATCCGTCAGATGCCGCGACATGATGAATGTCGTCAGTAGAGGAGACGTAACCAAAAACCCATGCTCCGTTTCCAGCACGGATTCCCTGGGAAGCTCACCAAGAAACAGCCGCTGCCTAATGCTGGCAGGACAAGTCCGTTTGTTTCTCGTCCGAACCAATGTATACAACGGAAAACCGAGCGCGACCGCAGCCGTCGGGTTGCGGGCGAGATCATATCGCTGCCGGTCTTCTTCCGGTCGTGGAAGCGGCGGACACAAAGCGCGGACTTGAGGAGGCAAACGCCAATACCTAAAAGCTGATATGTCACAAAGTAGATCCTTCATAGGCACAGGAAAACACGAATTTCAACCCAATCAGTCACGCATTGGCGCGAACGCAGCAAAAATGGCGCCGAACGGACTGCCAAGTTTTCAACAGCCCTCCCCAACTGGCCAAAAGCTTGCCGAGAGCTGGACGAAACCCTGTTGAAAACCCCATTTTTTCTCATGTAGAAGCTTTGCGCGGCAAGTGAGTAGACTTTTTTGAACATCCCGAGCAGGCCGGTCATCCTGCTTTTCAAAACCGCAGGTAGATAGCTTGTTACAAAACTGCCTGGTCGCCAAAGTGCTAAAAGTCTACTCACTTAGATTGCAGAGCGCCCCCATTAGCTGCAATTCCAAGGTATTTAGCACTTTTGGACTCAAATCGTCATACTGGACAAGAATTTGACTTGAGTTTTCGGGGGCAGATGCGCCATCGGCGCACCAATAACACTCACTGATATCAACAAAAGGGATACTCGAGCGCGTGAGGGCCTGCGCAAAAGAGCTTCCGTCCGTTCCGCGCTCCGCAACCACGGTGCAGTAAAGGCCCGCGTCTGCATGTTCGATCGAGACCTCCCCCGCCGGAAACGCCTTCCGCACAAGCGCCGCCAGACAATCGCGCGCCTCGCGAGCGCGCACGCGCACGCGGTTCACATGTCGCTCGTAATCACCCGATTCCAGCAAACGCGCCAAAGCGACCTGATCAACAGAGCTCACCGACGAGGCGTAGAAACCAAGGTTGCGCCTAAACCGCTCCATTAACTCATCGGGCAACACCATGTACGCCAAACGCAACGCCGATGAAAGGCTCTTCGAAAACGTGTTGGTGTAGATAACCGACTGGGCGGCATCGATCGACGCGAGCGCGGGAATCGGCTTCCCGGCAAGGCGAAACTCACAATCAAAGTCATCTTCGATGAGATACCGACCTGGTCGCTCGGCGGCCCAGCTCAGAAGCGCATAGCGCCGCGCAATGCTCGTCACAAGGCCGGTCGGATACTGATGGGACGGCATCAGATGAAGTACATCGGTCCCGGTTTTCTGCAGAGCGCTCAAGTCCACGCCCTCATCATCCAACGGGATATGTCGAACTTTGCAGCCCATAGCCTGATAGATGCGCGTCAGACGTAAATAGCCCGGGTCCTCAACGGCATACACCTTGTCAGCGCCAAGCAACTGAACCAACATGGTATCGAGCAGCTGGGCGCCCGCGCCGATAACAATGTTATTGGGATCGACATTCATGCCCCTTGTCCCACGCAGGTGGTGAGCAATTGCGCGTCGCAGCCGAGCGGTGCCCTGCGCCGGTGCGGGCGAAAAGATTTCGCGCTCATCTTCGGATGCCAGCGTCGCCCGTAGTGCGCTTTGCCAAAGCCGCGCCGCCTCCAAAGCGGAAGGAGAAAGTGCATCGAATCGCTCGACCTGTCCGTTGACATCATGCGCGCTGGGACCCGCAGAGGCGACATCTCGGTCGATGCCCTCCGCAGCCGAAGCCAAAACCGGTGCATCCGGAAGCTCGCAAGCGTAGTAGCCACGACGCGGCATTGAGCAAATATAGCCCTCGGCAAGTAACTGGCTATATGCATTCTCGATGGTAATGACACTGATTCCCAGATGACTGGCAAAGGCGCGCTTAGACGGAAGATGCTCCCCCGCCGCAATACGTCCAGCAACAATATCATCTCGAATTTTCTGGTAAACATACTCATAAAGCGATGCTTCGCCGCGTTTTTCCAAATTGTAGTCAAGCATGAGCCTATCACCTGACCTTATTAAGCCATTCAATCTGGTATTAGTCTGACCTTGTTATTATCTTGAAAACTGAGTATTTCGCCATACCCAGCTCCCCGATAGGATGTTCCGTCAAGCAATGCACATGCCAACCAAGGGAGCAACCATGGCAGAACAGACCAGCAAGGCCGATCGCGTCAAACTCAATCGCGAGCTCGCGCAGATGCTCAAGGGCGGCGTCATCATGGACGTCACCACACCCGAGCAGGCGCGCATCGCCGAGGAGGCAGGCGCCTGCGCCGTCATGGCACTCGAGCGCATTCCGGCCGATATCCGTGCCGCAGGCGGCGTCTCGCGCATGAGCGACCCCAAGATGATCAAGGGCATCCAAGAGGCCGTCTCCATCCCCGTCATGGCCAAGTGCCGCATCGGTCACATTGTCGAGGCGCAGGTCCTGCAGGCCATCGATATCGATTACATCGACGAGTCCGAGGTTCTCTCCCCCGCCGATGACGTCTATCACATCGACAAGACCCAGTTTGACGTGCCGTTTGTCTGCGGCGCCCGCGATCTGGGCGAGGCGTTGCGCCGTGTTGCCGAGGGCGCCACTATGATTCGCACCAAGGGTGAGCCGGGTACGGGCGACGTCGTTCAGGCCGTGCGTCACATGCGCAAGATCCAAAAGCAGATCCGCGACGTTGTTGCCCTGCGCGACGACGAGCTCTTTGAGGCAGCCAAGCAACTGCAGGTTCCGGTCGAGCTGGTACGCGAGGTCCATGCCACGGGCAAGCTTCCCGTCGTGAACTTTGCCGCCGGCGGCGTAGCGACCCCGGCCGATGCCGCGCTGATGATGCAGCTGGGTGCCGAGGGCGTCTTTGTCGGCTCGGGCATCTTTAAGAGCGGCGACCCCGCCAAGCGCGCCGCTGCCATCGTCAAGGCCGTGGCAAACTTCACCGATGCCAGGCTCATCGCCGAGCTTTCGGAGGACCTGGGCGAGGCCATGGTGGGCATTAACGCCGACGAAATCGAGATTATCATGGAAGAGCGCGGGCGCTAGTCCAGCAGAAAGGATCGCACATGAGCGATTATGCAGACCAAACGGTTGCCGTGCTGGCGGTCCAAGGCGCTTTTGCCGAGCACGAGGCAAGACTATTCGAGCTTGGCGCACACTGTATTGAGCTGAGGCAGGCGGCTGATTTGAAGCAGGACTTTGACCGTCTGGTACTTCCCGGCGGCGAGTCTACCGTTCAAGGGAAGCTGCTTGATGAGCTGGGCATGCTCGAGGAGCTTCGTGCCCGTATCGCTGAAGGTATGCCCGTCCTGGGCACCTGCGCCGGCCTGATTCTACTGGCTCACGACCTTGCCGCCCATGACGATAAGGGCACGCCGCGTCTGGAAACCATGGATGTACTTGTCGAGCGCAATGCCTACGGCAGGCAGCTCGGCAGCTTTCGAACCAAGGGGCAAATAGCCGGCATTGACGGTGAAGTGCCACTGACGTTTATCCGCGCGCCCCGCATCGTCGAGGTCCACGGCGACGCCAAGGCCTTAGCGAAAGTCGACGGTCGTATTGTCGCCGCCCGTCAGGGCAACCAGCTCGGCGTAACCTTCCACCCCGAACTCGACGACGACGTCCGCCTCCACGAGCTCTTCCTCCAAATGTAGGCAGAGTAGAAACGAGCGTGGATTTTCGGACACGCAACAAATGAGAGTGGATAATCTCCCACTTTGAGCTTGAATGCAGGCTCAAACCGGGAGATCATCCACTCTTGTTCTATGTAGTCGTTTAAGAACGTCCCCAATGACTACAAGGAGTGTCCCAAGCTGCCGGCAGAAAAGGAACGTCCCTAACTGCCGCATCCGGAGCAAGACAACGCCGCAGGCAGAGGACGGACAGCGAGCGGGTCGCATTTGAGGCAAGGTGACGTGAAACGAAAGGGCGCTGACCTTCTGGTCGCGCCCTTGAAGTTGAACGTCAGATTGTCCAAATGCGGCCCGCGCAGCGTCGGCCCGTTACGGCGTTTGGTAAAACGCCGTAACTAAAAACGGTTGCCGCGGAAGCCGCCGCCGTTGCGGCCGCCACGATCGCCACCGCGACCGCCACGGTCGTTACCACGGTTGCCGCCGAAGCCGCCACGGTTGCCACCGCGATCGCCGTAGCCACCACGGTTGCCGCCAAAGCTGCCGCGACCGCCACGGTCGCTGCCACGGTCACCAAAGCCGCCACGGCCGCCACGATCGCCACCGCGGCCACCGCGGTCACCGCCACGGCCACCGCGATCGCCAAAGCCGCCGCGACCGCCACGGTCGCCGCCACGGCCACCGCGATCGTCACGACCGCCGCGAGGACCGCGGTCCTCGTCCAGGCCCATGGCGACGAGCGGAGCGATGACCTTATCGAGAGCGGCCATCAGCTCGGTGGCCTCCTCATAAGAAAGCTCAGGCAGGAGCTTCTCCTTCTTGTTGGCAAGCTCGACCAGGCCCTCAGCGGCATCCTCGGCAGCGAAGACAACGATCTTGCGCATATCGCCCTCGGCGTCGTCGATGCGGCCAACCAGATCGGCAGCCTCGGCCTCGGCCATCAGGCCATCGAGCTCACGAAGGCGCATGCCCAGCAGGTCGGACATTTCCTTCTGCTCCATCTTGGGCTTGAGGTCAAGGAGCTTGATGGCGCGCTCGATGTTCGCCATGCGCTCGGCCTTGGCCTCCTCCTCTTTGGAAATAGCAAAGCGACGGCTACGCAGCAGGCGGGCGGCCTTCTGCATCTTGTCCATCAGCTCTTCGTCATCGTAATCAACGGCGGCCTCGACAACCTCGGCCTCCTCCTCGGCGGAAACCTCGTCAGCAGCCTCAACCTCGGCAGCTTCGGTCTCCACGGTCTCGACTGCCTCAACCTCGGCAGCCATGGTCTCGTTCTCGGTCTCGTTCATGATCTCTTCGTTCTCGGACATGAGACTCCTTCTTAGCCCTCTCGGGCATCATCGCCCCATTCGCGGGGCCCGTCGCGCACTCTTTGCGCTTTAAACATTCATGCCTCTCGGCAAAACGTCCATTAGTTTATGGTGTTGCCATCCAATCTAGCTGCAGAATCTATGTGCACACATTAATGCGACATGTGTGACTCGCGACGAGCGTACACCAGCGACGCCACGAACCCGACCACGGCAATTACAGCCGCTACACGCACGGCAGCTGCAAATCCAATCGCCTGGGCAACGTCTGTCGCAGCGCCAGCGGCGCCGGCGGTCGCAGCAGAACTCGAGAGCAGACCGATAAACAGCGACGGGCCAAACGATGCGGCAATCATGTTCCACGTGTTAAGCAATGCCGTTCCGTGAGGATGTTCAGCGGCGGGTAGCGTCTCCAAGCCGGCCGTTTGCGAGGGGCTCAGCACCAAACCGACTCCGGCATACACCACAACGGTCAGCGCCACGACGACGCCGATGTTCATGCTTGCCGCCGTCATCGAGATGGCAGTCTGCCCCACGGCAATCAGGGCAAAACCGACCGGCAGCAGCGGCCATGCGCCACGGGCGTCCATCACGCGTCCGCCCACAATCGAGGTCACGGCGTTGCAGGCAATCGCCGGCAAAATGAGCAAGCCCGCAATAAGTGCGGTCATGCCGTATGCGCCCTCAAAATAGAGCGGCAACAAAACGCTCATCGAGAACGTCGTCATCATCGACACCACCACAAGCAAACACGCAGGCCAAAAGCGAAAGCTCGCCATGGGACGCACGTTAAGCACCGGATGCTCGAGCTTGAGCTGACGGGCCGCAAACAGGCCGAGCAGCACAATGGCGGCGAAAAGCGCCACGATGCCGGCAATCAGATTGGTCGAGAACTCGCCTACGGAATACACAAATGCCGTAATGCCGGCGGCGAGCAAAACAACCGACAGAATATCAAGCGTGGTGTTCGAGCGCTCTCCGACATTCTGAACAAGCTTAACGCCCGCCGCAGCGACCACAATGCCGCCCACCAGCGGCACTACGAACACCGCCCTCCAGCCAAATAACGTGCACATAAGACCGCTAATCACGGGTCCAAACGCCGGTCCTAGCGTAATGCAGGCGCCGCCCAGGCTCAGATACAAACCGAGCTTCTCGCGCGGGGCGCAAGACAGCACCACGTTCATCATGAGCGGGAACAAGATGCCCGATCCCGCAGCCTGCAAAATACGACTTGGCAGCAAAACGCTAAACGACGGAGCGACCAGGCACAGGACTTCGCCGGCGACCATGCATCCGCATGCGAAAAACAGCAGCTTGCGCGTCGAGAAACGGCCGGACAGGAAGGCCATGATGGCCGTAAAAATCGACGTCACGATCATGTAGCCCGAGACGAGCCACTGTGCCGTGGTGGCACTCACCGAAAAGGCTGCCATAATGTCGTGCAACGCCACGTTAATGATGTTCTCGTTAAACGCGGCAACAAAGGCTGCAATATACATTACGACGAGAATCGCCGCAGAGGCCGATGGCGTTACTTGAACTTGTTGCTGAGATTTGCTCCCCATGCATTTCCTTCCTCTTGGAACGACAGTCGCATCGCCCCAGAGGAACGGTCCAGGGCGAAAAATGAGCCCTAGACTTACGCCAGACGCCGTACACGACGAATCTGGCAACATGGTCCAACATCGAAAGATTGTAACGCGGACGCACAGCTTTCCTTCCGCGCTATTATTAAAAGTCCACGAAAGCATAAGACATGAGGAGCCCGCCATGATTAAGCCCATCATGAAATCCGAGTTCTTTTTGCGTCTGCCTTCCGAAGACGCGGGACCCGACGATGCCGCAACCGGGCAGGATCTCCTGGATACACTCCACGAGCATGAGCGCGAGTGCGTGGGCCTCGCCGCCAACATGATCGGCGTGCGCAAACGCATCATCTGCGTAAAGGACGGCAACAGGACACTCCTGATGTACAACCCTCAAATTCTTGAGCAGGTCAATGCCTATCAGACGAGCGAAGGATGCCTCTCGCTGACCGGCGAGCGTCCCTGTACCCGCTATCGCCGCATTAAGGTTGAGTATTTGGACGAGAACTTCGTTCACCGCATCAAAAACTTCTCGGGCTACACCGCCGAGATCATCCAGCACGAAATCGACCACTGCAATGGCGTCGTGGTTTAGGCCACCTGCCAAAATGAGGGTACCGGAGGCCTCCCTATGGATATCAGCCGCTTTGGCGAATTCGCCATCTTAGCGCAGTCACGCACGTTTCTTGATGCGGCGGAACTGCTTTTCATGTCGCAATCAACCCTCTCCAAGCACATCATGGCAATGGAGCACGAACTCGGCTGCAAGCTCATCGATCGAAGCCAGCGCCACGTAACACTCACCGCGCAAGGTGAAGCGCTCCTCCCCTATGCGCAAAAAATTGCGACGCTTCAGCACCGCTATCTTGCCGCCATTCAAATAGGCGCAGGTGAGCCGCTCGAGCACCTCACCGTAGGTTCTATCCCCATTATGGCCCCTTATGGGATCACGGACGCCGTCATCGATTTTCAGCAGGCGAACCCCTCATATTCTGTTGAGCTCATCGAGGGCGAGGGCGACACACTCAAGCGTATGCTCCTGCACGAGGACATTGACCTGGCCTTCATCCGTGACAGTGGCGCCATCGAGCCGGAGTTCAAAAAGATTCCCTTTACGACTGACCGGCTCGTGGCCGTCCTTCCGCTCGACCATCCGCTCGCCGAACGTGACACCGTCGAGATAGACGACCTTATCGACGAGAATTTCCTCATGCTTCCCCAAGGCTCGTTCGTAAGCGAGCTCGTCCTTTCCCTTTGTCGCGAAGCTGGATTTGGCCCACGCGTTACGTTCACCGGCAAACGAGCCGAGAACATCATCTCTCTTGTCGCACGCGGCGCCGGCGTCTCATTCCTCATGCGCAAGCCGGCGGAATCGCTTGCCAGCGGAAAGGTAGCCCTGGTGCCGCTTGAGCCCGCGACGACCTCCGAGGTCAGGCTCTACCTCAAGCGGAACGCCGCGCCCTCGCAGGCGGTCGTCTCGTTCATCGGCTTCCTCCCCTACCGTCAGCTCCTGCAGGGCGACCGTGCGTCTTCCACCGCGGCACGACCGTCATAATCCCCGCTGCTCCACAACCGCAGACTTGTGTCCGCAAACACGCTGACAACGGCACAAAACACAAATATGCCTCGGGCGGCACGTCGCCGTCCGAGGCATATTTGGTTAAAGTGCGCAGACAGACTAGTCCACCGAGATGTTGAGCGCCTTACCGCCCTCGTCCTTCCTGGTACCGATCGCCATAGCGGCGACAAGAGCCAAAACGAAAGCGACCACACCGGAGATGACAAGGCCGATAAAGCCCGTGTCGATGCCGGCAGGGTTAATAAAGCTCGGGAAACCGAGCGGGCCGGAGGCACCGAAGGCATAGAGTTTGGCACCCATGAGGCCGGCAATGGCGCCGCCTACACCAGCGGAAATAAAGGTTGACCACATAAGACGCTTACGCGGCAGCAAGATGGCGTAAAGCGCAGGCTCGTTGACACCGAAAATCAAAGAGACAAGGGCGGGAATGTTGACGGCAGCATTTTCCTCGGAGTCCTTGGTTCGGATGACCATGCCAAGCACAGCACCGGCGATGGCACAACCGCCTGCATACACGAGCGGGTTAATGAGGTCATAGCCGTAGGTTGCGACATCGAGAAACCACAGCGGGATGATACCCCAGTGCAGGCCGAACATGACGAGCAGGCTCCAGAACGTGCCGATGACAAAGCCGGCGATGGCGGGCTGGAAGTTGATGAGCATCAAGATGATCTGGGCAACGATGTTGGAGAGGACCGTCATGACCGGACCGACCACAAGCAGGCCAAGGATGCCGCAAATGAGGAGCGTCAGGATGTTGGAGAAGAACGAGCTCACAAGCGCGGGCAGCGCGTTAGAAAGGGCCTTGTGCACCTTGGAGGCAATCCAGACGATAAAGATCGCAGGCAGAATCGTCGATGAGTAATTCTGCATGATCAGCGGGATGCCAAAAATATCACCGTAGACATTGGACTCGAAGACCGTGCCGGCGCCGAGCGTGTAGAGCGGATCTCCGCCCATAAGGGCAACGAGCGTCGGGTAGACAAGGATACCACCGAGCGCCATTCCCATAACGGGCTTAAGTCCGAACTTCTTGGCCGACGTCCAGCCAATGATTAGCGGAAAGTAATAGAAGACCGAATCTCCGATTGCCGAGAGCGTCACATACGTATTGCTGTCCTTGGCAAGCCAACCGGCAACCGTGCAGAGCGCGAGCATCGACTTGATAAAGCCACCGGCCATAAGCACGCCAAGAACCGGTTGCAGAATCTCGGAGATGATGGCCAGCAGACGCGAGAATGGATCGCCCTTTTTGACGTCGTCGCCTTCATCGATATCGAGTGCGGGTTTGGAGTCGAACCCGCCAATCTGAACAAGGTCGTTGTAGACGGCCTCGACAGTGGCACCAATCACGACCTGATACTGTCCGCCGGCCTGGATGACGTCAACGACGCCCTTCGTCGCCTTAAGCTCATTGGTCTGGGCGAGCGATTCATCCTTGAGGTGGAAGCGGAGACGCGTAATGCAGTGGCTCACGTCTAACACATTGTCTCGACCACCGACCTTTGTGATGATTTCATCGCAAAGCTTCTGGTATTTCATGGAATTCTCCTTTTTCTGAGCGGGGTATAGCATCGATTTCATGCCTCCGTAGTCGACGTGGGAGGGCAAGGAACCCGCTTCCCCCTTTGAAATCCGCGGACGCACGTACGCCCGGGATGGGAAACGGCAGAGAAGATGGAAGATGCCGATCACATGGCAGCGAGCCTCATTGGCCCATGTCACGCAATCAGGTCTACAGACGCGAATCTGCTGCGCCGAGAAGTCTCGTCGTCTGGCAGAACTTGTCACACAGACGTTCCGGTTCGCCCTGGGGAATCTGAGTACGCTCGGTCTCAAAGGAGAGGCCGTACTCGCGTGCCGGAAGGAAATACTCGAAATAGCCGTTGGTGTAACCGCAAACTATTCCCTCGACCGGGCATTCGCGCTTCATGCGAATACCCAAGTCGCTGCCGAGCTCACTCGGGAACACAAAGAGATGCAGGCCGCCCAAACTGATGACGACACACTTAAGCGTGAGCGAAAAGTCGTCATGGGCAACGGTGTGATAGAACGTCTGAGGCTCGATGCGGTCGAGAACGACCTCGCGATCGAGCTTGATCTGGGAAATCGCCTCGGCAAGACCGGTCGAAACGCGCTCGACCTCGGGAATGCCGCGTCCCTGGCGAAAATTGCGGTCGCTACAGTCGCCAGCAGCACCGACGACCATGGCCGGATAGTAACCAAGACTCTGAGCGAGCTTTTTGCCGGTAAGACCGGCGAGTTCGCTCGTGAGCTCCGTGCAGTCGGGTCCGACGCAAGCGGAATGCACCGCCCAGTTCACAAAGCCCGCAAATGGCTTGCCTTCGGTATCGAAGAACGATACGACAATGACCTCATTGTCGGCGAGTTCACCTGGGATGATGCGGTTGTCGTAGAAACCGGTGATGACCTGCTTGCCCAAGCGACAAATCGCGGGCTGTGCGTTGGCGCGGCACTCCTCAAAGCATTGGCAAATGGTATCGAGGAACCAGCGGTAGTAGTTCTCGTCGAATTTTCCCGTCCACCAGCTGCGGTGGTAAGCGACGATTGAAGTATGGTCGTGCGTCGCGGAGAGCAGAACGCAGTCACGGTCGATTCCGTAGCGCTCGGCGAGCATCGTCTTAACCTCCTCGGCCATGCCCTCCTCAAACTCGAGAACATCGGCGTTGAAGAGAAAAACTTCGCGGTCGTCCTGTTGGAAAAGAATCGCGTTGGCGAAGACGTCGTCATGGACGCCTGTCGCAGGCTCCAGACGGTTGGAGAGGTTACGATATCCGATTAGATAGATGTCGCCTTGCGGGGTAATCTTGCGGCGTGCATGTCCGATATTCATGCAAGTTCTCCTTTTTGTCATGCCGCGTTTAAAGCGGCAAGGATGGTTTGAAGGAGGCGCTCATGGGAACCGGCGGCGAAGCCGGAGTTCATGGCCTCATAGGTGATTTTCTCGTACGCATCGGGGGCCGGCAGATACTTTTGCCCTCCGTTGACAAGCGTGGCAAAGAGCACGGGGCAGAATCGGGCGGCGCGCACGGCGGCGCCAAACGAGCTCGAAACCTCGGGCTGGATACCAACGAACTCGACATTTCCCAGCCGAAGTAAATAGACCCTCGTACGCTGTTCGCCTGCCGCATGAAACTCATAAGTTCGATGCGGGGCCAATGAGCAGAAGTCGGCGCGCGTCTGGGCGGGCAAAAGGACGTCGACCGTGCGAGCATCGACGCCGATGGCATCGTCCTCACGCGCCGCACGGACGGCCTCAATCAACGCATCGCTCATAGCGCGACCCTGTCGATGCAGCATGCGATATCCACTCTCGTGAGCATCTAACGTTTGCTTCGCCCCGGTCGAACCGAACGCAACGGTTACGGCGCGCTCCGCCGGACTCTGATCCCCCGCGGCACCGGGTAGCAGCAACACGACTCCGCCCAATTCGCGCTCGAGAGCCATGGCGGCAAAGCCAAAGAGGTCCCCGCTCACCAAGCGCTTCCCCTGAGAATCGTGCGATCCGTCGAGCACGGAAGACTGGACATCAGCCGTCGCAAGCATGGCAACGAGCCCGCCCTCGGCATCCCTCGCGACAAGTACGGGCATCGCGTGGTCGGCAAACCCCTTGGGGTCTACTCCCAGCCACCAGCCGGCCGGTGTCTCAATGTCGCGGTTAACGTTCACAGGACAGTAGCCCTCCGCCGAGGCGAGCGTGACAGAGCGAATGCCCGCAACCGCCTGCCCAACGGCCGCGCGTGTCGCGGCGATGAGCGCGGCACGATAGCGCTCATTTCGATCGCGGGCATCGGTGTCGGCCAGATGCCCAGGGGTGCGCACGTGAGGCGCAGAAAACGTGTGGGTCGGGACCACCCAAGAAAAGGCGCCGTCGCAATTGGAGACATCCTTGACAACCTCACGCAGATCGACGAGTAGGGCCGGAGCGATCGAGGTAACCTCAAGTGAAAGGATGCAAGCGCGCCGCCCCATCCCTTCGACCACGAAGGCACGGGCAAAGATTTCATGACGGAGTGCGTCGAAACCGTCGAACGGCAATACGTCCTCTAAGTTAATGGCCACCCGGGCGGCTCCGGCCTTCATCTCTCCCTTATCCATGGCGAACGCCCTCCTTTATCTGTCGCTCACTCGATGCCGTACAAGCGCTGTGCCGTGCCGCCAAGCATAAGGTCCTTGTCCGTATCACTTAAATCTGTGGCGCGGACGCAGGCGACACCCTCTGTTAGCCACTCGCGTTTAACGGGATAACTCGTACCAAAGACAATATGGTCTGCACCAAGGACTTCAACCGCACAGGCAAGAAGCGTTTCGCCCCAGGGCTGAGCATGGGACATGTCGAAATAGATGTTGTTCTCGAGGCGCCTGGAAACGGTCTCGGTATCGACCTGAAAACGGCCAGAAGCATCAGGGCGCTTGGGACCATGAGGCAGCAGCATCTCCTTGAACGCAAAGTATGCGCCGCCGAGCATGGAGTGGACCATCTTGATATTGGGGTAGCGCTCAAAGAAATCGCCAAAGATCTCTCGGCCGATCGCCGTAGTTTGGTCGACGCAGCGGCCATAAGAGCGGCGAAGGTTGTCGTACGCGAGAAGCGATTCGTTCTCGACCGGCACGGGAACATGGTGCACGTAAACGGTGACATGGCGTTCGTTCAGGTGCTCGAAAAAGCTCGAGAAGACCTGGTCGTCGAGATAGCGCTTGCCGTAGTGAGCGCAGAGCTGCACACCCGCAAAACCATCGTCGAGCCTGCGATCGAGCTCCTCCAAATTCGCTTTGGTGCCAAAGGGCGGCACAGCGACAAGCGGAATCAGACGGCCACTTGACGCCTTCGCGTCAGCAGCCATACCGTCGTTGAAACGCCGGCACATCTCGAGCGACATCCACTCGTGACAACCGGGGAGCTTGAGGATCGCCTTGTCGACCCCCGCCTCATCCATATCGGCCAAGCGCTTCTCGAGGGTGTAGTCGCCCTCAATGTAGTTAAGACCCGGAGAACCGGCGGGCATCTCGATCACGATCTGTCGTTTGCCGGCGGAATTCATGGTCAGATAGCCTTCGGTGTCATAGGCGCGGGGCACCTCGGCCAAAAACTGTTCGCAGAGCGTCTCGTCATGAAAGATGTGCTCGTCGAACCAGTAGGAATTTGCATCGATAATCATTGGTTGGAACCGCCTTTCATCTTGTTGAAAACATTCTAGAAAAGCAGGTACCCGGACATCAATTCCAGCTTAAGCCCACTGTATTCCATTTTGGAATAGAACTTACCGCTCACATGCGAACCTCGCCCGCTCAACGAGACAAGCGCTAACAGCACAGACTTAGACAGAAAACGGTCGGCCCGCATCCGTTGCGGGCCGACCGTTTCATTACAGTCTACCTTTGCCGTTACGCCTGGCGGTAGTGATCGAAGAAATCGGCGAGGTCTTCGAGGGACTCTTTGAGTACTTCCATGCGCGGCAGGTACACGATGCGGAAGTGGTCGGGCTCAGCCCAGTTGAAGCCGCCGCCGCGCGTGATCAGGATCTTCTTCTCGTGCAGCAGGTCGAGAGCGAACTGCTCGTCATCGGTGATGTTGAACTTCTTCACATCCATCTTGGGGAAGATGTAGAACGCCGCGCGCGGCTTGACCACCGAGATGCCGTCGATCTTGTTGAGCGCCTCATACACAAAGTTGCGCTGCTCGTAGACACGGCCGCCGGGACGGATGTAGTCGTTAACCGACTGATGGCCGCCGAGCGCCGTCTGGACGATCGACTGAGCCGGCACGTTGGAGCACAGGCGCATGTTGGAGAGCATGTTGATGCCCATGATGAAATCGCTCATACAGCGCTGGTTGCCCGAAAGCACCATCCAGCCAATACGATAGCCCGCGATCATGTGCGACTTGGAAAGGCCGCTAAAGGTGACACAGGGCAGATCGGGAGCGAGCGAGGCAATGGAGACGTGCTCGTAGCCGTCCATGCACAGACGGTCGTAGATCTCATCGGCAAAGATCATGAGCTGGTGCCTGCGCGCAACCTCAACGATGCCCTCGAGCACCTCGCGCGGGTAAACGGAGCCCGTGGGGTTGTTGGGGTTGATGATGACGAGGGCCTTGGTCGCGCTCGTGATCTTGGACTCCATATCCTCAAGATCGGGATACCAATCCGCCTGCTCATCGCACAGATAGTGCACGGGATGACCGCCGGCAAGGGTCGCGCACGCCGTCCAAAGCGGATAGTCGGGGCTGGGGATCAGAATCTCGTCGCCATTGTCGAGCAGCGCGTTCATCGAAAGCTGAATGAGCTCGGACACGCCGTTGCCCGTGTAGATGTGCTCCATCTGAACGTTGGGCAGGCCCTTGATCTGCGAGTACTGCATAATCGCCTTGCGCGCAGAGAACAGACCGCGCGAGTTGGAATAGCCTTCGCAGTCGGGCAGCTGCTGGCGCATGTCCTTGATGACCTCGTCGGGCGTGCGGAAACCGAAGGGCGCCGGGTTGCCGATATTGAGCTTGAGGATGCGCTCGCCCTCGTCCTCCATACGGGCAGCCTCGTCGACGACGGGACCGCGCACATCATACAGGACGTTATCAAGCTTGGTGGATTTAGAAAAAGTACGCATGGTGGTGCTCCTTGGAATTTGAGCTGAGGGATGGGGTTCGGGCTTGGAAACGTTACGGGGCGATGATGCCTCGCCTTGATCGGCGTCACCGGCAAGCAGCCAGGTAACATCGACCTCCAAAATGCGAGCGAGCAGCTCTGCCACATCGCGCCGCGGAATCGTCTTGCCGCTCACATATTGGCTCATCTGACTCTTGCCGAGTTTTTTGCCGAGCATCTCCGATGCGCGGATTACGTCCGACTGGCGAACGTCGCGATCGGACATAGTCTGTCGCAGGCGATTGCTAAACGTCTCTTGGGCCACTAGAACCTCCTTGCTGGCAAAGTTCAATTTATAGAACACGAATTGAACCTGAGTTCAATTTAGGCAGCAGTATAGCGCGGCGCCTCATTCGAAAGTTCAATTTCATAAGAAAACGTACCGAACTCCGAGATTTGCCCAAAGCGGACAATGACATGCACGCGTTTAGAGGTATTCAAGGAATCGAGCAGCGGCAAGCGAAACGTCGGCCGTTCGATATATGGCGTTGATCTGCCGATGAGGATGTCCCTCGAGCGGGCGCACGGCAATATCGAACTGGCAGCGGCGCAAGATGAGCGCCGGAAGAATGCTCACGCCCAGACCGTCCTCGACCATAGCCATAATCGCATAGTCATCCCAGGTCGACAGCTTAGAACGCACCGCCAGGCCCGCGCGGCGAAACAGCGGCGTAATCTCGTCGTCGCTACCGCGTTCCAGCAGAATAAACTGCTCGTTTGCCAAATTGGCAAGGGAAACGACCTCCGCGGTGGCAAGCGAGGAGTCCGCTGGCACCACGGCCATCAGCTCGTCTTGCACCAACGGCCGCGACGCCATGCCGGTGCCGCGTGGCTCGCGCGGGATAAAGCCCAGGTCGCAGCGGCCTTCCGCCACCCATTGCTCAATCTCTGAGTAATCACCCATCAGCAGCTCGTAATCGACATCCGGGTGATCGGCGCGAAACCGCGCGATCACCGGCGGCAACACATGGGTCGCCACACTCGAAAACGTACCGATACAGATCTTGCCACGCATGAGCCCTCGCATCTCGTCCACGCGTCGCTGCAGACGGCCAAACTCTTCGCATAACGCCTCGACCGCCGGCATGACCTGCCGCCCGTCGGCAGAAAGCACTACGCCCTCGCGGCTTCTATCGAGCACTTTAAAGCCCCAGTCGGCCTCGAGATCGGCCACCATACGGCTCACGCCCGACTGCGAATAGCTTAGCCGCTCGGCGGCGCGCGTAAAACTGCCGGCGCGTACGGTCTCGAGCAGCACCTGCATCTTTTGAATATTGGTCTCCACGGCACGTCCCCACCTTTGCATGAGTTTTTCTCATGCTATCCATGCATTATATTCGCTTTTCTTCTAAAGCCAGTTCACCCATAGTGAACATGCTCGGATATAGAGGGGATGTCAGCGCATGAACAACGGACTGTTTACGTACTTAGCAGCATTGCTATTGTTTGGCTCCAACGGCATCATCGCCGCCGCCATCGCGCTGCCGAGCTCCGATATCGTGCTACTACGCACGTTTTTGGGCACATTCTCGCTTGTCACCGTCCTCGCCATCACCCAACGCCATAAGTTGCAGGCGCCATCTCGCCCCCGCGAAGCCGCAGCCCTCCTCCTCTCGGGAGCCGCACTGGGCGCCAGCTGGATTTTTCTGTTCCGCGCCTATCAGACGATCGGCGTCGGCGTATCCTCGCTGCTGTACTACTGCGGCCCCATCATCGTCATGGCGCTCTCCCCGCTCATCTTTGGCGAAAAGCTGACCGGCGGCAAAATCGCCGGCTTTATCGCCGTCGCCTGCGGTGCTTTTCTCATTGCGGCACAAGGTCTAGGCGGCAACATGCCCATTGCGGGCATCGTCTGCGGAATCGCCTCGGCATTTTGCTATGCACTGATGGTCATTGCCAGCAAGGGAGCGCCACATATCGAAGGTCTCGAGAATTCCACGCTCCAGGTGAGCGCCGCCTTTGTAACCGCGTTGATCCTTACGCTCTTCACGCAGGGTGCCCCCTCGTTCCTCTCCCCCAGCATTGCCGCCGGCATCGATTGGCGCGCCGTTGCCATGCTCGGCATTGTCAACACCGGCATTGGCTGCCTGCTCTACTTTAGCGCTGTCGCCAAGCTGCCCGTCCAGACCGTCGCGGTCGTCGGCTACCTCGAGCCGCTTTCGGCGGTCGTGTTCTCGGCCGTCCTTTTGGGCGAAGCCATAACACCGGTCCGTCTGATGGGCGCCGCGCTTATCATCGGCGGCGCGATCTTTTGCGAACTCGCCGGCAAACGCGCAAACGCCAAAGCCGGTATCGCTCAAGCAGCACGTGCTTAATAGCCCCCGCTTTGAAATGCTGCCTGCGTATATGAATAATCCCCATCTGGGGATTATTGTCTAAAGCTAACCAATGTGCCAAACTGCTCTTGTATGTATAAAGACGGCATAAAGGTTATCTGTCCTAGATAGATAACCGGATGTCCAAGGGAGTCCACGTGGCACAAAACGAACTGGAGGCAAGCCCCCAAGACCAGCGTGGTCAAGGCGGGCACGGAGCCATTCCCCTCTCCGCTGGCATGCTGCTCGTAACGCTCGGCGTCGTCTATGGTGACATCGGCACGAGCCCCATGTACACCATGAAATCAATCGTCGCCAACAACGGCGGCATCGGTACCGTCAGCAAGGACATGATCCTGGGCGCGCTTTCGCTCGTCATCTGGACCATGACGCTCGTGACCACGGTCAAGTACGTGGTAATCGCCATGAAGGCCGACAACCACAACGAAGGCGGCATCTTCGCCCTGTTCAGCCTCGTGCGCAAGGTGGCACCATGGCTGATTCTGCCCGCCATGATCGGCGGTGCGGCACTGCTTGCCGACGGCATCCTCACCCCCGCCGTCACGGTCACCACAGCCATCGAGGGTCTGCGCACCATCGAATGGGGCCATGCGCTGCTGGGCGACGGCCAGACCAATGTGATCATCATCACCATCATCATTATCTGCGGTCTGTTTGCCATGCAGCGCGCCGGCACCTCGTCAATCGGCAAGCTGTTCGGCCCGCTTATGACGCTATGGTTCCTGTTCCTGGCGGGAGCCGGCCTGTTCAACATGATCGGCAACCTGTCCATCCTACGCGCGCTCAACCCCATCCGCGGCATCATGTTCCTGTTCTCGCCCATCAACCATTCGGGCATCATGGTGCTCGGCTTTGTCTTCCTGTCGACGACCGGCGCCGAGGCGCTCTACTCGGACATGGGTCATGTGGGCAAGGCCAACATCTATGCATCCTGGCCGTTTGTTAAGGCGGCGCTTATCCTCAACTATCTGGGTCAGGGAGCATGGCTGCTCGCCAACAATTCCAATCCCCAGATGCTCGCGATGGATATCGTCAACCCGTTCTATATGATGCTTCCCGAGCCCCTGCGCCCCTTTGCCATCGTGCTTTCGGCCGTGGCAGCCATCATTGCCTCGCAGGCGCTCATCACCGGCTCCTTCTCGCTGGTATCCGAGGCAACGCGTCTCAACCTTATGCCGCATCTGCGCATCCACTACCCCAGCGACACCAAGGGTCAGCTCTATATTCCGCTCGTCAACAACATCATGTGGGTCGGCTGCATCTTCATCGTGCTGCTGTTCCAAAACTCCGAGCGCATGGAGAGCGCCTACGGCCTCGCCATTACCGTGACCATGCTCATGACCACGACGCTTTTGACGAGCTATATCGCTGGCATTCTCAAGCACAAGCTGGGCGCCTGCGTCTTCGCCCTGCTCTTCGGTGCCATTGAGCTGTGCTTCTTTGCCTCGTGCCTCACCATGTTCTTTGACGGCGGCTATGTGATGATCTTCCTGGCCGCACTGCTGTTTGGCCTTATGTACGTGTGGCGCCGTGGCACCGCCATCGAGCGCACGCAGACGATTCTGTTGCCCGTCTCCAAGTACATCGATCAGCTCAACCGCCTGCGCAACGACGAGACCTATCCCGTGCTCGCCGACAATCTGGTATTTCTCACCAACAGCCCCGACCCGCTCACGCTCGACCGCGACGTGCTCTATTCCATCCTGGATAAGCATCCCAAGCGCGCCAAGGCATATTGGTTCATTAACGTGCACGTTACCGACGAACCCTATACGCACGAGTATTCCGTCGAGACCTTTGGCACGGACTTCCTCTTCCGCGTTCGCCTGGACCTGGGCTTTAAAGTCAACCAGCGCGTCAACGCTTATCTGCGTCAGATCGTCGGCGACTTGATGGCATCGGGCGAGCTGCCGCCGCAACATCACACCTACTCCATCTACGAGACACGCGGCAACGTGGGTGACTTCCGCTTTTGTATGCTGCGCAAGATGCTTGCCCCCGAAACGGACATCAACCGCAATGACCACCGCGTGATGGCCATCAAGTACGCCGTCCGCCGCGCCTGCGGAAGCCCGGCACGCTGGTACGGTCTTGAGAACTCGGCCATCATCATCGAGTACGTGCCGCTGTTTGCCCGCATGCGCCCGGCCGTTAAGCTCGTGCGCACCCAGGTGCCGCTCGAGGTTCAGATCGAAGAGGCCGAGGAAATGGAAGTCGACATCTTCTCGGACGACTTGGTCAACGGCAACGAAGCCGGTAAGGACATGAACGTCGATCCCACCGAGTTGCTCGAGAGCGTCGCCGATACGCCCGAACAGCAACTCGACGGACTCGAGAGCACCCAGTTCAACGACGCCAACTTCTAACACGCCACCAGCCATTGACGACAACGGCCTCGCATCTCATAAGAGGTGCGAGGCCGTTTTATGTCGCAACGGACCAGTGAGCTACGAACGACGCGGCTCGGGAACCACGAGCCTATCGGGGCTTGCGCCCTCGGCATCCATCAGGCTCACGTAGCGAATCGACGGATCCCCATACATCGCGTAGTAATAATTGCCCGTGCGCGCGCTAAAGCATCCGGTGTAGATAGTCTTCTCGAACTTGCCATCGCCCATCCTGGACGCTCCCTCGATCATCACCACGCCCTCGAGCGAGCGGAACATGCGAACGACGTTTTCGGTCTCGCTCTCCTTTTGCGGGTAATTGGCATTGAGGTACGCCGCCTTTACAAAACGGCTCGGCGAATAGCAATCGCCCGGAATGCCGCGCATGCCGGCACCGGCTCCATAGGGCTTAAGCTCGGCGCCACGCCACGTCGCCGTTTGCGGAAAATCGCTTGTGGCGGTGATATAGGTGCGTAGGTTTTCCATATGCCACGGGAAGGTCGGCTGATTGGCAAGGGTGTCGACCGGATCGTCGTATACATGCAGGCCGTCAGCCATCATCTCGACCACGATGCTGCGCTGGCTGTCGCCGATAATCCAATGGAGCAGTGACACGCCCAGCCCCTCTCCGGCAGATTTGGCGACAATCACCGTGTCGCGCAGCGCGGCCTCGACCTCATCGACCGTCGAGAACGTCGCTGCCACCCACAGGGGAAACTCATAGGCCGCGATATTGGTCTTGCCGTCGACAGGGCCCTCGGCATACTCGGCATAGCCGGGAAAGTTGAGCCCCGCCACAGCCAGGCCCGCATCGTTGCCGCAATCGAAGAACATAGGGTAGTTCCTGTAATCGATGCACATACCGATCACCGCGTGCGCCGCTGTTGCGTCGTCGATAAACGAATACGGAATGTGAAACCCGCGCGGCATCACGCGAACCTGTTGGCCGTAGTCAAAGCTCCAGTCGAGATTGCGGCCCAGATACATGTGGCCAGAATTATCGGTAAATCGAATACTCGTACACATAGCGCCTCCTAGCTTTACGTTCTTGCTAATTTCATTGTCTCCAAACAAAAAGGCGCTAAACACAAAAGCCCGGACATGACAACAATGTCACGCCCGGGCCAAAAGAGACGAAGTGCGGTGCTTTGGTCCCCTTAGACCAACTTTCCTAGACAGTGGTCAATCATGTGTTGAATCATCTGCGCCTCGAAGCCCACAAAGTCCTGCTTGCGCTCGCGCATCTTGCCGTCGACGATCACGTCATAAGCGACCTTGCACTTGATATAGCGCGTGGACTTGGTGACCTCCTCGTGCGTCAGGCAGCTCTCCTCCATCTTGCTGGCGCCCAGGCCAAACACCAGACGGGGGTTGTAGAGCACGTGGGGCTCGCCGGCGTCGTCCAGATAGACGCAAACCTTCTTGGTAACGCCGATCTGGTTGGCGGCAAGGCAGCCGGCATCGTCGAGCGACTTGATGGTATCGATCAGGTCCTGTGCGACCGACTCGTCCTCGACGGTCGCAACCTCGCAACGCTGGGACAGGATAGCCTCGTCGCGGCAGAGCTCTTTAATCATACGTTCCTCCATAGGGGTCGTTGTAACCGCTTAAGTATACGGTACCCACACATTTTCATGCGAAAAATACCGTCCGTCTGCTACAAAGCGCCGAACATCAACATGCGAGGAACAACAGCGTCGTAAAGGGGCTATAGTAGTTGAGTTCGTGTCAATCGGCCTAAACTCGGGGCCGAACAAGGAAAGGGTATGCATGGACGAACTTTTTCACGTCAGTGAGCGCAAGTCCACAATCGGGACCGAACTCCGCGCTGGACTGACAACATTCCTGGCGATGGCCTACATCATCGCCGTCAACCCCGCGGTGCTCTCGGGCGCTGGCATCGATGCGGGAGCGCTCGCCTGCGCCACCTGCCTGGGCGCCGGCATCATGACCATCTGCATGGGCATCTTCGCCAACCGCCCGCTCGCCTGCGCATCGGGCTTAGGCGTCAACGCGATGATCGCTGGAATCACCACCACCGTCTGCGGCGGTGACTGGCACGTGGCCATGAGCGTCATCTTCCTTGAGGGCGTCGTCATCTTGCTGCTCGTGCTTTGTGGCCTGCGCGAGGCCATCATGGACGCCATCCCGGTTGTCCTGCGTCACGCCATCTCGGTGGGTCTGGGCCTGTTCATCGCCATGATTGGCCTGTGCGATGCCGGCATTATCACCGCTGGCGCCGGTACACTCGTCGGTCTGGGCGACATCACCTCCCCCACCTTCATCGTCGGCATCATCTCCATCCTGGTGACGGTCGCCCTCGCCTGCCGCAACGTCCCCGGCTCGCTGCTCATCGGCATCGTCGTCGCCGTCATCGCCGGTATCCCCCTAGGTGTGACCCAGGCTCCGACCGGTATCATCGCCCCGCTCGACTTCTCGAGCATCGGTGGCCCCATCGCCGACGCCGGCGGCGTGCCCGCCATCGTCAAGGTCCTTACCGACCCCGCGCTCCTCGTCATCTCGTTCTCGCTGCTCATGAGTGACTTCTTCGACACCATGGGCACCGCGATGGCCGTGGCCAAGCAGGGCGAGTTCCTCACCGACGACGGCAACGTCGAGAATATCAAGGAGATCCTGATCGTCGACTCCGCCGCCGCTGCTGTGGGCGGTTTCATGGGTGTCTCCTCCATCACCACCTTCGTCGAGTCCACTTCCGGCGCCGCCGACGGTGGCCGCACGGGCCTCACCTCCGTCACCACCGGCGTGCTGTTCATTCTCGCCGCGTTCTTCTCCCCCATCGTCACCATCGTTTCCAGCGCCGCCACCTGCGGTGCTCTGGTCTACGTCGGCTACCTCATGATGAGCGAGGCCTCCGAGATCGACTGGTCCGACGTGTCGCAGGGTTTCCCGGCGTTCATGATTGTCGCCGGCGTGCCCTTCACCTACTCCATCTCTGCCGGCATCGGCCTGGGCTTTATCGCCTACGTGATCGTCGCGCTCTTTAAGGGCGAGGCCTCCAAGATCAAGCCGCTCATGTGGATCGCAGCCCTTGCCTTCCTTGTCTACTTCTTCGTGGCGTAACGGCATAGTCTGCTAAAGCAAAACAACAAGGCGCGGAATCGCATCGAGCGGCTCCGCGCCTTTCTTTTAGCGTCTGCCCCCGTGTCAGCGTGCGACAATTAAGGCTGTCAATATCACAACACCGAGAGAAGCCTGCCTTGGAAGCGCATCATAAGCAGATAACCGTTTATTCAGAGTGTGCGGAAGGCGCGCCCGTCATCTACCTCCCCGTGGTTATGGGCGACGGTAGTGAAGTCTACGAGCGCTGCCGAGAGCTCGATTGCCCGCCGTTCACCCTTGTCGCCATTGGAGGGCTCGATTGGAATCGCGAGCTGAGCCCCTGGGAATGTGAGGGAACTATACGAGATGCCGAGCCCTTTGGTGGACAGGCTGCTGGTTTTCTTGACGAGTTGTTGAAGCAGATAATCCCCCAGGCCGAATCATCGCTCCCGCAACCGCCCGCCTGGCGCGGCGTTGCCGGCTACTCGTTGGCGGGTCTTTTTGCACTGTGGGCACTTTGGCAAACAGATGTCTTTGAGCGCGCAGCGAGTGCATCGGGGTCGTTATGGTTCCCCGGCTTTATCGACTACGCGCGCGAGCGCACGATGACGGCTACGCCCGACGCCGCCTATCTGTCGCTCGGTAAAAAGGAAACCAAGACGCCCAACCGCATGATGCGGCACGTACTCGACGATACGCACGCGATGGAAGAGCTGCTTATCGAGCGTGACATTCCAACAACGCTGGAGCTCAACCCCGGCAATCACTTTGCCCAAACTGACCTGCGCATGGCGCGCGGCATCCACTGGATACTGACGCATTAAAAATGGCGTCCACGCGTACATACGCATGGACGCCATTTTTAATTTGGCTGAACGCAGCTACTATTCGGCAGTCTCCTCAAGCTCGGAAGTATCGAACTCAAAGTCATTACCGGGCAGGATGGCGTTGAGCACAATGCCCACCAGCGAGCCCACGGCAAGGCCCGAAAGCGAAATCGTCACGCCGCCCAGCTCCAGCACGATGGCACCGGCGGTACTGTAGGCAATGCCGAGCGAAAGCACGAGCACCAAAGCCGCAACCAGTACATTGCGGTTGTTCTGGAAATCAACCTGGTTTTCGATAAGGTTGCGAACGCCCACGGCACTGATCATGCCGTAGAGCACGAGCGACACACCGCCGATAACGCATGCCGGCATAGCAGCGATCACAGCAGCAAACTTGGGGCAGAACGAAAGCACGATGGCGCAGCAGGCGGCAATGCGAATCACACGCGGGTCGAACACGCGCGTCAGGGCAAGCACGCCAGTGTTCTCGCCATACGTCGTATTGGCGGGGGCGCCAAAGAGCGATGCCAAGATGGTCGCCAGGCCATCGCCAAGCAGGGTACGGTGCAGACCGGGATCGGCAATGTAATTGCGTTCGCAGGTAGAGCCAATGGCGGAGATATCGCCAATGTGCTCAATCATGGTCGCAAAGGCCAGCGGCATGATGGTGATGATGGCCGTCGTGGCAAGACCGCTATCGAACTGCGGTCCAAAGAGCGCAAACACGGTGTTGTCCCACACGACGGGCAAGCCAACCCAGGGGGCGGCTGCGACGCCAGAGAAGTCGACCTCGCCCAGCGCGGCCGCAACGGCATAGCTCACCACAACGCCCAGCAGAATCGGCACGATCTTGACCATGCCACGCCCCCAAATATTGCAGATCACGATAACGGCGACGGCAACAACGGCAACAAACCAGTTGGTCTGGCAGTTGGCAATGGCGGAGCTCGCCAGAATCAGACCGACCGAAATGACGATGGGGCCGGTCACCACCGGCGGGAAGAAGCGCATGACGCGCTTGGCGCCAAATGCGCGGAACAGCGCTGCCAGCACCGGATAGAGCAGGCCGGCGCAGGCAACGCCCAGGCAAGCGTAGGGCAAAAGCTCAGCCTCGCCGTTGGGTGCAATGGCGGCATAACCCGCGATAAAGGCAAACGACGAGCCCAGGAACGCGGGCACCTTACCGCGCGATAGAAAATGAAACAGCAGCGTGCCGATGCCGGCGAACAGAAGCGTCGCCGAAACGGAAAGGCCGGTGAGCACGGGCACGAGCACCGTGGCTCCGAACATCGCAAACATGTGTTGCAAACCCAACACAAACATGCGCGGGCGGCCGAGCGACGATGCATCGTAGATGGCATCGGTGACGGCGGGCGTCGAGGACTGGGACATGGATGTCCTTTCGAATGGAAGGGCGATCGGGCATATCGGATAACCTGCCCGAACGATACGATCCGAACCATTGTACGCGATACGCCATGCCTCGCACGCGCCGCCACCTGCAAACGCTAGCGCTACTTCCAAACGCGCTCGGCAATACGCTTGACCAGCGCGATCTTCGCCCACTGTTCGTCCTCGGTCAGCTTGTTGCCAATCTCGCAGCTGGCAAAGCCGCACTGGGGCGACAGGTACAGGTTCTCGAGCGGCACGTACTTTGCGGCCTCATGGATACGTTCGACGATAACGTCTTCGTCCTCAAGCTCAGCCGCCTTGGTGGTTACCAAGCCCAACACGACCTTCTTGCCCGGGGCAACGTACTTGAGCGGCTCAAAACCGCCGGCGCGGGGTGTGTCGAACTCCAGATAGAACGCATCGACGTTCTCATGTGCGAACAGATACGGAGCGATAGGGTCGTAGCCGCCTTCAAAAGCATAGGTGGAGTGGTAGTTGCCGCGGCACACATGCGTGTTGATGACCAGATCGTCGGGCTTGTCCGCGATGGCGGCATTGTTGAGCGCCACGCCCAGCTCGCTTACCTTTTGCAGGTCGACCGGGCTCATGCCGGTTTTGGCGACAAAATCGGTGTCGCAGTAGATGCCCCAGGTGCAGTCATCAAACTGGATGTTGCGGCAGCCCGCTGCGTACAAGTCGGCGATCACTGTGCGATAAGCGGCTGCAATGGCGTCGGCAAGCTCCTCATCGGTCTTATAGACAGCGCGCAGGCTCTCCTGCTGGCCATCGCAGCGATCGAGCGTGACCTCAGAGAACGTCTGGATCGGTGCCGGGATGGTCTGGCGTGCAACGTGGCCCTCGCCCTCAAGTGCCTTGACAAATTTAAAGTGCTCGACGAAGGGGTGGCTCCCGCCGCTGATGGAGCCGGTCACCACGGCGGTATCGGCCGTCGTCTCCTCGTCGTGGAACATATAACCCGTACGCGAGGTACGGCGCTCAATGCCATTGAGGCCCCACATAAAGTCGAGGTGCCAGTAACTACGGCGGAACTCGCCATCGGTGATGACCTGCAGGCCGGCGGCCTTCTGCTTGGCCACCAAATCGCGAATGGCATCGTCCTCGACGGCCTTAAGGCCGGCGGCGTCGAGTGTGCCCGCGGCATAGGCGGCACGTGCATCCTTAACAGCCTGTGGACGAAGAAAGCTGCCGACGATATCGGCGCGAAACGGTGCGTTCAGCGTGGTTAAAGCACTCATAGATATCTCCCTTTGCATTGGTTGCTTTGCTGGGACAGAGTATGAGCGCTCATGTGGTCATCGTAAAATATATGTTTATAACAGTTTGATATAGATGATTCCTATATCAGTTTGGACTGCCGTAAAGAGATTTGACCCGTGCAGAACGCAGCAGTCTAGATATGCTGACGAATCGCGTCGATATAGGCCTGCCCATAGCGCGTAAGTGTCGTGTTCTTGCGCGTGATGATGCCAATCTCCATGTACTCGTCCACGTCGAGCGGAATCGAGATAATGCCGGGGCCGTTGAGCTCGTGGCTGATCACGCCCGAGCATACCGTGTAGCCGTTGAGGCCCATGGCCAAATTGAACAACGTCGCACGGTCGCGCACGCGGATATTCTTGCGGCGCTCAAACGTCGAGGTCAGTTCCTCGGAATAGTAGAACGAGTTGTAGCTGCCCTGCTCATAGGACAGGAACGGATAGTCCTCCAGGTCCTCGAGTGTCACGCTGGCGCGGTCCGCCAGTGGATGGTCGGCGCATACAAAGACATGCGGCGCGGCGCAGAAGAGTCCCTCGAATACGAGCTCGTTGGCGGCGAGCATGCGCTCGATAACCTCGCGGTTATGCTCGGATAAGTACAGGATACCCAGTTCGCTTTTCATATGCGCGACGTCCTCGATAATCTCGTGAGTCTGCTCCTCGCGCAGGGTAAAGTCGTAGCGCGCGGCATCGAACTCGCGGATCACGTCAACAAACGCGTTAACGGCAAAGGAATAATGCTGGCAGCTCACACTAAAGTGCGGCACCTGCTCGGACGCGCCCTTGTACTTGCCTTCGAGCAGATCGGCCTGGTCGAGTACCTGGCGCGCGTAGCCCAAGAAGGTCTCGCCTTCCTCGGACACAATGACGCCCTTGTTGGTGCGCTCAAAGATGTGCACGCCCATCTCGTTTTCGAGATCGCGGATCGACGCGGTAATCGAAGGCTGCGACACAAAGAGCCGGCGCGAGGCCTCGGTGATGCTGCCGCATTCGGCAACTTTGACGACATACCTGAGCTGTTGGAGCTTCATAGCTTTCTCCCTAGACGTTCGTGACGTCGAAACCTGTCACATCCATCTGACGCATAAACGGCGGCATTTCCCCCGTCGCAGCGCAGGCGGCAATCTGATGCAGAGCCCCGGCGACCGCATCGTCTGCCGCAGCGCCGATATGCCAGCGCGCGGCAGCCGTGACAGCCTCGTTGGCATTGACGACTGCAACGGAGTTGGGAACGGCATCGATCATGGGCAGATCGTTATCGGAATCGCCAAATACGGCCACCTCATCGGGCGTCAGGTCCAAAGCGCGCGCCAACTCCAGCGCAGCGCAACCCTTGTCCCAACCTGCTGGAAGGATGTCAAACAGGCGCACTCGGTTGTTGGGAAACACAAGCGAGAGTTCCGGCACCTCAACGGCAACGCGCTCGCGTAGCTCCGCGAGCTCCTCACGCGAACGGGCACTCCAGATATTCGCCTTGAACACCGGCACTTCATCAACGACGGGACGGCACGGGGCCTCTTCGCCTTTGAGCCATGCGTTGCCGCCCGACTCCATGGCGCGACGAACGCGCTCGGGATCACTCGTCACGCAATAGGCATCGTTGCCCCAAAAGTCATCGCCCAGGCTATAGACTTTTAAAAATGTATCGTCGGTCTCTTGCTCCAGATAGTCGGCCAAACGCATCAGAGCATCGTTGTCGATTGCGTGCGAGGCGACTACTTCGCCGCCGACAAACATCACCTGGCCGTTACAGAACGCGCCAGTCGAAAAACACTCGGAACGATTTTTGAACATCCAGCCCATCGCGGACGGCTGACGACCCGAAACCGGACCAAAGTGCAGACCCGCCGCCTGCATGGCATGAATACCCTCAATGGCGTAGTCGCTGGCGCCGTCATGCCCGGCTGGAATCAGCGTATCGTCCATATCGGTCAGCACAAGTTTGATCATAGAGTCCCCCAGTCATTTTCACCGCAACCATTGTAACGGTGCGCTAGTATAGGGAACAACAGATTCGATGCGGGAGTGCCGGCGGTGCAAACCACAAGGCTGAGAGGGCATGGGGCCCAATCCTTTGAACCTGTCAGTTAATGCTGGCGTAGGGAGCATGCCGCCTTTACAGGGGCGCTGTCTATGCACAGCGCCCCTTTTCTATGCCAAGGAGGCATGTGCAGTGATTGATTCGGAACAGCTTAAGCAACATGTGATCAAGGCCGTGGATGAGATTCGCGCCACCAATCCGATGGCAGGCTCCATCACCAACACGGTGACGATCGACTTTGTCGCCAACGCGCAGCTCGCCGTGGGCGGATCGGCCGCCATGGTCTATCTGCCCGACGAGGGCGAGGCGCTCGTTGCCGGCGGCGGCGCCATCTATCTCAACATGGGCACGCTTTTCCCCATCTACGAGCAGACGATTCCCCGCGCGGCGAAGGCGGCACACGACGCCGGCAAGCCCTGGGTGCTCGATCCGGTGGGCCTGGGCATCGGTAGCCTGCGCACCCAGTTGGTAAACGAGCTCAAGCAGTATAAGCCCGCCATCGTGCGCGGCAACGCCTCCGAGATCATCGCGCTCGCCGGCCTGTGGGGTCTTGAGGGCGAGGCGGCCGATCTGAGCCGCGTACGCGGTGTCGATACCACCGACACGGTAGACGCCGCCCGCAATGCCGCGGTGGCGCTCGCCCGCTACACCGGTGGCGCCGTTGTGGTCTCGGGCGAAGTCGACCTGATCACCGACGGCACGACCGTGGCCAAGTCCCACGGCGGCAGCCCGCTCATGTCCAAGATCACCGGCTGCGGCTGCTCGCAGGGCGGCGTGCTGGCCGTGTACGCCTGCGCCGCCGATCCGTTTACGGCAGCCGTCTGCGGTGCCGCCGTCTACAACGTTGCCGGCTCGCGTGCCGCCGCTGTCGCCGACGCCCCGGCGAGCTTTAAGGTCGCCTTTATCGATGAGCTCTACCGCGCGAGCGCCCAGGACATCGCCGATAACCGACTCGAGCTCGAGGAGGCATAAGCCATGTCCGAGCCCGCAACCAATGCCGGCATGAACACGCTCGTCGCTGTGGCCATCGCCCCATGCGGCACCGGCGATGAGCTATCCGCCGAGGTCGCCGAGGTCGTGCGCGTCATTCGCGAGAGCGGCCTTCCCAACCGCACCACCTCGATGTTCACCGAGATCGAGGGCGACTGGGACGAGGTCATGCAGGTCGTGCGCGACGCAACCTTTGTGTTGGCGAGCAAGGGCATCCGCACCGAAGTCGTGCTCAAAGCCGATATCCGGCCCGGATTTACCGACACCATGACCGGCAAGCTCGAGCGCATGGAAGCACAGATCAAGAAGCAGGAGGAAGCACGATGAGCATCCGCGACAACCTTGATATCTCGGCCTATCTGGTACTCGGCCCCGAAAACACGCTCGGGCGCCCCGTGGGCGATGTGGTGGCCCAGGCGCTCGACGCCGGCTTTACCTGCATCCAGGTGCGCTCCAAGGTGGCAAGCGCCCGCGAGATCATTGCGCTGACCGGCGACGCCGCGCAGGCAATCGCTCAGGCCGGCAAGACCGGTCAGGTCGCCTTGCTGATCGACGACCGTCTGGACTGTGTGCTTGCCGCACGCGAGCAGGGTATTGCCGTCGACGGCGTGCACGTGGGCCAAAGCGATATTCCCGTCGAGGTCTGTCGCAAGTTGCTGGGTCCCGACGCCATCGTGGGCCTTTCGGCCCGTTGCGAGGAGATGCTCGAGTACGTCAAGACCGCCGACATGAGCCTAGTCGACTACCTGGGCATCGGCCCACTCCACGAGACCGAGACCAAGCGCGACTGCGGACGCGCGGCCGACGGCTCTATCATCACCAAGAGCTTTGAGGACCTGGCCGCACTTCACGCGGCAAGCCCCGTGCCCATCGTGGTGGGCGGCGGCGTCAAGACGGCCGACCTGCCGCAGCTTAAGGCCACCGGCGTCGACGGGTTCTTTGTGGTGAGTGCCGTCTGCAGCGCCGACGACCCCTACGCCGCGGCCAAGGAGCTCGTAGACACCTGGCAGCAGGCATAGGCATAGGCCGAGCAACTGATTCGCAGCCTCATATCTTCAGCAATGGAAAGCGCATCCCAGTTTGGATCTCCATTCCGGGATGCGCTTTCCGCCGAGATGGCGGCAGCAGCCTCTACCCTGCCAGATATGCCTCCAGTGCCGGCAAAGTCGCCTCCGCATCGCGGCGACCAATCTGGTAGATGCGCTCAAGTTCATCGGGCTCGCGACACAGCGACGGCACCTTCACCGATTCGCTCGGACGCACCACAAAGATTTCGCCGGCGGCCTCGCGACGTGCCAGGTCATCGAGCGTGGCATTGTAGACCTCATGCCGATGCTCGAGCGCTGCGACAAACTCCGGATAGTGACGGAACACGCGACGCAGCATGGGCATCACGCTGTTGGGCTGCTTTACAAAGCCCGCCGGCTGCGTGAGTACCACGATATTACGGTCATACCCCTGCGCAAACAGCCATGCGCTGGGAATAGAATCAGCCACGCCGCCATCCAGGTACTTACGGCCCTCAATGGCGACAGGGCGCGTCGCCACGGGAATCGCCGATGACGCCCGGATCCACTCGATATCGTGCTCATCGCCATAGGGCAGGTCGTGGTAGACGGCCTTGCCCGTCTCGATATCGGTACACACGCACGTAAACCGCATGGGGCAGGCGCGATATGTCTCCAAATCGATGGGATCGCGCTCGATGGGCACCTCGTGATAGGCAAAATCGGCATTGAACATATCGCCGGTCCGCAGCCGGCTTGCTACACCCGCATAGCGCTTATCGGCACAATAGGCCTTGTTATAGCGAATGGCGCGGCCGATCTGGCGCGATTTAAAGTTGTAGCCAAACGCCGCGCCCGCCGAGACACCCACCATATGGTCGCAAGTTAAGCCGTGCTCCATCCAAACGTCGAGCACGCCCGCCGTATACATACCGCGGTAGCCGCCTCCCTCGAGTGCCAGCCCCACCGTGCGCGTCGTATTTGACTGTGCCATGCGACCATCTCCGTCCCCACAAATTCAAACGGGACAAGTATACCCGTCAACATATATCGTCCCAGTCGCATTTTTATCGAACATCGCATCGTCGCGCTACCGCCTGTCGAACAATAGCCGCCCACAGCATGTGCACCCATATATAATTGTGCACTATTGTTTACACTACTCAGCTGTTATCAACAGCGAACATTAGCCGGCAAATTAACTCAACAACGCGGCAAGGCGGGGGCCTGGATACATGCAAAGCGCTGAGCAACGACGCGTGTACACAACGAGCTCGCCCGACGCAATCCGCCCCGACCTCAGAAAGCCACTTAGAACATGGAAACTGTCAGCAATTACACCGAAACGCTCGAAAAGACCGTCCGCGACCTTCTCGAACGTCAAGACGATCTGATCAGGACCGCCTTTACCGACCAGCTTACCGGGCTTGGTAACCGCGGCGGCTTTGCCCGCTCCCTCGAAGAACTCTGGGAGCAGGACGCCCCCGTTACCATGGCGTTCATCGATATCGACAATCTCAAGCACTGCAACGACGTCTTTGGCCATGACGAGGGCAACCGCTATATCTTGCAGGTAAGTCTCTATCTTAATCTGTATATGAAGGTGGGCGAAGCGGCGTTTCGCATAGGCGGCGACGAGTTTGCCATCCTATCTACGATTGCAACCGAGGACGACCTCGCCGAACGTCTGAAACACTGCCGAACGGTTCTGCTCAAAAACAACGATTCCGAGATGCCCCACTCGTTTAGCTACGGAGTGTCACATGCCGACCCCGCCCTGGGCGAAGCTTCCAATCGCATGACGCTCGATGCCGACCATCGCATGTACGACTACAAGCTACGTCATGCCATGCACCTCGATCGACGCAATATCACGCAAGTTCACGCCGACGACTTCGAAATAAGCGATCGAATTTTTGACGCCTTTTCGATGCTCAATGAGGGCCGATATTTCTTTATCGAGAACTTGGACAAACATCGCACCCTTTGGTCACAAGGTGCCTTGCGCGATCTTGGCCTTCCCTCGGAGCACATAGACAACTGTCGCGATTACTGGAAAACGCGCGTCCATCCCGACGACCTTGAGGCCTGCATCAACGACATCGACCAAGTCTACAACGGCACCAAGCATCGTCGCGTCATGCAGTATCGTGTGCGCAACGCCGTCGGCGACTACGTCCTTTGCCGTGCTCGCGGGTTTCGTATCGACGGCGACGGAAATGTCCCCTCGCTCTATGTCGGCGAGCTCGTCAACCACTCACTTGCCGAAACCGTCGACGCCGCCACAGGCCTCGGAACGCAGCGCATGCTGGCCAACGCCATCGACGCCTGCCGCCGCGATCGTTGCGAGACAGGGCTTATAGCGGTGCGCGTTCGTGGCACGACAAAGCTCAACGAGCTCTACGGGGCCGAGGCCGTCGACAACATGCTTGCCGAATACGCAGGCCGTATGCTGTCGATCACTCGCGGCAGGAGCCGGGTCTACCGTTCACGAAGCGTTCAGTTCGTCGTGCTCAGCAACGACCTAGACCACGAGGCATTCGAGCAACTGACCCGCCACCTTAAAGAGGCCGTTTTCGCTCCTGTTCGAATCGTAGGCGACACCATTACTCCCGTCTGCCTTGTCGTCCCGGCCTTTTACGAGCACTTAACCCATCAAGCGACCGCCGTTTTAGGCGAACTCAACCGTCGCCTTCGCACGGCCGGCGGGCTTGTTCCCAACGACAGCCTCCCCATACCCGAGGCTGAGCGCAAAAGCGCCATCGCCGAACGTATCGACTCGCTCACGGGTCTCTATCGACCCAGCGAGTTTATGCGGCGCGCCAACGCTTTTCTCGAGGCAAGACGCGACGGCGCCTGGTGCATCGCCACGGTCGACATGGGCCACATGCGCCTGTTTAACGAATGGTATGGACAGGCCGAAGGCGACCGCCTGCTTGCCGATGTGGGCACGGTCCTCAAGGACATCGAGAATGCCGACATGGGCGTCGCAGGGTACTGGGGCCAAGATGACTTTTGCGTACTCATCCCCTTTAAGCACATCACCGTCCATCAAATCTACAACCGCGTTCGCGAGGCAGTAGCCAGGTATGATGGCGGCGTAGGTTTTTGGCCGTCCATGGGCGTTTACCCCATCGATTCCAATGAGGAGATCACCATCGATGCGCAGGCAAAGGCCATGTTTACCAATCGGCGCGCAAAAAACGACTTTAAGGAGCGCATTGCCATTTTTTGCCCGAGGAGTACAAGCGCGAAATCGTGTTCAACCGCACGCTGACCGAATTCCAGTACGCGCTGTCAAATGGTCGCATCACGTACTATCTTCAGCCCCAGGTCGATATGGAAACCGGCGAGATTATTGGCGCCGAAGCACTCACCCGCTGGATTAACAAGGACGGCTCTCTCATTTCGCCCGCAACGTTTATCCCCGCACTCGAGGAAAGCGGCTTTGTAGTGACGCTCGACAAATATGTTTGGCAGGGCGTCGCCATGTGGCTCCGCGAGCGCCTCAATCGAGGACTTCGCGTGGTTCCGATTTCCCTCAATGTGTCGCGCGTAGACATTCTTGCCTGCGATGTCGCCGAGCATATGGGGTCGCTCGCCGCCCAGTACAACCTGCCGCCCGAACTCATGCACATCGAGATCACCGAGACCGCCTATACCGGAGAGTCCGAGGCCGTGGATAAGCTGACCGCGGATCTGCACACCCGTGGCTTCTCGACCTACATGGACGATTTTGGCACCGGCCAGTCCACGCTCGCGATGCTCAAGAACGTCAACGTCGACGTCATCAAGCTCGACCGCACCTTTGTGCCCACCGACCGCGATCAAGGCCGCAGCACGCAAATCATTTCATCGATGCTCGAAATGGCGCAGTCGCTCCATCTGCCCGTCGTGGTCGAAGGCGTCGAGACAAATGAGCAGGCGAACGTGCTACGGCAAATGGGTGCCCGCGACGCCCAGGGCTTCCTCTACTACCGCCCCATGCCAGCGAAGGATTTTGAGGCATTGCTCGATGGTGGCAATAACAACTGATACGCTCGCGCGCAAAACACCACCGCCGAAGGGGGAATTTGCCTCCATTAGTTAACTTATATCCCCAATTCAAACCGAATTGGGGATATGATACAAACCGCTGTTCCGCCCAAGGAGGTTATCCATCATGAACGAGTCATATCGCCTGGGTGAGCAATCGATTATTGCCTATCTTCAGCGACTTGCGAATGGCATCTCGACCGCCGAACTCGATGTTGCCGCGCTGCCTGCTGAGCTACGCGCCGTTGGCGAGCAACTGCAAAAGACGCACGCCATCCTGCAGCAAGAGCGCCGGCTGCTTGAGAGCAACGCCTATATCGACCCGCTCACCAACTTGGGCAACCGCAACGGATTCGACCGTCACGTCGAGCAACTCTGGCACAAAGGCGACCCCTTCACCTGCGCCTATATTGACATCGACCATCTCAAACATTGCAATGATAGGTTTGGCCACGCCGAAGGCAATCGCTATATTCTGGGTATCTGCCGCACGCTCTCCGAAACCATGGAGCACGATGAGATGCTGTTCCGTATCGGTGGAGACGAGTTTGTGCTCATCTCGCTCTCCGCAAACGAGACTGAACTCGAGCAGCGCTTGGAGCAGGTACGTGCCGGGCTGATCGAGGCGAGCTCAGGTGGCAAGGCGCCCATGATCGGCAGCTTTAGCTTTGGCTGCTCGCGCGTCGATCCACTTGCCGGCGACACGCGTCGCCAGATGACGATGGATGCCGATCGCAAGATGTATCGCTATAAGCTTATACATCGTGTGCAGCAACCGAAAGACGATGACGCGCCGCAACGCCCAATCGTCGATCAGCTTCCCTGCAACGACCGGGTGTTCCAAGCGATCTCCATGAGCTCCGAGACGCGCTATCCGTTTATCCTCAATCTCGATACGGGAGAATCGCAATGGTCGGTTAACGCCGTGCGCGATTTTGACCTGCCCTCCCAGCACCCTTTTAACTCACTCGACATGTGGCTCGCCCGCGTTCATCCCGAGGACCGCGACAACGTACGTGTCGAGCTCGACATGGTGATAAACGGCACGTGGCACTTCCACTACATGCAGTATCGCGTAATGGATGCCACCGGAAAATACGTGCTTTGCGACTGCACGGGCTACCGCTTGGACGGCACCGATACCGAGCCCGGCATGTATGTGGGCATTATCATCAACCGAAGCTTGGCAGATACGACCGATTCCGTGACCGGCTTGGGCGATATTCACGCCCTGGTCAACGCCATTGGCGAAATGCGTCGCGTGGCGCGCAAGGCTGGTTTGATCGCCATCAAAATCGACGATATCGCTCAGGTCAATGCCCGCTTTGGCTTTGATGCGGGCGACCGCGTTTTGGCAGAATGTGCCGCCTGTCTGGTGGAATGCTCGCGCGGTAAGGGTCGTATGTTCCGCTCGACGGGGCCGATGTTCGTGGCTCTTTTCGACGACTTTGATCCCGAAGAAACCGATGCGATTGCAGAGGAAATCGAGCGGTTCCTGGGTTCGCCCGTGCTCTTTGGCCCATTTGAATATCAGCCGCCCATTCGCGTGGCCACGCTCCATCTGGACGGCGTCGACCGTCAGCCCGTTTCCATTTTGAACGAGCTCAAAGCGTTGCTCGGGAAAGCCATGCAGGTGCCAGGTACCAAACTGGATTAGCGCCGCGCCCGCGCCGCCTCCCCCATCGTGCGATAATCCTCTGCAGAAGTCACCAAAAGCAGGGGGAGTTTGTGATGAAGGTTCTTTTAGTCAATGGCAGCCCCAAGGCAAACGGCAACACCGCCCGCGCACTCGCCGAGGTCGTAGAGCAACTTAATGCAGAAGGCATTGATACCGAGGTGTTTCAGCTGGGCGCCAAGCCCATTCGCGATTGTATCGGTTGCGGCCAGTGCGGCAAGCTTGGCGGTCGTTGCACCTTTGACGACGACGTGGTGAACGAGCTCATCGCTGCCGCCGAGCAGGCCGACGGCTTTGTCTTTGGCTCGCCTGTCTACTACGCGCACCCCAGCGGCCGCATTCTTTCGGCCCTCGATCGCGCCTTCTATGCCGGCAGCAAGGCCTTTGCGCACAAGCCGGGCGCTGCCATCGCCGTCGCCCGTCGCGGCGGCACGTCGACGACCTTCGACGTACTCAACAAGTACTTCACCATCAACCAGATGCCCGTGGTTGCCTCCACGTACTGGAACAACGTCTTTGGTGCCATGCCGGGCGAGGCCGCCCAGGATGCCGAGGGCCTGGCCACCATGCGCAACATCGGCAAGAACATGGCCTGGCTCCTGCGCTGCATCGAAGCTGGACAGGCCGCTGGTATCAACGCACCCGAAGCCGATCGCGCAACGACCAACTTCATCAGGTAGAACGGCGGAACATACTATGAACGTGCAAATCTTCGGCACCAAGAAGTCCTTCGATACCAAGAAGGCACAGCGTTATTTTAAGGAGCGCCGCATTAAGGTGCAGTTTATCGACCTTAAGGAAAAGGAGATGAGCAAAGGCGAGCTCACGAGCGTGATGCAGGCGGTCGGCGGCATCGACAAGCTGCTCAACCCCAAAGCCAAGGACGAGGAGACGCTCGCGCTCATTCAGCATCTCACCCCCAGTCAGCGCTTCGACAAGCTGCTCGAGAACCAGCAGGTCTTGGCCGAGCCCATCGTGCGCAACGGCAAAAAGGCCACCGTCGGTTATTGCCCCGATGTATGGGGAGCCTGGGAGTAGCTTGTGTTATTTGCCGGCGCGTGGGTATAAGAGCAGGCGTTTGGCATAAGATTCAACTGTAAGCCATGTCTAACAAAGGAGGGCACATGCCCAACAAACCCGTGAAGATCATCATGCTTACCGGATACCTCGGTGCCGGCAAGACCACGCTGCTCAACCACATCCTCGCTAACGACGGCGGCATCCGCGCCGCCGTGATCGTCAACGATATCGGCGAGATCAACGTCGACGCCAGCCTTATCGCCGACGGCGGCCTTTCCGAGACCGATGACCTCATCCCGCTCACCAACGGCTGCATCTGCTGCACGCTTTCGGACGACCTGGCCAACCAGCTGCAGGGCATCGCCGATTCGGGCAACTTCGACTACATCATCATCGAGGCATCGGGTATTTGCGAACCTATCCCCATCGCCTACACCATCTCGAGCTTCTGCGACGAGGCCAAGGCGGGCGGCGAGCCCAAGCTCGCGCTTGACAACATCGTGGCCGTGGTCGACTGCGCCCGCATGTACGACGAGTTCAACGGCGGTCGCGACCTGCTGGCAGAGGATATCGACGAGGACGACATCGAGAGCCTGCTCATCCAGCAGATCGAGTTCTGCTCCACGCTGATCCTCAACAAGACCGATACCGTGAGCCCTGAGCAGATCGCCGAGCTCAAGGCCATCGTGCGCAGCCTGCAGAAGGACGCTGTGATTGTCGAGGCCCAAAACGGCGAGGTTCCTATGGAGGAGCTGCTCGACACCGACCGCTTCGACTTTATGCGCGCCTACAACTCCGCCGCCTGGATCGAGGCCATGGAGCATCCCGAGGAGCACGACGACCCCGAGGTGCTCGAGTACGACATCGAGACCTTTGTGTACTCGCGTCGCAAGCCGTTTGACCTGCAGAAGTTCACCGATTTTGTTGAGCAGGAGTGGCCCGACGAGGTCATCCGCGTCAAGGGTCCGCTGTGGCAGACCGGCAATCCGGACATGTGCTACATGTTTGAGCAGGCCGGCCACCAGATGCGCCTGATGGAGAACGGTCTGTTTGTCGATTCGGCGCCCGAGGGCGAGAAGCAGAAGATCATCGACGAGAACCCCGAGATCATGCAGATTTGGGACGACGAGACGGGCGACCGCATGACGAGCCTGTGCATCATCGGCCGTCACATGGACAAGGATGCGCTCATCGCCTCCCTCGATGCCTGCCTGACCGACTGGCACCGCGCCTAGGTTTATCCAAGCGGGTTTTTCCGCTACGTAACCGCCAAACCACCACGAAGGTGCCTGTCCCCTTCGTGGTGGTTTTTCGTTCTGAGCCAAGGAGATTCATGTTCAACATCGTGCTGTATGCGCCCGAGATTCCGGCCAATACGGGCAATATCGGCCGTACCTGCGTGGTCACCGGCGCCCGTCTACATCTGGTGGAGCCACTGGGCTTTTCGCTCGACGACAAGACAGTACGTCGCGCCGGCCTGGGCTACTGGCAAAACTTGGACGTGACCACCTATGCCGGCTGGGAGGATTTCCTTGCGCGCAATGGTCTCTCCCCTGCCGACGAACGCCTGCATCTGCTGACCAAAAAGGCACGCCGCACCTATGCGCAGAGCACCTACCGCGATGGAGACTACTTGGTCTTTGGCAGCGAGAGCTCGGGCATTCCCGAGCCACTGCTTGCCGCGGCGCCCGAGCGTTGCGAGCGTATCCCCATGCTGCGCGATTGTGACTCACTCGATAACGCCGAGGCTTGGGAAGCCCACGAGGAATCGCTCGGACATACCGAGGACAGCCACGAGGCCATCCTTCAACAGGACATCTGCGGCAACTTCGTCAATCCGGACGACTACCGCATCAGCGCACTCAACCTCTCCAACAGCGCCGCCATCGTCCTCTACGAGGCCCTGCGCCAAGCAGGCTTTCCGGGAATGTGACAAACCTGCCATTAGGGGACGGGGTAGAAATGGTAGATTTTCAAACCCTCCAGCTCTTGACAAACTGGTTTTGGCATCAATGTGACAAAGGGACTGTTCATTTGTCACATTGATGCTCTAAGTAACGAACCATTGCTTTTAATCAGAATTAACTAAAGTAAAATGAAGTTAAACGGCGGTGTGAAAGGAGAGCCTTGTGAAATATCTCGAGAACCCGTTTACCCCTAGCTTTGGCGAGGTTCCTGCCCATCTCGCTGGCAGACAACAGATTATTCGGGATTTGGACCGTGCCTTCTTGAGCCAGCGCAGGCGCCCAGAATTGACCTCGATCTTCTCAGGCGCGCGTGGAACCGGTAAAACCGCTCTCATGTCGTCGCTCGCGACAAGGGCGGAATCCCACGGCTGGATTGCCGTAAAGACAACCGCGC
Organism: uncultured Collinsella sp.; assembly: GCA_937982065.1. Taxonomy (GTDB): domain Bacteria; phylum Actinomycetota; class Coriobacteriia; order Coriobacteriales; family Coriobacteriaceae; genus Collinsella. The sequence goes on from CALJMO010000052.1 coordinate 108,330, forward strand.
TCCCGGGAATGCTTGAGGAAATCGAGTTCGGGGCGAAACGTGCTGCCGGCCATCTTATTGACCCGTCTAACAACTTCGAAGTCACCGGTCTCGGAATTGCACCGCTCGGCAGCATCGAGGTCAATCGCGTTCACGATGCCTCAACCTGGCGTTATCGCATGAGCGACATCATCGACCAGCTCAACGAGGCGGGCACCGGTCTGCTCGTCACGGTTGACGAGGTGGACCCGACACTCGACGAGATGATTCAGCTCGCAGCGTCGTATCAACACTTTGTGACCGATGGGAAACGCGTCGCCCTGCTCATGGCGGGACTTCCCAACAATGTCTCGACGTTGCTGAACCACAAGACGGTCTCGTTCCTTCGCCGCGCCCAACAATATCATCTGGGTCGCATTGCCGACTATGACGTGCGCGAGGCCTTGATTCGCACAATCCAGGAAAACGATCGCCTGGCAGATGCCGAGGGAATCGATAGAGCCGTTCGCTCGATCTCTGGTTTTCCCTTCCTATTGCAACTCGTAGGCTACCGTGCCTGGGATCTCACAAGCGATTCGAAGGAAATCTCGTCACGCGACTTTGACCTGGGAATCAAAATCGCGCGCGACGAGATGGACGACCGAATCCTCGCGGCAACCTATCGGGAACTCACGGCAGAGGACAAGCGATTCCTCATCGCCATGCTCGATGACGAGGAAGAGTCCACCACCGCTGACCTTGTCGAGCGCCTTAAGCGTTCGCCACAGCAGGTCTCCCGCTACCGACGCCGCATGATAGATGCCGGCATCATCGGGGAACGAGGACGAGGGCTCGTCGCATTTGAATTGCCATTCTTCCGCGACTATCTCGCGGCTCAATGCGTGAAATAGAAGTCAATGTGGCAAAGGGGCAGTCCCTTTGTCACATTGCCTATAGGTAGCGACCGGTAATGCTCTTGGAGCAAGCCGCGATGTCGCCCGGCGTGCCGGCGCAGACGATTTGCCCGCCCGCATCGCCGCCGCCCGGACCCATGTCGATCACGTAATCAGCGTTACGGATAAGGTCGAGATCGTGTTCGATCACGATAACCGTGGCACCCTTGGCAACAAGGCCGTCGAACACACTCAGCAACACTTGGACATCGAGCGGGTGCAGGCCAATCGCGGGCTCGTCGAACACGAATACGGCGTCGTCCTGCACGCGGCCCATCTCGCTCGCGAGCTTAAGGCGCTGTGCCTCACCGCCCGAAAGCGCCGGTGTGGGCTCGCCAAGCGTGAGATAACCCAGGCCCAGGTCGTGCAAGGTCTGCAAGCGCGTCTGAACCTTCTTGAGCCCCAGCGTGGCGTCGATGGCCTCGTCCACACTCATGTCCATGAGCTGCGGCAACGTAAGGAGACTCCCGTCCTTGCCCTCGCGATGGATATGCGAAGCCGCGTCTGCATAACGTGAGCCGCGACATGCCGGGCAGACGATCTCGACATCGGGCAAAAACTGCACGTCGAGCGATATCGATCCCGTGCCGTCGCACGTAGGGCACCGCAAGGCGCCAGTGTTGTAACTAAAGGCACCCGCCTTGTAGCCGGCTGCCTTGGCCTCGGACGTACGGGCGAAGGCGCGACGCAGCTCGTCATGAATGTCGGCATAAGTCGCCACTGTCGAGCGCACGTTGGCGCCGATAGGCGTAGCGTCAATCAGGTTTGCGCGGGCAATGCCTTCGGCATCGACCCAGCGCACATGTTTTGGCAGGCGCTCGCCGGCTGCCTGCACCTTAAGCGCCGGGATGAGCGTCTCGAGCACCAACGTCGTCTTGCCCGAACCCGAAACGCCCGCAACCGCAACAAGGCGGCCGCGCGGGATATCAACTTCGAGCGGCTTAACGGTATGGATGGCATCGGTTGCCATGCGAATATGCCCCTGGTCGAACATTTCCTCGTCAGTCACCTGCGGACGCAGGCGCTTGGACTCTGCGCGCAAAAACGGGGCGATGCGGCTGCCCTGCGATTGTTCGACCTCGTCCACCGTACCTGCAGCGATCACTTTACCGCCGCCCGCTCCGGCAACGGGGCCCATCTCGACCAGATAGTCGGCTTCCGCCAGCACGCGCGTGTCGTGGTCGACAACAACCACGGTGTTGCCGTCATCCACCAGATCACGCATCACGCCCACCAAGCCGTCGACATTGGCAGGATGCAAGCCGATCGAGGGCTCGTCCAGCACATAGAGCACGCCTGTCGATCGGTTGCGCACCACGCGGGCGAGCTGCACGCGCTGGCGCTCACCCGTGGAGAGCGTGGCACCGGCGCGGTCGAGTGAAAGGTAATCGAGACCCAGGTCGACCAGACGACGGGCCGTGCTCAAAAATGAATCGCAGATATCCGCTGCCATGGGCTGCATCTCGGCCGGCAAGGACGTAGGCACCCCGCGCACCCACTCAATCGCCTCGCCCAGCGTCATGGCCGCCGCCTGTGCCAGATTGATACCGCGCACCTGGGGCTGGCGCGCAGCCTCGGAAAGACGCGTGCCACCACAGTCACGGCATGGTCCCTCGCGCAAAAAGCGTGCAACGCGTTTGAGGCCCTTGTCGTCCTTAACCTTGGCGAGCGCATTCTCGACGGTATAGACGGCGTTGTAATAGGTAAAGTCGAGCGGCGTGGCGCCCTCGCCGTTTTTGGGAACGTAGAGAATATGCTTCTTAACCGCCGGACCATGGAACACGATGTCGCGCTCTTGAGGCGTGAGCTGGTTAAACGGCACGTCGGTGCGTACACCCATCTCGCCGGCCACCTGTTTCATCAGGTCCCACATGAGCGTGCCCCAGGGAAGCACCGCACCCTCGTTGATAGTCTTTGACTCGTCGGGCACCAGACTCGCTTCGTCCACCTCGCGCATGACACCGGTACCGCCGCAGGTAGGGCACGCACCGCCGCTATTGAAAGCCAAATCCTCGGCACTCGGCGCGTAGAACTCGCGGCCGCATGTCGGACACGTGAGCGACAGGCCCGCAGCCACGTTAAGGCTCGGCTCCACGCGTGCCCCGCAATGTGGGCACACGTGCTGGGCGCAGCGACTAAAGAGCAGGCGCAGGCTATTGTTGAGCTCGGTCATGGTGCCAAAGGTCGAGCGCACGCCCGGCACGCTGGGGCGCTGATGCAATGCGAGCGCCGCCGGCACGTGCAGCACCTCGTCCACCTGGGCGTGCTCGGCCTGCGTCAGACGACGGCGAGTATAGGTGCTGAGTGCTTCCAAGTAGCGACGCGAGCCCTCGGCATAAAGAACCCCCAGTGCCAGCGAACTCTTACCCGAACCCGATACGCCGGCAATACCCACCAGCTTTCCCAGCGGAATATCAATATCGATGTCCTTGAGGTTATGGACGCGCGCGCCACGCACCTCGATAGCCTGCGGGCTCATCTTCTGTTCCGTCACCTTTATCAGCCTACTCATGCCATAAAATGCGGTCGCGGATATACGCGCCCAGCATGGGCACGGTAAACCGGACGAGGCCGTATCCGGCAGCCTCGATGACGCGCTCGCGAATCAGGCTTGCGCGATATTTACTCGCCCAGCTCTGGGTACGATCGCAGCGCTCAATGATATCCGCCATGTGTGTCGGCTTACCCTCGTCAGCAGCCATGGCCTCGATAAAGAGGCGTTGTGGACTGCGCAGCCCGTAATACAGAGGCGCGTCAACCGCTTCGTAGAACTCGGAGACGGCATCCGCATGGCCATCCTCGACATCGCACCTTTCAATGACCTGTGAGCCACGCCGGACGGCAGAGCGCCACATGTAATAGCCCACCAGCTGAACCATATAGGGATGCCCCATGCTCTTGTGTGCCGCAAGGTCCGCCGTCTCCGCGTCAACGTAAAGGCCAGCGTCTTTGACCGTCTGGATATATGAATCACGCACCTTGGGCAAAGAGATGGCCCCCAGCGTACGCTGCTGGGCACGTCGCAAAAACGTCACGCTCGGCTCTTCGAGCAGATCGTCAACCATACTGGGTAAGCCGGCGAACACCAGCGCAAGACCGCGCTGGTCGCTATCGGGCAAGCCCGTGGCATCCTGGTCTCCGAGCACTTGCTGATAGAGAACGGCCAGCGCCGCCAGCTCCTCGATAGACGCAGATTGAGCCTCGTCAATCGCAAACAGTATGCCCTTGCCTGGCCCGAGCTTCTTAAGGCGCTCGTTGACCAGCCCTCGCAACGTCTCGCCCTTTGCTCGCGCCGTCTCGACCGACATCCGCCCAAACGACGGACCGAGCTCCATTGACGTCACAACGGGTTTATTCGAGCGAAGCGCGTCGGCCAAGCGATCGCATAAGCCAAGCGAAGCGGAATCGGAGACAACCGCCCATCCGCGCTCATTGGCTAGACGTTGCAGTTCCCGCAGGAGAACCGTCTTGCCGCAGCCGCGGTTTCCCGTAATGAGCATGAGCCTACCCGGCGCTCCGGCGCCGTTGTCGAGCCCTTCCTCAAAATCTTCGATGACCGACTCGCGACCGATGAGTATCGGAGGCCGCTTGCCAGCCGTGGGCTTAAAGGGATTTGGATTCATGTCGGCCTCCTCGGATTGGCAAACCCTGGTAATAGTTATACCAACTTATACCGAGTTATACCAATTTAATCTGACAAAGGGACTGACAATTTGTCACGCTGGCACCAAAACCAATTTGTCAAGGACTAGAGGACCAGAAAACCTACCATTTCTACCCCGTCCCCTAATGGCACATGTGGCCGAAAAACTCGGCATCTGCTGCTCGCCAGGGGCGGAAGGTGGAGGGATCGACCTTTACGTGCGCCGCGGCGGGTACGTCGTACCATTTGACCGTGTAACCGGCACCGTGAGAGCAAAAGACCGAATCAGGCGTGTTGGGTAGATCGGCCTCGGGCTCATAGGCGGCAGTCTCGATTACACGCTCGGCATCATGGCAAGCCGCATAACCGGCGAACTCCAGGTACAGATGACCGCGGCCGCTTGTGTAGGCAGCTACCTCCAGGGCATAGTCCTGCACCTCGGATGCCGGCACGCGACCCACAAGCTTCGCCCGGTCCCCTGCCATCGTCGGCGGCTCGTACTCGGCACCCATGCGCGTGGCATCTGAAAGCGCCCGGCCCACGCACTCCCCCGGCACCTCGAGCTCAAAGCGATACCACGGCTCCAGCAGCACCGCCGCGCCGGCCTCACGCGCCTGCATCAAACCCTGGCGAATCGCGCGGTACGTGGCCTGGCGAAAGTCGCCGCCCTCGGTGTGCTTGGCATGCGCGCGGCCGCCCGTGAGCGTAATGCGTACATCTGTGATGGGCGAGCCGGTCAGCACGCCCAGGTGATCGCGCTCCATGGCGTTAGTAAGTGCCAGACGCTGCCAGTTAAGATCGAGCTCGTCGGTCGAGGTCACGGTGCCAAACTGCACGCCCGAACCCGCTGGCAACGGCTCCAGGCTCAGATGCACCTCGGCATAATGGCGCAGTGGCTCAAAGTGCCCCACGCCCCCGACCGGCTGCGAAATAGTCTCCTTATAGAGAATGCCGCCAGACTCAAAATCAATCGAAAGGCCAAAGCGATCTGCCAACACCCGCTGCACGACCTCGAGCTGCACGGCGCCCATCAGCTGCAGGTGAATCTGCTCCAGATGCGTATTCCAGCTTACGCCGAGCATGGGATCTTCGTCCGCCAACTCAGTCAGCGCTTTGAACACCGCATGGACATCGTGTTCGCCCGGAAGCACCGTATAGGTGAGGACCGGCGCAATGACAGGCGCATCGCCCGCAGGCTCCGCGCCCAGGGCATCCCCCGGGCGAACGTGCGCAAGACCCGTCACGGCACAAATACCGCCAGCAGCAACTTCTTGGGCAAGCTCATACTTCTCCCCGTTATAGATGCGTACCTGATCGACCTTCTGCTCCCATGCCTCGGCACCGGAACGTCCGCCAATCATCTGCTTGGCATGCAGCGTGCCGCCGGTCACTTTAACCCATGCCAAGCGCTCGCCGCGATCCCCGCGGCTGACACGATAGACGCGCGCGGCAAACTCCGGGAGCCACGCCTGTTCACGCATCAGCGCGCATATACCATCCAGCAGCTCGTCCACGCCCCGGTCCTTGAGCGCCGAGCCGGCAAAGCAGGGAAAGAGCTTGCGCTCGGCAACCATGCGCGACAGCGTTGCGACGGAAAGCTCACCCGCTTCAAGAAACTCCTCGAGCGCCGCCTCGTCCAACGCAGCAGCGTCCTCCTGAACGGCACCGCCCGCCAACAGTTCGCTGGCATCCAGGCAGCCTTCAGAAAGACGCTGCCCAAGCTGTGCCAGCAAAACATCGCGGCCGGGATTCTCCAAATCGATCTTGTTGATAAAGATGAACGTTGGGATGTCATAGCGCGCAAGCAGGCGCCACAGGGTTTCGGTGTGCCCTTGCACGCCATCGTTGGCACCCACAACCAAAATCGCATAGTCGAGCGCGCGCAATGTGCGCTCCGCCTCGGCAGAAAAATCGACATGCCCCGGTGCATCCACGAGCATGACGTGGGTATCGCCATGGTCGAGCACGGCCTGCGACGAGAAAATCGTAATGCCGCGCTCGCGCTCAATCTCGTTCGTATCCAGATGCGAATCGCCATCGTCCACGCGGCCGCGCTTGCGAATGCGACCCGCGTCGAACAACATGGCCTCGGCCAACGTGGTCTTGCCGGCATCGACATGCGCCAAGATTCCAACGACCGCTTGCTTCGACATGGCTCTCCTTTTATTACAAGCCCATCGCACGCGGCAACGGGCGTTCACGCTCCACACTGGATGATACAATTTACGGGCCGGCGGGCGAAGCGGGCCCTATCCCCCGACCGAGCTCATCGCCCTGCGTTGCCGCGCGGCGATTTTCGTAGGTTCGCGCCTTGCGAAAGCCGGCACCTCCCCTTTTTGTCTGCCCGGGCTCATCTGGGGCGATAACAACGCGAGCCCCACAACAACGCGTTTTACCAAAAATGGCCCCACTCGGGGCCATTTTCGTTCGTGCGAATTGTTGATACGCGTCCCCGCTCTTATGCCTCGCGCAGCCAGTCAAACGCAACACGCGGTGTGCCGTCCGACACATACACGATGCCGGCGCGCTCAAACCCCGCCTTGATGCTCGCCCCCTGCATGGGCAGGTTGTCCTGATGCGTGTCGATACGCAGGTGATCGGCACGCTCCTTGGCAAAGGCAAACATCGCAGCCGCGATACCGTGCACGGTGCCGTCGGATGCTACACGGTGCAGCACGGCATACGGAGTGTCGCTGCGCCATTGCCCGTCCTCAATTACGTCATAGCACTCGTCCGGGCCCGGTAAAAAGGCAAATGTCGCCACCACGCGGCCGCCGACTTCGCACACATAGCTACCACCGGCGGCGATATCGGCAGCCAGCTGCTCGGCAGAAGGCGTGCCCTCGGGCCACTGCGTGGCGTTGCCATGCGCGCGCATAAAGGCACGGGCCGCGTCATAGATAGCCATGACAGCGGGAATGTCGGTATCGAGGGTTTTTCTGATCATCACGCGGCGACCTCACGTTTATTGGTATCACTTTGATTGAGCAATGATACCAACGTTTGGAGAGGGGCGCGAAGCAGATGGGAAGCAAAAAGCGAGCCGCCTGGTCAAAGGCCAAAAGCGAGTTTTTGGGCGCTGCCACCGGCGGCGATATGAGCGACCTGTTTGCGCGCGAGGACGAGCGCCGCGACGCCCTGGACGCCGAGCGCGATGAAGCCTGGCGCTACAAGTCGTGCGAGCGCAAAAACCGTTACGACACGCGTGCCGAGGCCGAGGCAGTTATGGCCGACTGCGAAAACCGTGGGCGGCGCGGCTTGGCCTGCTACAAATGCGAATACTGCGGTGGATGGCACCTGACGTCGCACCCTTGGAAATAAGCGCTGCATCGGCACGGCATTGACAGAGTGCCAGCCATCGCACGAAAGCTACGGGCGCGGCGGCACCAAAACATCGTAACGAACGGCCTTGCCCGCAAGTTGATAGCTCGGCTTAACGCCGGCAAGCAGCGGGCCCTTCACCGGCCGCTTGATAACGACCTTGCGCGGGTGCACCGCAAGCGCGGCTTCGACCAGCGTCTCCTCATCGGTACATGGCCGTTCCAGATGGTGCAAGAGTTGGAACTTCTTTTTGACCGCCGCACTTTTGGTGCGCTCGGGAAACATGGGGTCCAGATACACCACGTCGGGAGCCGCGAGCTCGCCCTGCTCGATCAGCTCAGCTGTATGGCGAAGGCCGGCAATGCTGTCCTCGCCCGCATGAAGGCGCATGCGAGCCACGGCAGCCGCAAGCGCCGGATCATCTGCCGCGCGATCCAGGGCATCCTTGAGGAGCGCCGCGATCACGCAATCCTGCTCATACAGATCGACGGTAAAGCCCGCGGCCGCCAGCAGCAGCGAATCCTCGCCAAAGCCCGCCGTGGCATCAATCGCCCATGGCCGCTCGATGCCTTTTGCGCGCGCAGCCTTTACCAGCAACTCTTGTTGCAGACAGCCCTGTTTAAGCCGCGGAAGCATGCGGGTGAAATCGGCGCGCAGCTCCATCGTGCCGTCGGTGAGCGTGAGGCCCTCGGACTTCCCGATCAGCTCAAGCCCCGCGGCCCGAGCAACAGAAAAGGGATCGACGACGCCCATGGGTACTCCTTAACAAGCAAAACGAATACGTGAGTGCCGTTTATGTCGGCACCCAACCGTCCGCTATTGTCCCACATGCGACATGGCCCACAGCATCGCAATGCAAAGCACCGCCATCAATCCCGTGCACACGGCAGCGATCACAGAATCACCCATGCGCCTTCCCAATGATTGCGGCTCGCGCACTTGCCCTGCTCCGTACATCATGGCTCCTCCTTGAGACCAGCTCCTTGTTACGGCCTCATCATCGCAGCGCCGCACATGGGCTGCCATCGATTTGCCTTACAGCTGGCTTTCCTTTTTGAAAGGTTGGACCGTGCAGGCAAGAGACGCTTTCAAACGCGTGCATCGCCCCGTTGAACTACAATGTGCTTCACCATATGTGCAGCACATGAGGTGCGCCAGGTTGGCGTACTCGTATCGAAAGGACCAGCCATGAGCTTCACTCGCAAGACTCTCAAAATCCTTGCTCTCATCTACTTTGTTTTGGGCATCGCCAGCCTCGTCACCGCCGGCGTCGGTATCGCCACGGGCGGTCTCGATTCCACGTACGGTTCGTACGCCACGCTCGCAGCGGTCGTGCTTATCGCCAAGGGTCTCGTCGACCTTGCCGCAGGCGTCGCCGGTATCAAGGGCGCCAACAAGCCTTCGCAGGTGGACGGCGCGTTTAAGCTCGGTATTGTTGCCGCGGTCGCCACGCTTGCCCAAGCGGTGCTCACGCTTCCCGCGTTTGGCGGCGACGCCATCAACTATGGCGCCTTTGTCATCGTGGTGTACGACCTGTTCTTTGTTCAGCAGGCACACGCCGTTAAGGCCGAGAACAAGGACCGCCTATAAGCGCTCGCTTCTCATAACCTCTGCAGCCAAGCAACTAAAAAGGGCCGATCGCGCATCTCCGCGGTCGACCCTTTACGTTTGCCCAGACAAAACCTACCAAAACAAACCTGTCCCTTTTTGGCAGGTTGTTAGCTGTGGCGGTACTCGGCGATGATGAAGTCGATATCGGTTTGAAGGGTGTCCAAGTTTGCCAGGCGCTCTTTGTCGGCAGGGCGCGTGCGGTAGTAGTACGGCGTCATCTGGAACACCGCCTCGATGTCGGCCTGGGTCTGGAGCGTAATGTTCGCAGACACCCGCCGCGTTCCGACCAACTCGAGTTCGGTGGTCTGCGGCAGCTTCTCGTCATTAAGATATGGCGTGTCGTAGAGCACTTCCTTAAGCCCAAACAGATGACGGGCACCCGGCACCACGGTATAGAGTGAGCCCTCTGGCGCCAGTACGCGGGCAAACTCACGCTCGTTGAAGGGAGCAAAGAGCTCGGTCACCATATCGAAGGCGCCATCGGCCACGGGGATATCCTTCATGTTGGCCACGAAGTAGGTCGCATCGCCGCGCTTGGCGGCCAGGCGCACCATTTCTTTGCCCAAATCAAACCCGTAAGCGTCCACGCCCTGCACCGCGCCCATGGCGCTGGTGTAGTAGCCCTCGCCACAGCAAATATCGAGCAGCGTCATGGGACAGTTCGTAGACGCGGCACGTCCAGACACCCGCTCGCGCACCAGCTCAACCATCGCATCGCGCAACGGCGCATAGTAGCCGCGGTTCAGAAAGTCACGTCGGCTGCGCGCCTGCGACTTGGGATCGCCCATGGAGTCGCCGCTCTTGGACGAGCGCAGTAGATATAGATAGCCCTCGCGAGCACGGTCAAACCGGTGTCCGCCCGCGCATGCGGCCCCACGCTCATTGTCCACCAACGGCTCATGGCAAACGGGACACAACAACATGGCAACTCCTTAGCGCGAACAACACAACGCCCACCATTGTCGCACGCCTCCCCCACCTAGTCATTGGGGACGTTCTTAAATGACTAGTCGTTTAAGAACGTCCCCAATGACTAGTCGATTAGGAGTATCATCATCTGCGCAAATAAGCACGAAAGAGCATGTTAGAGATTGAGAGCGTATGGCTGATACCGCATCTAAGCACATTGACATGACAACCGGCTCGCTGTGGCGCAATATTCCCCTGTTCGCCTTCCCCGTGGCCGCCACGAGCATCTTGGAGCAGCTATCGAACCTCATCGCCACGGTCATCATCGGTAACTTCTCGGGCGACCAGGGAACCCTCGCCATGGCGGCGGTCGGCTCCAATGTTCCGCTTACCAGTCTTATGCTCAACCTGTTTATTGGCATATCGCTTGGCTCCAACGTGGTCATCGCCAACGCTATCGGCCGCAACGATCAGAACATGGTCAAACGCGCCGTCCATACCTCGATTTTAATGGCGCTCGTGGGCTTTGTCGTCATCGCTCTGGGCGAGATCTTTGCCGAGCCCATGCTCGCCGCGCTCAACGTTCCCGCCGAAACCATGCCGCTCGCTTCGCTCTACCTACGCGTCTTTTTGCTGAGCATGCCCTCGATTTTGCTCTACAACTTTGAGGCCGCGATCTTCCGCTCCGTCGGAATCACCCGCATGCCGCTGCAGGCGCTTGCCGTGTCCACCGTCCTCAACATTGGCCTGGACCTCATCTTTGTCCCCATACTCCACTGGGGCGTCGCGGGCGTCGCCATCGCCACCGCCATCGCCTACACCGTCAGCGCCGCTACGCTCTTTGTCCGCCTGCTCAAGACCGACTCCGTCGTCCGTGTCACCCCGCGCGACTTGGCTATCGACCCCGTCGCCCTCAAGCGCATCGTCAAGATCGGCCTGCCCGCCGGCATCCAGAGCGCCGTCTTTGCCGTCGCCAACATCATCATCCAGTCCGCCATCAACAGCCTGGGAACCGAGGTCATGGCAGCATCGAGCGCCGCCATGAGCCTGGAGTACGTGTGCTACAACCTGCTCAACAGCTTTAGCCAGGCGTGTACCACCTTTGTGGGACAAAACCACGGTGCTCGCCAGATCGACCGCTGCACCAAGACGCTCAAGGTCTGCCTGGTCGAAGGCGGTATCGTTGCACTCACCACGATTATCGTTATTGTCGGCCTGGGGCGCGAGATCTTGTCGCTCTTTAACAGCGATCCCAACATCGTCTCGATCGGCTATATCCGCGTATGTTCGATCTTCCCGGCGTACGCCTTTAGCATGTTCTACGAAAACATGTCCGGCTACCTGCGCGGCTTTGGCATCTCGCTCATGCCCGCCCTCATCACCATGATTTGCGTCTGCGGCATTCGCTTCTACTGGGTGTTCTGCGTGTTCCCGCACTTCCGCACCTTTGCGAACATCATGATGGTTTACCCCATCAGCCTGGGCACCACGGCGTTCTTTATGGTCGTGGCGGTATTACTCTGCCACCCGGCACGCACCTATCGCGCCACCAAAGCCAAAGCGACAGCCCGCTAAACGCCGCACTCAACGCCACGCCAGTCATTAATTGACAATATGCGAGCTCATATAGTCGATAAAGCGCCTCGTGGCGATGGGCATGGTGTCCCAGCTGCGCCAGGCGGCCACCACGTCGCGCGAGGGGGCATGCACGATGGGACGTACGCGAATATCGGCCCGCATGCCCTCCACAGTACGACGGTAGAGCATGCTCACGCCCAGGCCCTCCTCCACCATCGCCATGATGGTGTAGTCGTCGGTCACCTCACTCGTCACATACGGCGACAGGCCATGCGCAGCAAATGCATCGAGCACCAGACTCTGTTCGCCCTCATCCAACAGTACAAACGGCTCGGACGCCAGGTCGGCGAGCGTCACCTTTTCCTTTGCCGCCAGCGGATGCGCGGCCGGCAACAATGCCACCAACTCATCGTGATAGACCACGCGTTTCTCGAGCCCAGCGGTAAATCCGCGCGCCGTAAAGCAAAAATCAACCACGCCATCGTGCACCCACTGGGCGTTACGCGTGTAATCACCCTGCTTGAGGGTAAAGTGCACGCCCGGGTGCAGGGCCCCAAAATCGCGGATCACACGTGGCAACACGGTTCGACTCACGTTGGTAAACGTCGCGATACGAATATCGGTCGAGGAGAGCCCCAGCAGCTCCTGGCGCTCGCCCTCGAGCTCGGCCTCGGCGGTCACGATCTGGCGCAGGTACGGCAGATATTGTTTACCGTCGCGCGTAAGCGAAACGCCCTGCTTACCGCGCTCGATAAGCGTGGTGCCCAGCTCGCGCTCGAGCGCCTTGACGGCCTGGCTCACCGCGCTTTGCGTATAGCCCAGCTCGTCCGCCGCACGTTTCAGACTGCCGCAATCGACCACCATACAAACAATCTGATACCGCGATGCCATCGTGCCTCCACATCGGTGTAGCTGTAAAACGTTTTGTCAGGGCTTTTCCCACCAACATTAGCATTTCTTAATCATACTGAAGATACATTCGCTTTACTACATCCACATCTGGGAGCAGAATCCTTTTTGCGAAACCGTTCTGTAACAAAAGGAGTCCCATGGATCGCAAAAAAGCAATCGCGCTCTCATTTTCCGTTCCCGTCGCATGGGGCTTTTCGTATCCCCTCATGAAGATCGGTATGGACAGCATGAACGCCACGAGCATCGTCGCGCTACGCTGCATCATCGCCTTTGTGGTCTGCCTGCTGCTCTTCCACAAGCACGCGTTGCGCATCAACCGCGACCTTATGGTCCGTGCCGCCATCATCGGCGCCATTATGGCAACCGAGCTCACCTGCATGTGCCTGGGCTCCAGCCTCACCTCCGCCTCCACCGCCGGCTTTTTGCAGAGCCTGACGGTCGTGATCGTGCCGTTTGCCAACGCCGCCCTGCTGCGTCGCGCCCCCGAGCGCAAAGTGCTCGTCGGCACCGCCATCGTCACCTGCGGTATGTTGTTGCTCTCGGGCGCCGACTTTACCAGCCTGAACCCGGGCGCGCTCATCATGCTGCTCTCCGCTTTTGTCTATGCCAGCCACATTATCGTGGCGAAGCGCTTTGTCGAAGATGTCGATCCGCTTGCTCTGGGCGTTTGGCAGCTGGGCTTCGGCGGCTTGTTCTCGGGCATCGCCGCATGCGTCTTTGGCGGCTTCACCCTTCCCAGTACGCCCAGCGAGATCGTCGTTGTCGTTGCCCTCGCACTCATCTGCTCTGCCTATGGCTTTATCACCCAGACGCTCGTGCAGCCCCACGTGCCCGCCGAGACCACCGGCTTCGCCTTCTCGCTTGAACCGGTCTGCTCCGCTGTCTTTTCGTTCTTCTTGGTTGGCGAGGTCCTGAGCCCCATCGCCTTCTTTGGCGCCGCCCTCATCCTCACCGGCGTCATGGTGGCAACCGTCGAGCTTCCGCGCCTCCGCGCACACGAACAGGCTCGCATGGCAGGAGCGCCCGAGCACGTCTCGTAGACCCCACTCTTCATACGGCCGTGGCATAAAGGCAACCGGTGCGCCTTTACAATAGATACCGACAGAGCATCTGACGTAAAGGAGCCCCATGGACGCCGCGACCCGCGACCGCAACATAGCAACTTGGTTGGGCGATGCGCCGCAGCCGGTACGTGACACCACGAACCAGCTGCTCGAGCGCATCGCCCTTTTGCGTACCGAGCAGACCATCTACCCGGCACAAGACGACATCCTCAACGCCCTCGCCTGCACACCGGCCGACCAGGTCAAGGTTGTCATCTTGGGTCAAGACCCCTATCACGGACCCAACCAGGCAATGGGGCTGTCGTTCTCGGTCCCCGCGACGCAAACCAAGTTGCCGCCGAGCCTGCGCAACATCTATAAGGAGCTCAAAGCCGATCTGGATTGCCCCATTCCCGCCACGGGAGACCTAACCCCATGGGCACTACAGGGCGTCCTGCTCCTCAACACTACGCTCACTGTGCGCGAGCATGCCGCGAACTCGCACGCCAAACTGGGCTGGAGTACGCTCACCGACTACGTTATCGAACGCTGCTGTCAGCTGCCCCAACCGGTAGTCTTTGTGGCATGGGGCCGCTTTGCCCAGCAGATGGTCGAAGGCAAGCTCGTCGCAACTGGTGCGGGCAAGGCAACCGACAAGTTCTGCCTGGCCTCTACGCACCCCTCGCCGCTTTCGGCCAACCGTGCCACGGCAGAACTCCCCGCCTTTATGGGGTCGCGTCCCTTCTCCGCTGCCAATCGGCTACTCGAACAGCACGACTCGACCCCCGTCAACTGGACTTGCCTCGGCTAACAATCGATACATCAAAAATGCGCCCGACGGCTTTCCATCGGGCGCATTTCCTATTCGGGCCAAATAAATTGTGTGCGGCCGGCCTCGCCGCCATCGATTAGCAGACTCTGCCCGGTCATAAACCGGTTGGTCACGCCCACAAAGTAGATCCACTCGGCGATCTCTTGGGCGGTGGCCCAGCGCTTAAGCGGCGTGAGCTCCATAATCTGGTTCCACAGGTGTTCGTCTTCCATCACGCAACGGTTGAGCGGCGTGATAACGCCGCCCGGGTCCACACTGTTGGCAATGGCCTGCGGTGCCAGGCGGTTTGCAAGGTTCTTGGTGTAGGCGATAACGCCGCCCTTGCTGGCAGCATAGGCAGGAAACTCCGATCCCGTATGCCCGCTCGCCGACCCCACATTGACCACGGATTTGATAGCCGGCGCCGGCTTGGCGGCAAGCCCCTCCCCCGCAAAGGCGTAGCGCTCGGTCACGTTGATGGTGCCATACAGGTTGGCGGCGATGTCGTCAGCCGAATCCTGCGTACCGGCAACGTTCACGATCACCTGGGGTTCAAGATCGTCTGGAAACGCGTCCGGCTTGCGAACATCAACGATCAGATGGCGGTAGCGCTCGTGTTTGATCGCCGCCGGTAGCAAATCAAAGCCCACGACCTCGTGGTCCTCGTCCAAAAATCGTTGCACGCATGCGACTCCGATACCGCCCGAAGCACCCGTGATCAAAACCCGCATACTTGCTCCTTAGGCGGTTGCGTGGCGCTCGAGGTACTCGGAGCCCACATTCTCGCGCTCCCAGCCGCGCACGACCTTGTAGCCCACGGGGCTCAGGAAAACCTCGCACAGCAGCTCGGCAACAGCGCCGGTCAGCGAGCACATAAGGACCTGCACCCAGGTCCAACCAAAGAACGTGTGGCTCACCACAATGGCAAAGACCAAGTTGTCGATAAACTGGCCAACACCCGTAGACACATAGGAGCGGAAGGCAAAGCTCGCAAAGTTATTCTTTTTGAGCATACGGCCGAGCGACTGGTTAAGCGTGGAGTTAACCACGGCAGAAACGAGCATGGCAAGCGAAGAGCCCAGCACCACGTACCAGGTGCCGCCGATGGTGGCGTTAAGGGCGGTGTTGACCTCGATCATGCCCGTGTCGTAGTAAGCGCCCCACATGCCGGGCGTAAGCGAGCATGCCCAAAAGCACAGGCTCACGGCAAGGTTGACCAGCAGCGCGAGGATAGAGATTTTGATGGATGCCTTGGCGCCAAAGCGCTTGCAGATCATGTCCTGGCACAAAAACGAAACCCAGCTCACCACAAAGCCACAGTCGAGCGCCAGATACGGCAGGCTGATAAGCTCCTTGTTGGCCAGCAGGTTCATCATGATGACGCTCACGAAAAACAGCGAAACCGTTGCCGCGGGAATGCTCCGCAACAGGACCTTGTAGTCCTCCATGACCTTCTTGATCATTATGTACTCCTTTGGTTTTAGGTTTAACGAGCAGGATATCGGACCCGAACTGCTCGGACGCCTCGGTCTTAAGACGACGGTGGGTATGATAGCCGCTCACACGGCATCAGGCAAGCAACCGGCGCGGCAGCCTCGCAGGGCCACCGCGCCGATGCGCTAAAACGCTACGTTGCCAAACTCCGACAGGATAAGGTCGGGGTTGTGGTCAGTTGCCCAATCCACGTTCCACGGGCTCGTGAACAGCAGCAGCTTACCGCCGCGCATGTCCTCGACGCGCAGCGTGTCGCGCGTGAGCGAAAGAGCCGGGATATCGATGGTGTCGGGGTCGTTCTGGATCCAGCGGATGTCCGTATAGGGCAGTGGCTGGCGACGAACCTCAACACGGTACTCGGCCTTGAGGCGGCGCTCGAGCACCTCAAACTGCAGCACGCCGACCACGCCCACGATGACGCTCTCCATGCCGGCACCAAGCTCGCGGAAGATCTGGATGGCACCCTCCTGGGCAAGCTCCTCCATACCCTTGACGAACTGTTTGCGCTTGAGCGTATCGACCTGCGTAATGCGAGCGAACATCTCGGGGGCAAACGTCGGGATCTGCGGGTACTGCACGTGGCGCTTGCCGGAGCACACGGTATCACCGATGCTAAAGATACCCGGATCAAACAGGCCCACGATATCGCCCGCGTACGCCTCGTCCACGATGGCGCGGTCATCGGCCATCATCGAGGTACCCGTGGCAAGCTTAAGCTTGCGGTTGCCCTGCACGTGAAAGGCATCCATGCCGCGCTCGAACTTGCCCGAGCAAATGCGCACAAAGGCGATGCGGTCGCGGTGGTTCTTGTCCATGTTGGCCTGGATCTTAAACACAAAGCCGCTAAAGTCGTCGCGGCAGGGATCGACCGGCTCGCTGGTGAGCGTATCGGTATAGGCGCGCGGCGTCGGGGCCAGGCGCAAGAACTCCTTAAGGAAGGGCTCCACGCCAAAGTTGGTGAGCGCCGAGCCAAAGAATGCCGGGCTCAGCTTGCCGCAGGCCACGGCATCCAAGTCGAGCTCGTCGCCGGCACCATCGAGCAGCTCGATGTCGTCCATCAGGTTCTTATGGTTCTCCTCGCCAATAAGCTCATCCATGGCAGGATCTCCCAGCTCGGCCTCGACCTCGGCGACCTTCTTGGTGGCGTTGGCGTGGCCGTCGCCCTCAAAGGCGATAACGCGACGGGTCTGGCGGTCGAACACACCACGGAAGTTACGGCCGCTGCCAATCGGCCAGTTCATGGGGTACGTATTGATGCCCAGGACGTTCTCGATCTCCTCCATGAGCTCAAACGGATCGCGGGCCTCGTGGTCGAGCTTGTTCACAAAGGTGAAGATGGGAATATGGCGCAGCGTGCAGACCTTAAAGAGCTTTTTGGTCTGAGCCTCGACGCCCTTAGCGCCGTCGATGACCATGACAGCGGCGTCGGCGGCCATAAGGGTACGGTAGGTATCCTCCGAGAAGTCCTGGTGGCCGGGGGTATCGAGGATGTTGACGCAGGCGCCGTTGTAAGTGAACTGCAGCACCGAGGAGGTGACGGAAATGCCGCGCTCCTTCTCGATGTCCATCCAGTCCGAGACGGCATGCTTGGCCGAGCTCTTGCCCTTGACCGAGCCGGCAGTCTGGATGCTGCCGGTATAGAGCAACAGCTTCTCGGTAAGCGTGGTCTTACCGGCGTCCGGGTGGCTGATGATCGCGAATGTACGGCGCGACGAGATTTCATCCGACAGGCTTGCCATGCGGATCCTTTCTTGCATTGAGTGCATTACGTCGTTGTAACCGTATTATTGTAGCCGCGAAATCCCGCTCTAGGACACCTATCAGGACAAATTCATCAGTTGGGGCCTGGGGTAGCAGTCGATGGCGGCACTCCGCAGCAGTTTGTCTCGATCTGTAACATCTAGCCACTCAAAACGGGTCCATCTGTTACAGATTGAGATATAAGGATAGACGGGTGGCCAATGTCTCGATCCATAACATCTAGCAGCCAAAATCTTCTCCAGTTGTTACAGATTGAGATGAATGAACGAGCGGACAATCCGTATTTACCTCTTGCGCAACTGTGCATAGTGTATATATACTGTGCTTACCGGTTATATACACGTGTAGCCCAACAGCTAAGGAGCCGCTGTGGACATCATCCTATCCAATTCGAGCGACAAGCCCATCTACGAGCAGATATCCTCGCAGGTCAAAGCTCAGATCCTTTCGGGCACGCTCGCTACGGGAGCCAAACTCCCCAGCATCCGAGCACTCGCGAGCGATCTTGGCGTGAGCGTCATCACCACCAAGCGCGCCTACGCCGACCTGGAGCAGCTTGGCTTTATCTGCACCGTGCAGGGTAAGGGCTGTTTTGTCGCCGAGGGCAACCAAGAACTCTTGCGCGAAAACCAGCTCTGCCATATCGAAGACCTGCTTGCGAAAGCGGCAAGCCAAGCCGAAGCCTTGGGCGTCACGCGCGACAGGCTGCACGAGATGCTCGACCTCGTAGCCCCCGAAACCATGCAGTAGCCATCTGCAAGAAAGGCTATACCATGCAAAACCTTTTAGAACTCAAAGGCATCTCACGCCGTGTGAGCGACCGCTTTTCGCTGCGCGACGTCACGCTTGCCGTGGAGCCTGGCCAGATCGTCGGCTTTGTTGGTGCTAACGGTGCTGGCAAAACAACGACGATTCGCGCCGCGCTCGGGCTTATCAAACTCGATGCCGGCGAGGTGCACCTGTTTGGGCAGCGCTGTGGCATCGACGCGCCCGATGAGACGCAGCGTTGTCTGCGCACTCGCGTCGGCCTCGTGCTGGACACGTGCCCCTTCCCTTCCACACTTAAGGTGGGCCAGGTCGAGTCGCTCGTAGGCCCGGCGTACCCCGCGTGGGACCGCGAAACGTTCGCCGGATTCATCAACCGATTTGGCCTCGATCCCAAGACAAAGGTCAAGGACCTCTCCCGCGGCATGGGCATGAAACTGCAGCTTGCCTGTGCACTCAGCCACGATGCCAAGCTGCTCGTTTTGGACGAAGCCACCGCGGGCCTCGATCCCATGGCACGCGAGGAACTGCTTGATGAGCTGCTTGCCTTTGTCGCCGACGGCCAGCACAGCGTGCTGCTCTCGAGCCACATTACGTCTGACCTCGATCGCACCGCTGATCGCGTCATCTGCATCGATAATGGCTCGATTATTTTTGACCTGCCGCGCGAGGACATTACCGACCGCGCCGGCATCGCCCACTGCACCCAATCGCAGGCTGCCGAGCTTATGACTTGCGTCGAAGGTGCCCGTGCCGTCCACCACGCCTATAGCGTGGACGTGCTCGTGCCCAACCGTCGCGAAACGCTCGAGGCCTTCCCCGAGATTCCCTGCGACCGGGCAACCATTGATGACTATCTTCGCCTCATGCTGAAAGGGGCTTCGAAATGAAACGCGCCTTTATGTCCGAGCTCGCCATCGTTCGCACGCTCATCCCGAGCATCGCGGGTGTCGGCCTGTTCATATTCGTCGTGTTGACTCTCGCCAACGCGTCGGATGGCGATTCCGGTATGAGCGCCGGTGCCTGCGCCGTCAGTGCCATGTCGCCCATCATAATCATGAACTCACTGGCTGGCTACGATAACCAAAACGGCTGGGAGCGCTATCGGGCAACGCTGCCGTTCTCGCGCAAAGACATCATCTGCGCACGCTACCTGTGCATTATTGCTTTCTCGGCCGTCATGGCATGCGCCGCCGTGCTTTTGAACATCATCGCCCTTCCGTTCTTCGATCACACGGGCATTCCCTCGACGGGACAGACGGTCTTTGAGATCGCTATAGCCTCGGCAGCATCGATGCTCATCTCCCTCATGATGGTGTTTTTGGCACAGCCGCTGTTCTTTCGATTTGGACACATGGAGGCGCTGCGCCTTTCCGTCGGCCTGTTTGCCCTGATGGGCTGCGGTACCATGGCAATGCTGAGCTCTTCCAACCCCATTAGCAACTGGCTCATGTCGATTGCCGGAGCGAATCCCGATCCTGCCGTCCTTGGCGGTCTGTGCGCAGGAATTGCCGTACTGGCCCTCGCGCTATGTGCAATCAGCTGCACCATCAGCACCAAGGTTTATCGAGTACGCGACCTGTAATCGACAGCTAATAAGCTTAGGTGGTACCCCGCTTATTTTTTCAATGAAACAAGGCGGCATAGCGTCACCACCGCCCCTCACAGCAGGCCGTCTAGTTCTTAGCAACCAAAAAGACACCGTCAGCATATCGAAGGTGAATACCTTTCCGAGAAGTGAACGAGTAAAAACAGTGCCCTGTAGCATCGACATTTTTAAGGACTCAATTCCTGCGGTTTTGTCTAAGAATCCTGCAGTTTTGTTCGAAAAAAGTGTGCATGTTCCAGGGGTCCAGATTTACTCGTTCACTTCGCGGAAAACCATTCACCTTCGATTCGAGCCTTAACCAAATGCCCTCTTGAACTATGGCCCCTGTCTCACCACAGCGATATCAAAGCTTCATGGCGGGACGGTATCATCGGACGAGCGCCGTAAATCTGGCGCGGTTGTTCTTTGGGGAGGCATTTCACCCGTGTCGTGGGTCGCAGCAGCATTTGTGTCGGCTTTCCTTGCCGGCATCACATCTATCCTGGCCAAATGCGGCATCAAGCAGACCGACTCCGATGTCGCGACGGCCATTCGCACCTGCGTGGTGCTCGTTTTCGCCTGGGCAATGGCGGGCATTTCTGGATCCATTGGAACCATCGGCAGCATCGAACCCAGATCCTGGCTCTTTCTCGTCCTCTCGGGACTCGCTACCGGTGCTTCATGGATCTGTTACTTTAAGGCGTTGGGCATCGGAGACGTCAATAAGGTCGTACCGGTCGACAAGATGAGCACCGTACTCGCCGCACTGATCGCCATCGTACTTTTTGGCGAGACGAGCAACCTTGCGGTTAAGCTCGTGGGAACCGCTGTCATCACCCTCGGCACGTTTTTAATGATCGAGAAGAAGCAGCCTGCCGGACCCGAGCAGCAGCAAGACCGGACCTGGCTCGCTTACGCCCTCGGCGCCGCCGTGTTCGCGGCGCTCACGTCCATCCTTGCCAAGGCTGGCATCGAAGGCGTCGAATCCAACCTGGCCACGGCAATCCGTACCTGTGTGGTACTGGTTATGGCATGGGCAATCGTGGCAGCTAAAGGCAAGATGGGCCAAGCCGTGCACGTAGACCGCTACGAACTCGTATTTCTCGCGGCATCGGGCATTGCGACTGGCGCATCGTGGCTGCTATGCTACTACGCCATCGCCACAGGCCAGGTGAGCATCGTGGTGCAGATCGACAAACTATCGATTGTCGTATCGGTACTATTTGCGCGCTTGGCATTCAACGAAAAACTCTCACGGCGCAGCGCCGTCGGTCTCGCCCTCATCGTACTGGGCACCGCCGCGCTCGCAGTTTGGAAGTAGCGCGGCCAGCAGCCGCTACATCCTCACACCTGGCTTAGGATGCCTGTACTGACCGCGGGATGCCGTGCGCTTACCGTGCGAGATGGCAAATTTGGGACAACAGTGCAGGCAACGAAGGCAGGCTGCGCACTCCGGCTTTGTCCAGACGGGAAGGCCGTCGCGCATCTCAATCGCCGCCATGGGGCAGCGCTTAGCGCAGAGGCTACACCCGACGCAGCGGCTAGCATCGACGGCAAACTTGCTCGTCTGCTGCATACGCGGCAGCCCAAACGCATGATACGCGCACGATGCAAACAGGGGCACGCGATGGCGCATCATATTGCCCGTGCGCCGCTCCCGCACCGCCTCGATCACAGCATCAATCTGCGCCTCGGCAGCCCTATTGATACCCTCAACCTTTTGAGGGTCAGACAGGTCGAAAACAGGCGTCCAGGTATCAGGCATCTTGACGCTCATCGCCGCATCTAACTCGAGCCCACGCTCGTGCAGCAGATCGCGGGCGAACTTGGCCGATTGCCCGGTCGTCGAACCGTACGTCGAGACATAGAACGTATAGGGGCGCTCGCCGCCCTTTGCACCGGCAGCAATCGACAGGTCGGCAGTCTTCAAAAACTCGATCATTGGCGTCGGCAAGCCCCAGGCGTATACCGGGGCGACAAACCCCAGCCGACAGGGGCCTTCCATCACAGTAAGGTGAAGGATCTCGGCATCAAAGCGCTCAATCGACACAACCTTGTCGTCTGTCGCCGCTGCAATGCGACGCGCCACATGTTCGCTGTTCCCCGTCGCGCTAAAGTACAGGATCATCTCGTGCCCCTCTGGAGTTGACTCGCGATTAACCGTGCTACTTGCGCAGCGGCTTGGGCAGCGGAATGCCGGCGGCGATAACGGCGGCGATGATCATGCAGACGATACCCTTGAGTGGGAAGCACATGAGCAGCAGGCCCACGACCATGACCGGCTGACGCATGACCGCACCCATCGTCGATGCCGTGCAGACGGCGACGCAAAAGACCGGATCGGCGCCGGTGAGGATGGCAAGGCCGTAGCCCAGGCTTACGCCCGAGAAGATAACGGGGAAGAAGTGGCCGCCGCGCCAGCCCAGGTTGATGAGGGCGGGCGTCAGCATGGCCTTAACAAGACCGGTCGCGATAAGCACGCCAGCGGGAATGGTCAAGTAGGTTTCCATGAGCACGTCGGCCTGGGTCTCGCCGGCAAACATGGTGTAGGGCAGGACCGTGCCGCAGATGGCGAGCGCCAGACCGGCCAGCATGGCCTTGACGACAGGACGCTCCCCTATTGCATGGGCAAGCGCTTCGCTCGCGTGCTCAGAGACAAAGTACAGCCAGCCGCAGATTGTTCCGATCAACGACAGAGGGACGAGCCAGGTAAGCTCCAAGTTGCCCACCACGGCAGCCTCGAACCTGGGCATGCCCATGCCGCCGCCCATGAGCTGGCCGAGCAGCAGGTAGGTGCCCAGGCCGCCGGCAATCGCAATGCCGTAGACCACCGTCTTTTGCGCCTTGGGCAGCTTGATGGTGATCTCGCCGGACGCGGAGCCCTCGTCGCCGTCGGCACTACCGGCAAGCGGCGCCACAAAGCCAAAGACGGGCGCGGTAAAGAGCGCCGTCAGGGCAGCCTGGGTACCCAGCAGCGTGAGCTCCCTAAACTCGGCGCCAAAGTGACGCATGCGGTCGCCGACCCAGCTGCACAGACCCGCGATAACGCCGGTCAGGCCGGCCTCCGGTCCAATACTTCCGCCAAACAGCAGCGGCAGCAATGCCGCGAGCGAAAGCTTCCCCAGGTTGTCGTACGGGTAGCGCCCGTCTTGCTTAACCTTAGCCATCACCTGGTTGAGGTCATCGGTCTTGGTGCCCGTCATCTTCTCGAACAGACCGATTAACAGGCCGCCCAGCAGGCAGACAAAAAACGGGTACGGCAGAAAGCCAAACGGGCCGCTGGCAAGCTCGGGCGAAGCGACGCCCAGCGCGCTCGGAATCTCGGTCCATAGATAGTCGATACCATGCTCCATCGCAAAAAAGAACAGCCAGACCGCGGCACCTGCGAACGCACCGGTCACGGCAACGCTAAGTAAAAACAGCGCGCGGTTTTTGGGTTTGGCAAGGTTATCCATCGGGTCCTCCCGCGGTCAAAGTCGACATAGTTACGTTTTATTGTAGAGCGAGCGTTGCCCGAACGAGCCAACCGTCTGCGCCGCGAACGGCACCATTGGGAGCCATAGTGGGGCAAGCTCAAGACTTATCCGTTGATAATCGAGGCAATCTCGCGCAAATCGTCGGCAAAGTAGATACCTTGCTGGCGCTGCGGGCTCGATAGGCCCTTATCAATCATGTGCCCGAGCAGCGCCTTGAGGTCGTTGTAGTAACCGTCCAGGTTATACAGGATGCACGGAGCACTCAGGTGCCCCAACGACACAGCGGACATGACCTCGGCAATCTCCTCGAGCGTGCCCGTCCCGCCGGGAAAGGCGATGAACACATCGCCGAGCTCAATCATCTTGGCTTTGCGCTCGGCCATATCGCTCGTCACGATAAGGTCGTCGATGCCGTCATGTTGAAACTCGGCCTCGATAAAAAAGCTCGGCTCAACACCCGTCACGTGTCCGCCGGCATCGAGCACGCTATCGGCGAGCGCGCCCATCAGGCCCGATTTGGACCCGCCGTATACCAGCGCGTGTCCGTTGGCGCCAATCCAGTTGCCCAGCTCCTGTACCGCGGGCAGAAATGCCGGGTCATTGCCAGTGTTGGCACCCAGGTACACGGTGATGTTCATATTTGTCCCCCTGTTGTGGCGCACGACGTTCGTCTTAGCGCTGGCGTCGACGATACTCGCGCACGCGGCGTGACAGATCGGCGAGCTCGTCACGATCGAGCTCTTCCAAATGCTCAAGATCGTCCATAAAACGAGCCATGGTGTCCTTTTGACGCATCTTGATAAGCGTATTGCAGTAGTTCACCGCCACGCCCGTGAGCATGGCGATGTAGAAGATGCTGATAACGCTCAAGACGACGGTAATGGCGCGGGCAACCGGTGTCTCGGCCGGAATGTCACCAAAGCCGATGGTCGAGACCGTCTCAAAGCTAAACCACAGGCCATCGCCAAACGTGAGGGTCGTGGGCTCGGACAGCCAGACGGCCGTCGAGCACAGCAAGTAAAAGACGAGGAATAGCTCCGTGATGCGCACGAAGCCCGCCTGGCGTAACACGTCAGCAAGCGTCCTGAGCTTTTTCATCGCGACCCTTTCCACGGACAACCAATCACGTTCGCTCGGTATTGTCCCACGCCTCCCCCGCAAACGGAACTAGTCATCGGGGACGTTCTTAAATGACTAGTCAAACAAGAACGTCCCCGATGACTAGTCGTTTAAGAACGTCCCCAATGACTACCAGCTGCCGCCTGGGCGGGCTGAGCTGGTATCCTTATGTGGTAATGTCTCGATTCGTTAGGATTGCATGTGAGAGCTGCCACTGTCCTTCGTTCAGTTATATGTCGCACCCTGGCCGCCGCGCTTACCGCGCTCGCCGTACTGAGCGCCGTCGCGCCCGCCCCTGCCTTTGCCGCCGACTCCGATCAGCAGGTCAAAACGGTCCGCGTCGGCTGGCTCGTCAACAACGAGGGCTTCCAGGACGGCACCCCCGGCGAGCGTCTCTCGGGATGGGGTTACGAGTACCTCCAGACCCTGTCGTACTACACGCCCGGCTGGCGGTACGAATACGTCTCCGGCACCTTCACCGAGCTTATGGACATGCTCGAGGCAGGCGAAATCGACCTTATGCCTAACATCTCCTACTCCGAGGAACGCGCCCAAAAGCTGCTCTTTTCCTCGAACCCCGAGGGCACCGAGCGCTACTACATCTACGCCAAGCCCGATCGCGACGATCTGGCCAAGGGCGACCCCCAAGCGCTCCAAGGCCTTACCATCGGCTACAACCCCGACGTTATGCAAACCTTTGTTGGCCGGCAGTGGCTCGCCAACGAAGGCATTACCTGCACCTATAAAGAAATCGACACTGGCGGCGCCCTCTTTGACGCGCTCGCAAACGACGAAGTCGATGCCGTCATCATGAACGACACCATTTCGTCGCCCGATGCGTCGCCCATGTTCTACGTTGGTTCGAGCGACTACTACTTTGCCGTCCCCAAAAGCCGCCCCGACCTAATGGACGACATCAATGCCGCCATGTCGGCAATCGCCCGCGTCAACCCACGCTATATCGACGAAGTCAAATCTAACTACTCGGTCAAAAACAGCGGTTCATCATCGCTCAACGGCCCCGAACGTTCCTGGCTCAAAGCAAATGACAACGCCATCACGCTCGGCTACATTACGGGCAAACTCCCCTACTGCAACGAAGACGAAAACGGCGAAATGGAAGGCTCGCTCGCATCGCTTGCGACGACGTTGCACGATAAATTTGGCATTACGGTCAAAACCGTCGCCTTTGATAGCTACAAGATGATGTCAAAGGCTCTGTCAAAGGGAAGCATAGACGTTGCGCTGCCGGTATACCGAGATTACTGGGTTGCCGAGCAATCAGGCGTTGTGCAGTCGGCATCGTTGGGGACCGTGTCCCTCACCGCCATCCACACCGGCAGCGACCTGAACAAAGACCTTCAGAACATCGCCTGTACCAAATCATCGTTTGTCAACAAAAATGCACTTGAAAGCCTGTTTCCCACAGCGACCGTGACCGAATACCAATCCGACGATGAAGCGTTCGACGCCCTCAGGAAGGGAACGGCGCACTGCATCGTCGCTCCCAGCTCACGCATAAAAACCATCGGCGACCGTTATGATCTCGAAGGTTACGAGACGGCCGAGCTCCCTGACACCTGTGAGCTCTCGTGCTGGATTTCGCGCGGAAAGCCCGAGCTGCTGGGAATCGTCAACAAGGGCATCATCAATGCCGGAGAATCGCTCTCCGCAAGCAATTACTCCTCCACGTCGTACACGGCCCAGGAATCCAACACGCTTCAATTCCTTTATCGCAACCGTGCCGCCGTTGCAGCTGCCCTCATCGGTATGTTGTCGGTCGGTATCGTCCTGCTCATCTGGGCGCTCGTGCGCGCTCGAACCGAGCGCAAAAAAGCCGACGCTGCCAACGCCGCTAAGACGGCATTCCTCACGCGCATGAGCCACGACATCCGAACGCCGCTCAACGGTATCCTGGGCCTTATCGAGATCGAGGAATTGAAGGAAGGCGATATCCAGGTCGCCCGCGAGAGCCGTGCCAAGGCGCGCGTTGCCGCCAATCACCTGCTCTCGCTGATCAACGACATCCTCGAGATGGGCAAAATCGAAGACCGCAAGCTAACACTGGAGCATGCGCCTTTTAACCTCAAAGAGCTCTGTGACGATACACTGGTGCTGTGCAAGCTCCGCGCGTCCAGTAACGCCATCACAATGCAGGACAATAGTCTGCCGTACGCCACGGGGCCATACATGATCGGCAGTCCCACCCATATCCGACAGATCATGATCAACCTGTTAGACAACAGCATTAAGTACAACAAGCACGGCGGCTCCGTCACCTTTAGCTCAAATACCAAGCCACTCGATAACGGGCGCGCGCTCTTTTGCTTTAGCGTTTCGGATACCGGCATTGGTATGACTCCCAAGTTTTTAAAGCATATCTATGAGCCGTTTGCCCAAGAAGGTGACGATGCGCGCAGCAAGTTCCAAGGAACCGGCATGGGCATGCCAATCGTCAAGTCGCTTATTGAACTGATGGGCGGCACCATCGAAGTCACCAGTGAGCTCCATGTGGGCACCTCGTTCTACGTGGAGATTCCGCTCGATATCGACGAGAATCCCCAGGCGCGGGCGAATACGGTTGAGAGTGCGCCCGACTGCTCGCTCGCCGACATGAACGTGCTGCTCGCCGAAGACAACGAATTGAATGCCGAGATTGCCCAGGCGCTGCTAGAATCCGAGGGCATCGTGGTCACCCGCGCCGCCAACGGCAACGAAGTCGTCGATCTGTACCTGTCGCATCCCGCCGGCAGCTTCGATGCCATTTTGATGGACATCATGATGCCGGACATGGACGGCTACGAGGCAACCCGCGTGATTCGTCTGAGCGAGAAGGTCGATGCAGCCGATATCCCCATCATCGCGCTCACCGCCAACGCCTTTGCCGAAGACGCCAAGGCGGCACACGACGCCGGCATGAACGCCCATCTGTCCAAACCGCTCGACTTTAACAAGCTCAAAAACATACTCGCCCGCATCAAGAAAAACGGATCCGTTTCGCTATAGTTTGTGCTCAACCACCACGCACGACCAGAAAGGAAGCCAACGATGTTTAGGCCCTTACGTCGAAAGAAACGCGCCATCACCGACGAGGAAGCGCGCAAACTGCTCGCCACCTGCAAGCGCGGCGTCTTTGCCGTCAACGGCGACGATGGCTACCCGTACGCCATTCCCGTCAACTACTTCTTTGACGCCGAGCACGACAAGATTTATTTCCATGGCGCCAAGGCCGGCCACAAGGTCGATTCACTCAAGCGCGATGACAAGGTCTGCTTTACCGTTTACGGCAACGAGTGGTACCAGGACGGCGACTGGGCTCCCTACGTTATGAGCACCGTGGTCTTTGGCCGCTGTCGCCTGGCGAATGACACCCCCGCGTTTATCGAGGACAAAGTCCGCCAGCTCGCCCTTAAGTACTACCCTTCTGCCGAAGAAGTCGAAGAGGAAATCGCCAAAGACATCAAGGGCGTCCAGCTTTACGAGATTTCGATTGAGCATCTTTGCGGTAAGCAGATTCAAGAAAAGTAAGCCTCAAGAACAGGCGTCACAAATGGCAATATGGCCCGGTTCCAACCCACCTTGGAACCGGGCCATATGCTTATGAAGCGTCGGCGGCTATGTGCGCAAGCGCCTCAACGAGCTCCTGCGAGCTCACGGGTTTACTCAGGTGCGCGTCCATGCCCGCCTCGCGCGAAAGTCTGCGGTCGTCGGCAAAGGCATTGGCACTCACGGCGATAATCGGCGTGGTCGCGGCATCCTCGCGATCGAGCGCTCGAATCTGACGCGTGGCCTCAAGGCCATCGATGCCAGGCATCATGATGTCCATCAACACCACGTCGTACTCGTGCGGTGCGCTCGCGGCAAACGCCTCAACGGCAGACTCGCCATCCTTAGCATGCGTCACGACGACACCGGCACGGCTGAGCGTAAACTGCGCGATCTCGGCATTCAGATCGTTATCCTCTACGAGCAAAACGCGCAAGCCCTGGAGCGCATCGCCATCGCCCGCATCCGCGCGAACTGCCTGAGGAATCTCGGAGCGCTTGCATTTCTCGAACGGCAGGCGGATGGTAAACGTCGTCCCCTGCCCCAAGACGCTCGTAAAGCTCATGGTTCCGTCCATAAGCTCCACCAGCTGTTTTGCGATAGGCGCGCCCAGGCCAGTTCCCGATGAAGCGCCTTCCACTTGCTGCTCCTCGCGGCAAAACGGCTCGTAGAGGTGCTGTTGGAACTCCTCGCTCATGCCAATACCGTTGTCGGCGATCGTGTATTCATAGACGGGGACGCCATCCGTTGGCTCCACCTCGCGGCACACCAGGCGAACATATCCGCCCTGGCGGTTGTACTTGACGGCATTACCGGCAATATTGAGCAACAAGCGCTTGAGGTGCGTCACGCTCACCCGCGCATAGGGATGATTAAGCGTCTGCTGGTCGCAGATAATTGTCACCAGACGCTCCTCGGCCTGGCGCTCCAGAATATCGCGCACTTCACAGTTGAGTGCCACCAAATTTGTGGGTACGAGGTTCAGGTCGACCTGCCCGCTCTCCAGGCGACTCATATCGAGCGCCTCGTTGGCAAGGTCGAGCAGCAGTCCCGATGCCGTCCAAATTTTTGAGCGGCACTCAGTCTGCTTTTGCAGATCGTCCGCATTGGCATCGCCAACCTCGACCATGCCGCGAATGCCGTTGATGGGCGTGCGCAGATCGTGGCTCATGCGACGCAGAAACTCTGTCTTTGCCGAGTTGGCAGACGAGGCCTCACGCGCCGCCTTTGCCAGCTTGTCGCCATAGTCGCGCTCCTGCTGCAGCAAGTCCGTCAAACGTCGACGATCAGCGCGGCGACGCACCGTCACAACAACGGCTATAACACCGCCGTAGAGCACCAGCACGCCGGCGGCAACAGCCGCGGCGACCTCAAAGTAGCGCTGCGCCGAGGCATAGGTATACACATAGAATTTGTGCGCTTTTCCAAATGTGCCCAAATACCACTCGCCGTCGGCGTTAACCAATCTGACCTTACCAGCCAGGCATCGATCCTTAATACCGTCGACAATGAAGACATCCGTCGCAGGCAGATCGAACACGCCCAATACGGTGGGTTCAACGGCATTGGTCGCAACGACCTTGCCGTCGCTTTCGATCACGATATTGCCGCTATCGATGGTTTCATAGCCTTCGAGTAAACTCTGCAGTTTGAGCGTATTGCTTGCAACCGCCTTCGCGCTCTGATGCCTTACCGCGATAACGATACCCTCGCCATCCCGCCGGGTCACGCAACCAATGTCTGCAACCGAATCATCCGAAAGCGTAATGCGGGCGGTATAAGACTTAAGCGGATGAGTTGCCACCTCCAGTACGGGCGCTTCCTTGAGATACGTAGCGAGCGACCCGTAGCCCACATCGCCCATCGAGGACTCGAACACCAAATTGCCCGATGCATCCGTCACAATCAGCGCGCTCACGTTGAACTGGTCGGCGTATTGCTCCAGCATGGCGTTATCCACCGAACCGTCGCGCTCCATATCGCGAGCAGCCTCTCCGGCAATCTCCATAACGCGAATCAGGTTTTTGGTCGCATAGGCGCTGTTGAACGCGTCGTAGGAAAGGCTCTGCGTCGCCACGTAATCGACAACGTCGGCAAAGCGCTGCTCGGCTTGGGCCGTCGTGTAACCGTAGCTCATCATGCCGGCAACAACCGAGAGCGCCATCCCCAGCAGAGCGACAAGGAGCCATGCCCCTGTCGAACGATTGTCCCGCTCCTGAGCGGCGTGGTCGGGCGCATCGATCATGACAGGCCCTCCATATTCAAAAATGGCGAAGGGTCATCAAAGTACTTTGACACTAGGCGTTCCATGGTGCCATCGGCAAGCATTTCTTGGTAGGCATGAGTGAGCTTGACGTCGATGCCGCGCGTATCGTTGATATCGAAAGCGGTGCCCAAACCAACCTCTAGCAGCGGCTCATCCAAAATGCGATATGTCACACCATAGTCTTTTTCGTAGGTGAGGAACGAGGACTCATGCGCGGCGATAGCGTCGACCAGGCCCTCGACGAGCGCCGGGTTCAGATATGAACCGTCCGAAAAGCTGTAGAGCTCCTTGATCTGCGGAACGTTTTCATTTGTGCGATTGAGCAAAATGCCCTCGGGCTTGGTGGTGGACTGAACCGCCACGATCTTATCCTCAAGATCGGCAAGCGTGTAGATATCGCTCTGGGGATCGACCGCGACCACCTGGCGGCTCGCAAGGTACGGGCCGGCCCAACGATATTCGTTTTCGCGACCCGTCATACTAAAGCTGCCCATGACGCAATCGAGTTCGCCGCTCGCCAGCAGCTCTTTCTTCTTTTCCCAATCGATCATCTGGTATTTTGGCTTGTAACCAATGCGGGCCAAAGCCTCGGTCAATATCTCGACATCCAGGCCAACAATATCGCCGTACTCGTCGGTATACACAAACGGTGGATAGAGGTCGCTGCCGACGTTGAGCGTCTTAAGGTCGTCGTCCTTGGCCTGCGAGGCGTCAGGGGCTTTTGATGCTGGCGTCGAGGCTTCGTCATTGTGCCCGGAACAGCCGGCCATCGCTATGACAAAGGCGCTCGCCACTGCAAGCGCGACAAACAACGAAATGGCAGCCGAGCGACGGGGTCTTTTCATCGAACTCCAGACGATCCTGTTTATAGACTGAAATGGTTAAAAATAATAGCAAACAAAACCACTCGAGCGCCCAATGGTTACAGATGCCTTACCATGCGGGGCCTTCCAGCCGACTTGGCAGAAGGCCCCGCATGCAGTGCTCACTTACCGTGCATTAAAAACGTAGCGGTCCAAACGGTCGCACGCTTCCTTTACGCGCGAAAGCGGCAGCGCCAGATTCACACGAATGTGGCAGGGCCCGTGGAACGGACGGCCGTCCTGATACCCCACGCCCACGCGCGCCCCCTCGTCGAGCAGCCACTGAATATCGCGGCCATGCTCGCGGCACCACTCGGTGCAGTCCAGAAACACCATGTACGTGCCCTGCGGACGCGAATAGGACACGCCCTCAAAATGCTCGTCCACGTAATTGCAAAAGTACTCGATATTGCCGGCAAGCACCTGGTTGAGCTCGTCCACCCACTCGTAGCCTTGCGGCTGATAGGCACCGATAAGCGCATGCATGGAGAGGACGTTCATCTCGTTGTAGTGAGTCTTGTTGGACACGGCGCACACGCGGTCGCGCAGCGTCTCGTTGTAGATAATGTGGTAGCTGCCGACCAGACCCGCCAGATTGAACGTCTTGCTCGGCGCATAGAGGGCAACCGTGCGCATGCGGGCATCCTCGCTCACCGACTGCGTCGGGATATGCTTGTGTCCCGGCAGGATGATATCGGACCAAATCTCGTCCGAAATCACCACGCAATCGTGCTGGCGATAAATGTCCATGGCGCGCTCGATCTCGTCGCGCTCCCATACGCGGCCGCAGGGATTGTGCGGCGAGCAGAACACCGCGGCATGGATGTGGTTTTGGGCGAGTTTGCGCTCCATGTCCTCAAAGTCCATGCGCCACACGCCCTGGTCGTCAAGTTTAAGCGGGCTGTGGACAATACGATAACCCGCGGCTTCGATAGACTTGGTAAAACCAATGTAGGTGGGGCTATGGACCAGCACCGCATCGCCCGGCTGGACATACGCGCGCAACGTCGACACGACCCCGCCCAGCACGCCGTTTTCGTAGCCAATATGTTCAGGGCGCAGGCCCTCGACGCCATTGCGGCGGCCCTGCCATTCGATGATGCGGTCGAAGTACTCGGGGCGCGGATTGAAATAGCCAAACATGGGGTGCTGGGCACGCTGAATGATGTGCTCCTGGACCGTGGGCACCGTGGCAAAATTCATGTCGGCCACCCACATGGGGATGCGGTCGAAGCCCTCGTCGGGTGCGTTCGGAGCCATACCGGGGATCTCGCCCCAAGAGTCAACGGCGATGGAGTCCATGCCGTGGCGGTCGATGATTGAAGTGAAGTCGTATTTCATGCTGGACCCCCGTGCAAAGTAGACTGTTTCGATAGGCGCTATTGTCCACCAGCACGGGCGGTTTTGGCGCGGGGTTTGGCGCTTAATTTGACGGGTGCGGGCGAATGGCTGGTTAGTCTCGCGCGTCGTTGACGGCGACTACGGTTAGCTGGGTTTCATCGACCGTAAACGATATGTCGAGCCCGGCGTAAGCCAAGTGGTAAATGCGGTTTGGCTCGTGCTTGCTGCCTGCGCGGCGTGGGTCTTGGCGAAGGACTTCGACCAAGCCGGGGAGCTTTGCGGGCGGGACCATATCCTGTAGCGCTTGCGGAAACTCAACATCGAGCTCTTGCCACGGAGCATCCTCAATCCAGCCGCCGGTCGCATCCGGGTGACAGTCCGCAAACGGAATGTAGGGCTTAATGTCGTAGATGGGCGTACCGTCGCGCAGATCTGCTCCCAGCACATGGATGATGGGGCCATCGTCGGTGAGCTCGACACGATCAAGCTTGACGCAGGTGAGCCCGATGGGATTAGGGCGAAACGGACTGCGCGTGGCAAACACTCCCACACGTTCGGCTCCGCCCAGACGCGGCGGGCGCACGGTTTTCGACCATTTTGCGTTGGTGCCGGACCTGTCCTGCGTTTTAGCGTCGACGGCAATATCCTTAGCCGTGCCGCCGGGCGTTCCGTTTTCGAAGCGCCACAGCAGCCACAGGTGAGAGAAGGAGTCCAGGCCCTCAACCGCTGCATTGGAGGCAAATTCCGGCTCAAAAAAGATTCGTCCCTGCAGATGGGGCGCCAAAAAGCTGTTGCGCGGAATGCCGAACTTCTGCGGCAGGTCGGTATGTATGCGTGCGATAGGTTCCATGCCGGTCATTGTACGGCATGGAGGCGTGGGGCGTTGCGCGCAATTCTTCGCCGCGGTCCCCCGTCGTGCAACCAACGGTTGCTTGGAAGGGTGCCGGCTGCCGCGTATGCTTAAGCCATCAACCAGCAGAAAGGAGCCGTTATGGCCTTTGCAGAAAAGCTCATCGCTGTCCGTCGCGCCCATCACCTTACCCAAGAGCAGCTCGCCGCCAAGCTCTTCGTCACACGCCAAGCCATCAGCCGTTGGGAGCGCGGCGAAGTCACCCCGGGCATCGACATGATGAAGCTCATTGCCACCGTGACCGGCGAGCCACTGTCCCACCTGCTCGAAATGCCCGAGCATTATTGCCAGAGCTGCGGCATGATACTCACGCCCGACGACTGCGGCACCGATGCCACAGGCGCCACGACCGACCATTACTGCAAGTGGTGCTACGACCACGGCAAGTACACCTACGCCACCACCATGGAGGCGATGATCGAGGACTGTGCCCCGCGCCTGGCGCAAAACACCGGCATGTCGCTCGACGAAGCCGTCTCGCTCATGGGCGCCGTCCTGCCGCAACTGGAGCGCTGGCGCACCGTGCAGGGAAACGAGGAATGCTACGGCGCCGAGGCTCGAGCTCGCTATGGCAATGAGGCTATCGATGCAGCAAACGAAACGTTACTGGATATGGATCCTCAGACATGGAACGACATGAAGGAACTTGAACGCGCCATTTTGGGCCAGCTCTCGATTGCCATGGGCATTGGCGACTCAGAGAGTAACGAGGCCCGCAAACTTGTCGCAATGCACCGTCGATGGATTGGCCTTAATTGGGGACACAAGCCCCAGAACGAAGCGTATCTGGGCCTCGCCCACGGCTATCTTGCCGACCAGCGCTTTGTTGACTACTACGACAAGCCCTGCGGCACCGGAGCCACGGCGTTTCTGGTCCAGGCCATCGAGTCGTCGTTGACGCGCGCATAGACCGCGGCTGCTTTGGGTATTTCAATCGAAACCTCAACCGATTGGAGACCCATGGCTACTAATCATGAGCTCACGCTGTACGTTATGACCGGCTGCCCGTATTGCATAAAAGTCAAGCGATTCCTTGCCGATAACGGTGTGACCATCCCCGAGCGCAATATCTCGACCGATACCGAAGCCGAGCAGACACTCATCGCCGTAGGCGGAAAGCGCCAGGTTCCCTGCCTGTTCATCGACGGCAAGCCACTCTACGAGTCGAGCGACATCATCGCGTGGGTGCAGGAAAACCTGCTCTAGTACGCACGCTCTGTCCGTCCAGGGCCCCAACCCATACGACCCAAACATGTACACCAGCATCCAAAGTCGACATTTTTCGACATCTTTGGATGCTGGCGTACAGCTTTTTGGTAGTCATGGACGCTCTTGGCCGGCTAATTGTTTGAGGAGACCTTTGGATTATGGCTGTTTGACGCCTCTGGAAAGGTTTCCGAGAGGGCTGTGGTCAAAAAAGGGCAAATATGAGTACTGCTACCTGTTTAGTAGCAGCGATTTTGATCACTTCAGGAACTATTCAACGTTCCACTCGTCCGCAGACGACGTTATTTCTCCTCATATGTTCAATAAAAGTAGCTCTTAATGGGAACAAATCTCATCAGGAGCTACAATTTATAGCAAATAAATGCAACCATAATGGCAACAGTACTCATATTTGCCTTTTTTGACCACGACCCTCCAGAATAGCCGCTGAGGACGACACTAAATGACAAAATCCGGCACTTGGACGTTCTTATATGATTAGCCATTGAAGGACACCTAACGACTACTCCCATTCGCGACACACTGTGTCGCGAATTAAGCTGGTCCCATTATCGAAGACCAGTGAGAGCTCCTGCCCAGAATCTCGATAGCTTAATAAAGCGCTCCCCTCCGGAAGTTCAATGAGCATCCAAATTCCAGGCTGAAAAGCAAAGGAGTATCGAAGCCGTCAATGCTCATTTTCTATCGAACACGCGGGTCAAAACAAGCTAATTAGCCTGATAAACTGTTTGTTTTTTCTACAAGACTGTATACAAAAAGATTATCCGTTGACCTGTGCTCGACATTATGCCGATCGATAGGAGGCGCTATGGACGCTAAGCAGCTCGAAAAGATGATGGGGTTTGCTCCCGGAGAGTTGAAGAAAGCCGCGGAAGCCTACGAAAAAGATGAGTGGCCGAAAGGTCGCACCATCAAGTTGGGAAGGCCACCAATCTCCGATGAGCCGAGCGTCGTTATATCAGCACGTGTGGGCGAATCGATTCTTGAGGCGTTTGACGAAAAAGCCAAACGCCATGGGCAAACACGCACGGAGCGGCTCAGAGAGCTCATTACACTTGATGCACTGATTGCCTAGGCCCGCTCCCCCGTCGGACCCAAACATGTACACCAGCATCCAAAGTCGACATTTTTCGACATCTTTGGATGCTGGTGTACAGCTTTTTGCTACATAGTCGTTGGGGACGTCCTTAAATGACCAGTCGTTAAAGAACGCCCCCGATGACTAGTTAGCCGTGGAAGCGAGCTGTGGGTGCAAGCGGCTGTTCACGAAAGACGCGCTCGACGGCAGCGCGGTATTCGTCGACCTTTTTGGTCTTGCGTACGATCTTGTGGACGGTAGCGGGATCAGCGAAAGCGCACTTGGCGTAGAACCACCACTCCTTCATGCGGAAGACCGCATTGCCGCCAATCTCTTCTGCATATGCCGCAAACAGCGTGTCGTGGAAGCGCTGCAGCTCAGCAGCCGTTGCAGCAGGGCCGCCCTTGACCATGCGAGCCAGAGCGGGGTTCGCGAGCAGGCCACGCCCCAACATCACATGGCGCGTCCCGGGATAAGCCTCCGCCAGCGCGTCCATATCCTCAAGATCAAAAATGTCACCGTTATAGGCCACGGGGAACGGCGCACGCTCCAGCGTCTCGCCATAAAACTCTTTGCGCGGCGAGCCCGTATAGCGGTCCTTCTGTACGCGCGGATGCACGATCAGCTCTGCCAACGGCATGCGGCAATACAGATCGAGCACACGTTCATACTCGTCATCGCGTTCCAACCCCAGCCTGGTCTTTACCGATACCGGCAACGGCGACCGCTCGCACACATCGCTTAAGAACGCCTCGAGCTCGTCGAGATTGCGCAAGAAACCCGAGCCCTTGCCCTTGGCGACAACCGTTCCCGAAGGGCAACCCAAGTTGAGATTGACCTCGCGGTAGCCCATATCGGCGAGCACCTGTGCCGCCCACACAAACTCGTCCGCGTTCTTGGACATCAGCTGAGGCACTACGTTGAGCCCCTGGTTATTGGCAGGATCGATCTCCTTAAACGCCTTGCCGCCAAAGCGGTTTCCCACCCGCGGCGGCGGCAAAAACGGCGTGTAATAGCAATCGAGCGCACCGAAGCACTCCGCATGCACGCGACGGAACACATGCCCGGTAATCCCCTCCATGGGGGCCAGCGAAAGGATCATCTACTCTTCTCTCATATCAACACAACAAAGGGGCCGTCCCTTTGTCACATGCATTATGCCTTGCGCTTCAGGCGATTCACAAGGAAGAGGTAGCTACTGAACGATGACCACCCTCCAGCCGCACCCCATACAACGAGGTCTAATACTTTTCCCGAGAAGTGAACGAGTGAAAACGGGCCCCGAAGCATCTGCACTTTCGAGATGCAATTTCCTGCGGTTTTGCCAGCCAAATCCTGCGGGTTTGACGTCTAAAAATGTCGATGCTTCGGAGGCCCAAGTATGGCCGTTCACTTCTCGGAAAAGTATTAGACCTCGATTTACATGCCACTCAATGTGACAAAGTGGCTGCTCCTTTGTCACATTCGATGAAAAAGGGCACCGATGTTAGTCGATGCCCCAAAGCGGCTGCAGGTTAAGCCCTACAGCGTATGTCTAAGACGAATCGAACTATTCGTCCCAGGAGAGGTTCTTACCAGTCTTTTTTGCCAGCAGCAAGAACAGGCCGATAATAACGTTGCATGCGATGCAGAAGATGAAGACGCCCTGGAAGGAGCCGACAAGCTCATAGACCTTCATCATAACGGGCATGCCAAAGGCGCCGACGATATAGCCCACGGAGCAGATCAGCGCGAAGATGCGACCGAAATCGCGGGAGCCAAAGACATCCATAACCAAAACGGTCAGGGCAGTGCCAGCGATGACGTACATTACGTCGTTCACGCCTGCTGCGAGGATGCTGAGCGTCGAGTTGCCGCTGCTCATCATGAGCATGACAAAGGAGAGGATGGAGACAGCGAGCCAGCCCAGAATGGCCTTCGTGCTGCCGAACCTATCGCAAGTGGTGCCGACGATCGGATTGAGGAACAGATCGAAGAGCGATGCAGCGGATACCATGAAGCCGCCCACCATGGGGCTAAAACCAACCTCGGAAGCATACGTCGGGAAGAGCTGGTTCATGCAGCAAGTGAGCTGAACGAGACAGAGGAAGCCGATGCAGAAGAAGAAGGCAGGCGACTTAATGGCGCGCGCATAGCTAACGCCACGCGTGCTATCCTCGGATGTCTCCTCGGTCTCGGTGACCGTCTCGCCCTCGACGTAGCCATAGGGCAGCATGCCCTTGTCCTGAGGCTTGTAGCGGATGATCAGAATGGAAGCTGGGAGAATGAGCACTGCGGAAACACCGGCGAGCACCAGATAACCAGTTCTCCAGCCAGCGGCCTCGATGACAGAGGTGATGACGGGACTCATGATGAGCATGTAAATCGAGTTCACTGCCCAAGCGAGACCGATTGCCAGGCCACCAGATTTTTTGAACCACTGGTCAATAACGTCGGACATAGCGACGCCGGTGGTGAAGGCGAAGCAAACGCCAATCAGGGCGCCAGCGGCGATGAACATCCAGACTTCGGTGTAGAAGGCCATGCCTGCGCCGGCAGCGAGCAAAATAAGCTCGACAACGGGGAGCCAAACCTTGCCAACGACCTTGGGAATGAGTTTTCCGACAAACGGAAGAGCTGCCGCAAGACCAATGAGCGTTGCGGTGAAGTAATACGAGAAGATGGAATAGTCAAACCCGAACTCCTCGCACACGGGTGCGACGAAGGAGCCCGCGATGACGCTATAGGATCCGGTCGTGCCGGCAGACATAAGGCCGAGCGCGATTACGAGAACCCATGCGTAAACCTTGCTGCTCTTTAACTTTGCATTTTCCATTGACGCAGCTCCTAGAGACCCAGAAGGGCACACATAACGGCCTTGATGGTGTGCTGACGGTTCTCTGCCTCACGGAAGATGACCGAAGCGTTGGCCTCAAAGCACTCGTCGGCAATCTCGAAACCCTCGGTGATGATCTCGCGATGAAGGTCGTTCTTGCACTGGTCGAGGAGCATCTTGCCAACACGGTGATCCGCGTTGTGGACAGAGGGAAGCTCATGCATGCAGAAGATGTCGGGATTGTTGGTGCGCTTGCACAGCTCGCTGGTGACGCGATAGGGGTACAGAGACTCGGCATCGCCCAACCAGGAGTTGTAGTCGTCGGGATCCAGAACCTCTTCTCCGCACTCGGGGTTGATGTAGCGCCACTCCTCGGTAACGATAACGTCAACGCCATCCAGGGCATCGAGGTCAGAGGTGATGATAAAGGTCCTATTGGGAGCGTACTTGGCGTAGCAGGCCTCCACCTCTTCGATCATTTCCTTGCACATCTGATGACGGAGGTCGTCGGGGCCAATGGCGAGGAAGTCCATGTCGAGCATAGCGCACAGACGGCCATACCACACTGGGGCGCCGGCGCAGTTGCCAACGAAAGCCATCTTCTTGCCGCGGCTCGTACGCAGACCGCCCCATTGCTCTTCCATCGTAAGAGCGTCAGCGAGCATCTGAGTCGGGTGATCGCCGAGAGTAAGGGCATTGATGACCGGGATGTCAACCAGGTCGGCGACGTCATAGAGGAACTGCTCGTCCTTCTGTGCGCGGTAGACGATGAGATCGTACATGCCGTTAAAGACGCGCATGGCATCCTTGACGGTCTCGCAGTCACCCATGTGGGAGTTGGTCAGATAAGTGAAGCCCATGCCCAAATCATTGCAGGAGGTCTCGAATGCGCAACGAGTACGGGTCGAGCCCCACTCAAAGTTGGCGAGGACGTTTTTGCCGGGGAAGTAGCGCTGGTCGACACCAGACTTCTTCTGAGCCTTAAGGTTCCAGGCAAGATCGATGAGATAGCGGAAATCCTCGGAGGAGAGATCATGGATGTTGATGTAGTCGCGACCGCGGAGGCTGTTGTTCATGCCTATTTCCTTTCGAATTATTATCAAAATTATTGTTGAATGTGTCCCCGAGGAAAACACGGATATCCCTCGGGGAGCGGTACATGTGGCGCCTAAGCCAAAGAGCGCAGGCTCTAAGGCTCACTAACGACTGGCCGCCACGTCCTTAGTCCAGCAGTGCACGCCGCCGCCGGACAGGTTAAGCGCGAGGGAATCAATCATGATGACTTTGCGATCGGGGAAGCAGCTCTCAAGAACTGCCTTGGCCTGCTCATCCTTCTCTTTCACGACCTCGCTCATGCCCTCGTGGTAATAACGCTGGCCAAGAACGACGCCGTTGCAAATCAGGAAGTTGCAGTAGCTCGCTGCGGCGTAGAAGTGGACGGGGCCCTCGGGCCAGGGGGTGCCATCCATAAACTTGCCGCCCATTTCGTCGATGAAGCCCTTATAGAGCTCGTAATCTTCATCGCCAGGGGCGATAACGACTTCAATAGGCTCGGCGGTGGGCATACGAACGATCTCGAAGGGCTTGCCCTCCCAGTCCGTTTCGTTGCTCAGGATCTCGTAGGCTGCCTCAATGCGGCGACGAGACTCTGCTCCAGCCTTGCTCGAGGCTGCCTCTTCATCGGACACCTCGGCAAGAAGAATCTTGTTCGGAGTGATAAAGCGACACATCTCATCAATGTGAGCTGCAAAGCTCATGCCAAAGACGGGAGTTCCGTCTTCCTTCTCGTCGAGGATGCCCAGTCGATAGTCGTCGTCCTCGAGCATAGGCTGCGGAAGCCAGATAACCTTGTTGAGGTTGTAGATGCGCTTATACTCGGCCTCTACTTCCTCTTTCGTGAACTCGGGATTACGCTTGCGGCATTCCGTGTCCTCGATGGCGATCAGAGTGCCGTGACCGTCAAACTCGCGGTCGCCGCCCTCCGAAACCATTTCGGAATTGACGATATCGAAGCAACCGAGCGCAACCGCCATGTGAACGGCTGCCTTACGTGCGGACTGGCACTCCGGGGAGTTCTTGTCCCACACGCCGTAATAGGTCCAAGCGGGGTTGACCATATAAGAATGGCCCTTGTCGTCGACCATGATGCTGGGACCGTTGTCGCGGACATAGAAGTTGGAGTCTTCGAACTGCGTGATCTCGATGCGATCGAGATCAACCCCCTCCTCCTTCAGTCGCGAGCAAGCCTCCTCATAGGAGCCGGGGGTGCCGCAATTGAGGTTGACCGTAACGTCGCCATACTCGAGCAGAGCCTTGATCACGTCAACGCAGGGCTGGCGGTTATCGTAGCCCTCTGCACGGATGTAATCGGGAAGCCATGTCACATAGACGTTGGAGCGCTTCTCGAACTCGCCCGGCATACGATAGTTCTCGTACATGGTTGGTCCTTCCGTCGGGTTTCCCGCGATGCTGTCCGGCCGCGACAATAGCGGGGTTTCACCTGCTATAGTACTACTATACCTACCGTTCGGTAGATAATTTTGAATAATTGCCGCTCGCCTACTGATACATACCGTTCGCCGTATATAGTGGTCATGTTTGGACACGAATTGATGTTCCGTTGCCATCCTTAATAATGTTGGTAGTGCGGAAGTGATTTGCAATGGAGAAATGCAGCGTGAGCACAAGAAAAAAAATATTGGACGCAATGTACGATCTTGTGGCAGAAGTCGGTTATGACAAAGCGTCTATCGGAAAGATTTGCGACTTTGTCGGTATATCCAAGCCGTCGGTGTACTACTACTTTCCCTCAAAAGAGGAGATTTTCACTACGCTCTTGGACAGCATGTTTCCGACCATTGACTATCAGCGCGACTACTCGCTAATAGTCGATAGGGACGGGTTCAAGGCCGCGCTTATCGAGCTCGGCAATTCAGTTATAGGTGGCTATCGAAGCGATGAAAAGCGCCGGCGCGTGCTGGCCGAGGTTAGCGTTCAAGCAAATCGAATTCCTGCAGTTCAGGAACGTCAAGCGACGGCGACCAAACGAACCATGGATGCGCTTAAAGACATCCTTCTTCATGGTGTAGAGATTGGCGCGTTTTCCGATAGCGCCGACGTAATGCTCTACGTACAAATTCTTTATACCGTTCTGGAGGGAGCAAGCAATACGGTCGCTCAAGGTGAGGATATTGATGAGAAAGCGGTTTGGGCGGGAATAGTCGAGCTTATGTTCAAATAAACCAGCCAAGCTGAAGCGCATGTTGGCACCCATGGTGCCTGCGGGCAACCTTTAAAACGAAAACAGGGGTCGACTCCAGTCTGGCTTGGAGTCGACCCCTGTTGCATGGCAATCTATGCCGATGCAAATCGGCGCTTATTACTTTTCAGCAGCCTTATTGAGAAAGCCGGAAACGATAGCAAACGCAGCAATCATAAGGTCGCAGGCAATGCAGAAGATAAATACTCCCTGGAATGACCCTGCCATCCCGTAAACCTTCATCATGACCGGCATTCCAAAAGCACCGACGACATAGCCCGCTGAGCAAACGATCGAATAGATCCTTCCAAAATCGCGTGATCCAAAGAGCGAGAGGAGAAGCATCGGCATTGCGGTTCCAACGATGGCGAACATGACATCGTTTACACCAGCTGCAATGATGGAAACGGTCTCATTGCTTCCGCCAATGATAAGAAGCAGGAATGAAAGAATGCTGACACCTGTCCATGCGACCGTTGCTTTAATAGCGCCAAGCTTGTCGCATGTTTTGCCCACGAAGGGATTTAGGAAGATGTCGGAAAACGAAGCTGCCGAGACCATTAAGCTTCCTACGATGGGATTGAAACCGACCTCGCTTGCATAGGTTGGAAACAA
The DNA here is from genome assembly GCA_937982065.1 of uncultured Collinsella sp. Lineage (GTDB taxonomy): Bacteria > Actinomycetota > Coriobacteriia > Coriobacteriales > Coriobacteriaceae > Collinsella. Next base: position 151,192 of record CALJMO010000052.1, read on the forward strand.
CTGGTTCATGCAGCAGGTGAGCTGCGCCACGCAAAGCAAGAGGACACAGAGAATAAAAGACGGCGTTTTCGCGGCATCGCGGAGTGCCATGCCCGAAAGGACATCTTCCTGCTCATCGGCGCTGCAGCTCTCATGGGTTTCGGAGGCGGTCTCTCCGTACGGAAGCATATTGCGATCAGAGGGGTTAAGGCGAATGATAAATGCGCTTGCAGGCAAAATCATAGCTGCAGAAACGGCCGCAAGCACGATGTATCCCGTACGCCAGCCTTGCTGCTCGATGACCAGTGTAATGACAGGACTCAATAACAGCGTGCAGAGAGAATTAACGCCCCAAGCGAGGCCGATGGCGAGACCGGACGATTTGCTGAACCATTGGTCAATGACATCGGACATGCAGACGCCCGTTGTAAACGAAAAGCAGATGCCGATCACTGCGGCGGAGACGGTGAACATCCAGACCTCGGTGTAGAACGCCATTGCGGCGCCGGCGGCAATAAGGACGAGTTCAATGCAAATATGCCATGGTTTGCCGATTACTTTTGGAATGAAGCGACTCAAAAGCGGAAGCCCAAGCGCAAGGCCAAGAAGAATCGCGGTGAAATAGAAAGAAAAAGAAGTGTAGTCAAAGCCCAGATCTTCGCATACTGGAGCAACGAATGAGCCGGCAATAATGCTATATGTGCCAGTTGTTCCGGCGGACATTAAGCCGAGCGCAATAACGACGACCCAAGCAAATGCGCCGCTTTCACGGAGACAATCTTTTTTGGCTGGTGTGGTGAGAGTCATGGTTGCTCCATTTCTATCGGCAATACATCCTATATGCCTACCGATAGGTATATAAACCAGAGGACTCTTCGTCAAGCATTAAGCGGGGAGAGGGAGTTCTTAACCTGCCGAACGGTAATTAGACCCCGATTTCGCAAGGGTCTCAATGTGACAAAGGGGCTGTCCCTTTGTCACATTATTCGGAGCGTAGGGCTTCGACGGGGTCCTTCTTGGATGCGCTGCGAGCAGGCAGCAGGCCGGCAACGACCGTCAACAGCACCGAAATTGCAATGAGTACCAGCGCATCCTGCACGGGCAGGCTCATCAGGTTGGGTACTTGTTTGGCAGCAAGCGCCCAGGTATTAACTGGGAAGCTCACGGCCACCACGACGACAATGGCAAAGACGCCGGCAATGAGGCCCTCGATAAAGGTCTCGGCATTGAATACGTTGGCCACGTTACGCTTCGACGCGCCGATCGCACGCAGGATGCCAATCTCCTTTTTGCGTTCCAGCACGCTGATGTAGGTGATGATGCCGATCATGATGGAGCTCACCACCAGGCTGATACTCACGAATGCGATGAGCACCAAGCTGATGGTATTCACGATGTCGGTCACCGAACCCATGATGATGCCCATGTAGTCTGTGTACGAAATTGCCCGATCATCGTGGCCAGCGGCTTTGACCTGCTTGTTGTACGCATCGATGTGATCGAGTACGCGCTCCTTGGCCTCAAAGTCGCGCGGGAAAATCTTGACCGAGATGGGATCTGCCTCGTCCGCATAACCCAACGTGGTCAGATTGTTGTCGTAGGTAAGCTTCGACGCCTTCGCATAGCTCATCATGAGCGAGCTCAGGTCCTCGGCGTCCATGTTGAAATGGATGGCATGAGCAAAGGCACTCGCATCCACGCGCATGGCGCTCGCCAGGTTAGCAAAACTCGACGACATCTGCGTCGCCATCTGGCCCATGAGCCCTGCTGCGCCTGCCCTGAGCTGAGCTGACACCGTCGCCGCAATCTGATCGCTGATCGACTTCATCACCTGATCCATAGCCTGCTGCAGATACGGAGCCAGCTGCTTTTGCACATAGTCGGTCATCGCCTGCTGCAGGCGCTCGGCCAGGGCATCGCCGCCGAGCGCTTTGAGCTGGGCCAGGATTTGCTGGGCTGCCGTATCACTCTCAAGATACGCCGAGAATGCGGCAGCAAGCTTTGACGCGTCCTTAAGATCATCGGGTGACAGCGCCCTAAACTGATCAGACTGCAAAAAGCTCTCAAACAGCTGGTTGGCTAGCGTTCCCACCTGCTGCATTTGCTCGGGCGTGAGTTCCAGGCCGTCAAAGATGCCCGAGAAATCTGGAGCCGGCGCTTTGGCCATGATGTCACCAAAGTCGATGTCCTTGCCAACGCCCGAAAGATCAATATCCAGGCCCGACAGATCGACGCCCGAAAGATCAATGCCGTCGCCGGCCGCACCCGAGAGCGCAGACGCATCAAACGAAAACGCACTCTTGAGCGCCGCCTCGTCCACACTGAACATGCTGCCCAGATCAACGCCTTGCTTGGCCTCGCCTTGCAGTTCGTCGAAGGTTTTGCCCGTAAAGACATCCGTCTCGGGGTGGGCAAGCTGTTCCTGCACAATCTGCGAATCGGCGGCGCGCTCCATAAGCTGGCGAGTCAGCGCATGCGTGTAGGCAATGCCCGGGGACAACGCGCTCGCGTTGGCCGCCTCGTTGGGTCGCACCACGCCCACAATGTGCACGTCAATACCGTTGGCAACCTTGGCCGTCATAAAATCGGCGTCGCCAGACATATCGGTCCACATGCCGGTCTCTTCGTTTTTGCGATACGCATCGGCCGGCGACAGCACCTTAAACGTCGTGGACAGTGCATCGTCGTAGGTAAAGTCGGTGCCGGTCTCGGGCGTTTCGACCCCACCGTCAGCCGTCATAGCGCTGTTTACCAGATCGTTGAGCTCATCGATATCCAACGCACCGATGCTATAGAGCGTGTAGTCGCCCACCGTGCCGCGGCTCGAAAGCACCATCACGGCTTCGTTAGCAGACGCAGGCCAATGCCCCGCCACGACGTCGTATTGGCTGTCGAGCAGGCTCTGGTCGTCAATCATCTCGTTAAAGACCGAGGTTCCCATGGATTCCATGCTCACCGTTGCCGCCGAGCTCGCGCCTCCGCTCATGGCCTCGGTCATGGCGTTGGGCACCAGACGCACGGGCTTCTCGTCTCCCTTGCCCGCGCGATAGACAACCGGCGTTACGCCATAGCCGTACTGAATAGCGTTGACCTCTTTATCGATGCCGTCGCCACCGGCATCGAGCCATGCCTTAAAGCTCGTCATGTCGTTGGACTTAACGCTCGCAAACATATCCTTTACGGCCGTGACCACGGGAATCTTATCGGTTCCCTTAGCCTTGCCGCCGACGCTGTCGTCGGACGAGTCCACGCTTTCAGACGAGCCATCATCCGTGGCCCCCTGTCCGCCCATCATGGACGACAGGTCGTAATCCTGCTTGGAAATGGTGAGCGGATAGCTCGACAGCGTATCCTCCTCGACCTTTTTGATGTAGCCGTTTACGCCGTTGGACAGCGCTAGGATCGCCGCAATGCCGATAATGCCAATCGAACCTGCAAAGGCCGTCATGGCCGTGCGACCCTTCTTGGTCATGAGGTTTCGGGCAGAAAGCCCCAACGCCGTCACAAAGCTCATCGAGGTTTTGCGCGTAGGCTTAGCCTCGCGACGCACGGCCTTTGCTACATCAAAGGGGTCGGAATCGTCGGTGATCTTGCCGTCCGCCAGGTTGACGATGCGCGTGGCGTACTGGTACGCCAGCTCGGGATTGTGCGTGACCATAATAACCAGACGGTCGCGCGCCACGTCCTTGAGCAGATCCATGACCTGTACGGATGTCGTTGAATCCAAAGCGCCGGTCGGCTCGTCTGCCAGCACAATCTCGGGATCATTAATCAGGGCGCGGGCGATGGCCACACGCTGCATCTGCCCGCCCGAAAGCTGGCTCGGGCGCTTGTTAACGTGCTCGCCCAGGCCGACTTTCTCCAACGCCTCGCGCGCACGCTGGCGACGCTCGGCATGCCCCACGCCCGTGAGCGTAAGCGCCAGCTCCACGTTTTCCAAAATGGTCTGATGCGGAATGAGGTTATAGCTCTGGAACACAAAGCCGATGCGGTTATTGCGATAGGCATCCCAATCGCGATCGTGAAAGTCCTTGGTCGATATGCCGTCGATCAGCAAGTCACCAGAATCGAAATGATCGAGCCCACCGATAACGTTGAGCATCGTAGTTTTGCCCGAGCCCGAGGGACCCAGAATGGCCACGAACTCGTTATCGCGAAAAGACAGGCTTACGCTATCGAGCGCCACCTGCGTAAACGACTGCGTAACGTACCTTTTGCAAATACTCTTGAGCTCCAGCATGGACGGCAACCTCTCCTGCGCAGGCACCCTGCCCGCTCTCCTCCACCGTTCGTATTCGACGCGTTTGTCCTACTCTATCCCCATTTTTCACCGACACCAGTGAGGAATGTAACGAAGCACGCCAAAAAACGAACGGGACGGCGCCTAAAAGAAGAGGCCCCGAGCGGGACCTCTATATGGTGGAGATTATCTTGAAAGGCAGCGGACTACTCCGCACAGCGACACACGATCCACGCTATGCTTTACGCGTTTTCTACTGCTCGCTATTCGCAATCGCCTGGTCGATAAGTTTGTCGAGTGCTGCGCGCTGCTCAGCGGAGCTGATGGCTCCCACGATTGGATCCCCTACGATGTTGCCATTCTGATCGATGACATACGTTGTCGGGAACGAGAACAGATTTGACGTAAACTTGCCAGCTTCGCTGTCCGACTTGAACCAGACGTTCTTATATGTCACACCCTTCTTGCTCAGCACGTCCTTGGCATCTGCAATCTCGCCCTTGTTGCCATCGAGCGTAAAGGAATTGACGCCCACGACCTGGCCGCCCTTCTTGGCAAGCTCCTTATTCAGGTCCTCAAGGTCGCCCAACTCACCCACGCACGGCTTGCAAGTGGTGAACCAGAAGTTCATGACGGTGACCTTGTTCTTAGAAAACAGCTCGTCGCTGCTCACGTCGTTGCCATCCAGGTCCTTGCCCGTAAAGCTGGGGAACTTCGTCGCCTCGCTCGAAGCATTGGCACCAGCCGTCATGCCAGCGGTCGAAGCGTCGACGCTCTCGCCTGCGCTCGGCGTGCTTCCACAGCCGGGGAACTCCTTCTCCAGGCTCTCGAGCTTGTCCTCGATCTCCTTGATCTGCTGCGCACCGGCCTTGAGTGTCTTAAGCTCATCCGCCGTGAACTCATCCTTGGCGCCGCCGATGGTCTTGAGCAGGAAATCGCCGTAATTGCTGCCGTCCTCAATCATTGTCGAGTCTTTATTTGCCGCATTGAATACCTTTTCCCACAGCGCGTTATCACTCGAAAAGATATCGTTCTCCTTCTGCATGAGTTTTGCATACAACTCGGCGGCCTCGTCGGCATTGGCCGGCTTCTGCGCAGTGAGTTCTGCGATCTTAGGATCGGAGCTCGCAGATTCACTCGCATTGCCACCGGGTGACGAACACGCCACAAGGCACAAGGCCAATACCGGCACCATAAACAGGGCCGCAATCTTAGAAAGCTTCATGGTCATTCCTCCGTTTTGTCGAAGCTTGTTTACTTTTTATCGGCGGTCAAGGGAAGCTTTTCCGCCGACACATCCAGGCCATAGCGATAGCTGATGGCATCGACGGGACAGGCCCCGATGCACTTTCCGCACCGGATGCATTCGACATGATTGGGCGCGCGGACCACATCAACGTCCATCTGACAAACCTTTGAGCACTTGCCGCACGAGACACATTTGCATGCGTCAACCCGAATCCCCAACAAGGACACCCTATTCATGAGCGCATAGAATGCGCCGAGTGGACAAATCCATTTGCAGAAGGGGCGGTAGAACAAAACGCTCAGCACTACCACGGCAATGAGAACGGCAAGTTTCCAAGTAAAGAGATGTCCCAACGCAGATCGAATGCCGGCATTAGCAATGGCCAGCGGAATGGCGCCCTCGAGTACGCCCTGCGGACAGATGTACTTACAAAAGAACGGGTCGCCCATGCCCACGTCGTTAACCACCAAGACGGGCAGCAGCACCACGGCAAACAGCAGCACGACGTACTTGATGTACGTGAGCGGCTTAAGCTTTTTCGTGGAGATTTTTTTGCCGGGAATCTTGTGAAGCAGCTCCTGAAGCCAGCCAAACGGGCACAGAAAGCCGCATACAAAGCGTCCCAGCAGCACGCCGAGCAAAATGAGCGTACCGGTGACGTAGTAAGAAAAGTTGAACTTGGATGAACCCACCACCGCCTGGAACGACCCGATGGGGCACGCACCCGATGCCGCGGGACACGAATAGCAATTAAGTCCAGGTACGCAGACGGTTTTTCCCGTGCCCTGATAGATGCCGCCTTTGGCAAAGTTTGGCAGGTGAATGTTGGTGACCAGCGTCGCCGCCGCCTGAATGAATCCTCGAAATCGGGCCAAAACATGCGACGCGGTGTTTTCTCTTTTATCCAATTCCGATACACTCCAAGCACAGCCTAATCGCTTTGGCCAGCACGGCATCCGCCTCGCCACGCATAACGCCAAAGCACACCATGGCAATTCCGACGATCAACAAAGCGACCTGTACCACGGGTTTTACCGCTTTGAACAACCTGACCACTCCTTTCGTTACGCGACCATTGGACCATATCGGCTATAAAATCCGTGTTAAGCGCGATTTGAAATGTGCAAGGAGACTGTTATGCGTATTTTGATCGTCGAGGACGAGCGGGCGCTGTGCGACGCAATCGCGCGCAGCTTGCGGAACTTGGCGTACAGTGTCGACTGCTGTCACGACGGACAGGAGGCGCTCGACCTACTGGACGTTGAGGCCTTCGACCTCGTGATACTCGACCTCAACCTTCCCCGTATCGACGGCATGACCGTACTCAGGGAACTTAGGAAAACCGACTGCGAGACCAAGGTGCTGATTCTGTCCGCGCGTGGCGAAGTATCCGATAAAGTCGCCGGACTCGATGCCGGCGCCAACGATTACCTCACCAAGCCGTTTCATCTGGACGAGCTTGCGGCAAGGATCCGCAGCCTTACCCTCAGACGCTTTACACAAAGCGACGTAGTTTTAACCTGCAGAAAGCTCCGCTTTGACACCAAGGCGCGCATCGCTTCCGTGGACAGCGAGACTTTATCTCTTACGCGCAAGGAAACGGGAATCTTGGAATACCTGATGCTTAATCAGGGGCGTCCGGTAAGCCAAGAGGAGCTTATCGAGCACGTTTGGGATAGCAGCGTGAACAGCTTTAGCAACGCGACCCGCGTTCATATCTCGTCACTCCGCAAAAAGCTACGCATCGCTTTGGGATACGACCCGATTCGCAATCGGATTGGAGAGGGCTACGTTATGGAGGATAGCGAATGAAAAGGCTTTCGTTGCAATGGCGCATAACGATTATGACGGCACTGCTCACGTGTGCGGCATGCGTGCTGACGAACTGCCTGGTCGGCTATACGGGCATGCGCTACATGGATGCCATCGGCAGTGACATCTCGGCCTTTAACGCAACCGGCGAAGATTCGCCCCAGGCGTTCGACCCAACGAAAGCGACCCTCGATGACGAGGTCACGATCGTCGTAAACGACGCACAGGAGTCTTTTGGCACGACAGCCTGGTACATCACGGCTGGAGTCACACTCCTTGGTGGCGCGCTGGCATACTTTGCGAGCGGCCGCGCGCTCAAGCCGCTGCACGATTTTGCCGCCCAGGTAGAGCGCGTGCAGCCTGATAACCTAAGCGAAATCAGACTCAGTGAAGATGTGCCCACCGAGCTACAACGATGCAGTGCCTCTTTCAACGACATGATCGCCCGTCTTGGCGAAGGGTTCTCTGCACAGCGTCAGTTTACCGGCAACGCCGCACATGAGCTGCGCACCCCGCTCGCCCTTATGCAAGCACAGATTGAACTATTCATCTCCGAGCACCCCGGTTTGCAACCCGAAACGGCCGAGCTGCTCGGCCTGCTACAAGAACAAACCGAGCGCATGTCTCGAATGGCCAAGGTATTGCTCGAGATGAGTGAGCTCCGCAGCGTTCCTTGCGAGGACGATGTTGAACTCGGTCCCTTGTCCGAAGAGGTCCTCACCGACCTTGCGCCACTTGCCGAAAATAAGGGCATAGCCCTCAATTGTGCTGGAGACGCTTTAGTAATCGGGAACGATGCGCTCCTCTATCGGCTGGTGTTCAACCTGGTCGAAAACGCCATCCGCTATAGCCGCACCGACTCGAGCGTTACCGTCTCCATCTGCGACAACGACAGCCACGTGTTCCTGCGAGTCGAGGACCAGGGCCCGGGAATACCCAAGCAGTACCGTGAGAGCATCTTCCAACCGTTCTTTCGCCTGGATAAATCCCGCAGCAGGGCATACGGCGGCGCAGGACTCGGGCTAGCGCTTGTTTGGGAGATTGCAGCGCTTCACGGTGGCACGGTAGAGGTCGAAGCAAATTCCGAGAACGGAACCGTGATGCTCGTGACCCTCTCAAAGGGGGCCGCCACGTGATCCGACTGTCCAGGAGTCCCACTCGACATTGTGAAACGCGTCCCAAAACTTGGACATGAGAAATGGGAGACAGTTCGCATCTATGCCGAGGACGAAGTCCTGGCGGGGATTCAGGATGCGCAGAGGAAGCTTGCGGCAGAAAACCCCGACAGAGTCGTGACCGTCGGCGGCAACTGTATGGTGTCGCCTGCCCTCTTCGATTACCTGCACGGGAAATACGAGAACGTTGGAATCGTCTGGATCTATGCGCATCCGGATGTATCCACGCTGAATGATGGCTACCCCAACGCTCACGCCATGGTACTTGGCAGCCTTTTGGAACAGGGTGCACCGCAACTCGTTTCGCGGATGCGGCATCCGGTGTTTAAGCCGAGCGATGTCCTGCATGTCGGGCTACAGCAGCTCCACGACTATCAGGAAGTTTGCTTAAACAAGCATAGGTGTTGCGGTTTTAGCCGATGTCCTCATGGAGGAAAACGGCATGCTGGGTCTGTCTGATTAAAGTCCAACAGTTTCCATGAGGCATCTAGCACGGTAAAAGCTAAAGACCCGGGAGACCCCAAACTGTCAACCATCTTTACGGGTGCAAGGGAAACGGGCAAGACAGCCCCCTCTCGCTCCTATCCGAAACGGCGCTTGAACACGGCTGGATTGCAGCGAATGTCTCCGCCATGCCCGGCATGCTCGAAGATATCATCGAGCACACAAAGGAGGCCGCAGGCCGTTACCTCTCGCAGCCCCATACACGCGTGAGCGGAGTTCAAGTTGGGCAGCGGGGCGGTTTAGCGCGCCAATATAATCAAATCGTGCACTTCCATAGCCTCTCGTCTACGTGGTGTACCGTCGTCTCCCCTTTTATCAGAGTTGGGCGATTTTCAGGCACCCGAGCTGAACTCAAATTGAACTCAACGATGCCTTATCGGTCGAGGGCGTCCTAGCGAGAATATACAGAGGCGCACATTTCGCAGGGAACCTCCCATTCGTTATCATATCGGGATGCTGTCAAGGCAGCGTCAATGCGTTCGACCTACACCTTCTCGCTTTTCGAGGCCTCGTCTGCAGGACCATCGGAATCGATACGGAATCGATCGGCATACCATTCATCCGAAGCAATCACCTTATGGAGCATCTGGAGATGCAGGTCGACATAGTGGCAGAACGCCTTGCCGCATTCCACGAGAGGCGCATTGTTTCTCTCGTTGGGCTCGGCTCCAAAATTAAACTCGACCTCATAGCCCTCCCCAGGCACACCCATGCTCGGCAGAATATCAATGGAGAAGTGGACGAATCCAGACGTCACCTTGTATACATCTTTTACCTTTGGATCGAACTTCTCGAGTAAGTCTTGAAGTCTTCCATCGGACATCTTCTCACCCGAGAAATCTTTCAGCTTGTTCACAGGCACACCTTGAAACACCTGCTTGAGAAAGTCATCCTGGTCTTCGGCGGCGAATAATGCGAATGTCCGCAGGCAGACTCCAACCTGTGCGCGGAGAAGCTGGGCGACGCAAACAAGATTCCTCGACTCGAGCATGGAGATGAATCCGTCTATCAGTCTCATCGCATACTCAGAGGAGGATGCCAGATATAGATCCCATTGGGTAAAGTCGACGTTCATGAAGGGAATCACTGCATTGCGCTCGGCGACTCTCAAGGCACTCAGGCTTTGTTCTATTTTCTCAGCTTCTTGTTTGAACTGTTCGCTATCCAAAATGCCCCCAAATGCCGGCTTCTCAACAAATCAAAAAAGCAAGAGAGACAGAGATTAGGTTCCTGCTCCACTGAACCCACGCTTCCAGTCGAGACACTCCTCCTCGAAGATCTCCCCAGAGTCCCGCCTCTCGCGCCCCTCACGGAACTGTCCATATCAGTGTAGCCAATCCAAGCACAGCCCCACCGCACGGCCCAGTCGCTTCCGGTCCTGCGTGGCCCCGTGAAGGCGGAAGGGCGTGGTTGTCGTCATCGCGTTCCTTTCTCCTCGTACCTTTTTGGGCATGCGTCACGGGCCCCCGCGCGGCGCTGAGAGCGAATCGGCGCAGGCTTGGGGCCAGTTGCGTAGAGGTTGAGGTTCGGGTTTCGCCGGCTTACGCAGCTTGGCGGGCAGAGCGCCCGGGCTCGCTGCGCCTAGGGCGCGGCGGGATCCGCGACGCCGGAGGTGTCGATCTCGCCCAGATTGGCGAGCTGCTCGATGAGGGGGAGGCCCATCGGGTCGTCCACCTCGACGCCGCCGAGCACGATGGTGCTGTCGCGTGTGTCTATATGGGTTGTGAACACGGCCGGGTCGAAACCCGAAGCGATAAAGCCAATGCCCGCGAGGACAACACCCGCGGCAACGAGCCCGCCCGCCACGGCGAGGTAGATCTTCTTCGCACTGGTCATGGTACTCACTCCTTTCTACGCCGCGAGATGCGCGGCAGCGCCGCCCTTCTCGCCCTTACCCTTCCAGAAGGGCGAGGCGGCCTTCCTCGCCCAGAGCGCCGAGAGGCGCGCAATTTGTTTTGAGGCTGCCCAAGCGCCAGCACCAACGAAGAGCGCCACGCCGACGAGGCCGAGCCCCACGCCCGCCGAGGCGAGGGCGTACGGGAAGTGGCCGATGATGACGCCGCTTACGGCAAGCAGGAGCCCAACTACGCCCACGCCCCCGAGTGCCACCGCGACGATCCACACGCAGAGCGCCAGCACCCAGATGCAGATATAGACCGTGACGGCCACGGCGGCGAAGGCGGCGAGCAGCGGCACCCACACCGGGGAGCCCACGATGGCCAGCACCCACAGCAGCGCGGTGCTGCGCCGGCGCGTCCTCGCGATCGCGCGCGGCACGGCGGGCAGGTCGTCGAGCGTGGCCTCCGCCACCTCGCCGGGCGTGCCCATGGCGGCCACGGCCTCCTCCTCGCTCATACCGTCCTCCATGCGGTCGGCGATGGCCTCCGCATAGAACGCCTTGGTCTCCTCCACCTGCTCGGCCGGCAGGCAGGCGAGCAGCTCACCCAACCGGCCCAGAAACTCATCGCGCGTCATGGTGCGCCTCCTCAACGTATGCGTAAATCTCCCGTACGGACGGCCACTCGGCCAGGAACTCCTCGATGCGCGCTCGCCCGTCGTCCGTGATGCGGTAGTACCGGCGCAGCCGCCCGTTGTGCTCGGCGGAGCGCGCCGTGATGCACCCGGCCTTCTCCAGGCGCTTGAGCAGCGGGTAGAGCGTCGACTCCGTGAGCCCCATGCTCGCCGGTACGTCCTTCACGATCTGGTAGCCGTAGGACTCCTCGCCGGAGACGGCCGCGAGCACGCAGGCCTCCAGGAAGCCGCGCTTCATCTGTGCCTCCATCCGCACACCTCCTCTCGTCATATACTATGCTATACACACTATACGATGCAAGGTATTAGACGTCAACTCTCATCGCGAAGATTCTCCGGCCCCTGCGCGCTGCGAACGTGATATCGCGGGGCGGTTGGCATTATGCATGAAACGTCAAGTAACGCTCTTTTGATCCACTTCCACTCGGCCCCATATGCCTTGTACAACACCCCCCTTCAACCTTGGGTTCAAGGGAGCCGCTAGGCTGGGCGTGCCGGACGGTAAGGTCCTGGACGCGATGGTGGACTTCTCCGATGCCATAGGGGTCATGGGTCTACGCCGATGGAGGCCCACGCACGCGGCAGGGCTCGCCCGTCACCGCTGGTCGCCGGACGGTCCCCACGCCCCGCTCGCCAACGCGCAGGCGACAGCAGCAGTCCAGCGCTAGCTGGAGACGCCGGAATGCCCAGAAGATGCGTTTCCCATCACTGCGACAGAGCTTTTTGCAGGGGTGGCAATTTTTCCTAATATCGAGGTCAGCTTGGCTTCGGTAGCCACCTTGAGAGCATCGCCAATAGACTCTTCCTTTATGCGTTCGGCATAATCGTAGGCAATACCCAAAAATTCCAGTCCCGAGTAACAGGAGTACAATTGCTGCCAGTGTTGCCAGCTGTTGGGAGATGGAAGATGGACTGCGATGGCTACCCATGCGTTCCCATGCCGTTGATGTGCACCGCCTTTGTGCCGGGGCAGATTGACGCTGCGGTTGCAGGCATTTCCGACCCCAATTCGCGTGCCATTGCCACGGCAGAAGCGCTGTACTTTCGCGGACAGGCCACGCTCGCCGCCGAGGCAGCACGCCCCTATCTTGACGCCACCGACCCCGCACTGCGCTATTCCGCATGCCTTATCTGCGGATATGCCAGTCTGTCGCTCAATCGTATCGCCGATGCCCGCCGTTGCCTTGCGGGCATCCTCGATACGCCAACTGACGAGGAATCGCCCGCCGTCCACGCCACGCATATCCTATTCGCCTCCGCCGCGAGCGTCCTGCTGCACTTGCCTTCCCCGCATTCCGCCGAAGAGTTTTATCCGCTTGCGGCGCATCTGCCCGAAGGCCTGCGCCTGTTCGCCAGCTACGTGATGGCGCATGCCCTGTATCTGCGCGGCGAATACGGCCGCAGCCTGGGCATGGTGGAAAATGCCCTGATCATGAAACAGGGAAGCTATCCCATCTCGGAACTGTTCCTGCACCTGGCGGCTTCCATGGCATGCATGAGCCTCAAGGACATCGACGCCGCAAAGGCACATTTCGGAGCCGCTTGGGACATTGCGCGCCCCGACGGCCTTATCGAGCTCATTGGCGAGCACCACGGCCTTTTGCAGGGGCTTATCGAGGCATGCTTAAAATCGCAATATCCCGACGATTTCGCTCGCATCATCGAGATTACGTATCGATTCAGCTACGGCTGGCGGCGCATCCACAACCCCGATTCGGGTGAGGACGTGGCCGACGATTTAACGACCACGGAGTTCACCATGGCCATGCTCGCCTGCCGCGGTTGGACCAACGCCGAAATCGCACGCCACATGGGAGTATCGCCGGGCACCGTTAAAAACCGCCTATCAGGAGTGTATGCCAAGCTTGGTATCGGAACTCGCGCCGAGCTGATTGCCCACATGTTGCGCTAGCGGCCAGACTGCCCGGCGTATCGAAAGCGCTCCGGGGGCCTGACGCTTTCGCGCACTCAAATTGGACGTTTTGACCCTTGAACGGCACTACCGCCACGGGGCGACTTCTCGCAAAATTGGATTATTTCCTCCGATGTTTGCGGGATGGGAGCCAAAGATGCTTGATCGCCGTTCGTTACTTGTTGCCGGAGCGTCCTCGCTGGCGAGCATTATGTTGCCGCGCGTGCCGGGAAGCGCAAACGCCTTCATATTGCCGTTCGCGCCCACCGAAGCCTATGCCGACGAAAAAGACCCCTTCAGGGTGCTCGTTCTCTCGCGCACCATGTTTGGTGTGGTCGTGGTCGACGTCGCCAACAAGAATATACCCATCAAGGGAGCCCAGGTCACGCTCGCGTCGCGTTATGCCGCGGGCAAGCAGCTCTCCGCCACTACCGACGACGAGGGCACGGCCATCTTTGAGGTCGCGCCTCTTTCGGAAGGCTACGTGGACGAGGCAACGCTTCTCGACGCGTACGACTTTAACGGCGGCATCTCCATTAGCATGGCGGGCTACCGTGATGTCGAGATTCCCCTTGCGCGTATCCAGGGCGGCACCGCCATAACCGCGCCCACGCGTCCACTTTCCGACGGCGAGCCGTACTTCCGCCAGCTCACATTCGACGAATGGGACATCCAGTACGCTGAAGCCACGTTCATGACATTGCCGAAGGACGACACGGCAAACGAGCAGCCCGATACGCACGCCTTTACCGTGCAGGCACATCTGCCACAGGGTGGACAGGCAACGCTGCGCATCAACAAAGTGACGCCTGCCGCGGGCAGCTCGCCCGAAACCGTCACGCAGATTGGCCAGATCAAGGCCAGCGCATCGGGTGCGAATAATCTGGCAACGTTCACGCTTGAAGACACGTTCCTCGATGCGGCATCGGGCCTTCTGGAGGAAGGATGCAAGCTGCGCTTTGTGCTCGACTATCAGGGCAAAACCTACACGCTCTCCTCCCCCATGGCCGTTGTCACCGCGCCGGCCGCAAAGGCAGAATCGGGCTCGACCACCATCATTCCCACTACCATGGACCAAGAGATCACTCCGTTTGATTTCCCAGCGGCGTTTCCCGGCATTGGCGGCAACAAGTTCACCTGTTGGATGCCCGCGTTCCCCATTCTGTTCGATTTCTCGTTTGCCGGATACGTGCTGTTTGGCGGAGGATACAAACCGGTCGGCTACATGAACGATTCGGGCAATCCGGATCCGGAGTACTGGAAGAAGTCACCGCGTGAGTCGGGTGCCAAGCAGGCAAACCGCTACCTCGACGAAATGGAGGGGAAGTGGAATCAGTACAAGAGTATGAGTGCCGGTTCGGGCACCGATCCAAGGAACACCAAGCTGCTTCGCCACCATTGCACGCTGCTGTTCACGATGGATATCGCCACACAGCTGTACGGCTCGCTCGCCTACGATTGGGTGGGCAAAACCTGGGGTAACAACAACGACCCCGCATACGGCAATATTAAGGCCCTCTTCCAGGTAAGAACCGACCTCAACTGGACCGAACAGTTCACCTTGGGACCGGTGCCGTTTTTCCTAAACGTCAACCCTTGGGTGCTGGCAAAACTGGCGCTCGCCGTGGGCGCCCACACGCACGGCAGCGGCGCGGCGTTTTTTAAAAACATTTCGCTCGACTATTCAAACACCTCGGGCTCGTTCACCATCCAGATCGGGCTTGCCGTCACCTTTGGCGCCGGCGTTGCAGGCGTCGCTTCGTCTGCCGTGCGCGGCGCCGCATCCCTCACGCTGTTCATTGGGTATGAGAAGGCAGATGGACACCAGCTTCCGCGGCTGCGCGTAGGTGCAGACGTCGATGTCGATGTGATACTCCAGTTTGTAATGTTCAAGTGGACCACCAAGGCTTGGTCGGGGTCGTGGCCCACACTCCTCGATTCGTGGAATATGTCGGTGAACAATGGCGACCAGTATGTGCTCCAGCGCTCTGAGCTCGCATTGGGTGGAGATACGCCTTACACGCTGGATGCCCGCTTCGGCACGCCCGGCAACATCGAGGCGGGCGGCGTGCCGCAATTTATCGCATCGGCCACCATCGTCACCAACGCCGAGCTGCTCGCACGCGCCGAGGTTGCAGCCACCGCGATAAACGTCGCGCCTGTCGTGCGCGATTGGGATCAAGCGGTCACGTGCATTGAGCTCGAGGCGGATGCAGAAAGCGACGACACGGGACAGGTCGAGCATTTCGTCCACGCACTGATAGAGAACGACGAAAACGCCGCGCCGATGTATGAGTACACCCATATCAGGCAGGCGGCGAACGCCGTTGCATACCCCAACACCAATTCTGCTGGTGTATCGGAGGACGAGCGTGGCGGCATCAAGCCCTCGAGCGACAACGTGCTGTTTACTGGCGTGCTCAGCGAAGCCCACATGAAGCTGGCAATGATTGCCGGCGTAGAATGCCTGTTCCGTATCGCCTCGGTGCGCTACGGCGACAATGGCCGCTCGCGCCTGGTGGTGCACACAAAGGCAAACGGCACGTGGTCCGCCCCCATGCCCGTGGACTTTCCCCTTGGGTTTGGCGAGAACGACGTGGAGCGCGACGGAATATACGATTACGACTTCGACGTGGTGGAATATACGGACGGAAGAGGAAACCAGGACGCCTACGTGTTGCTGGTCTCGGGCGAGCGCCGCGACGGCGACAACACCCTTTTCGATGCGGCGAGCACATCCGGCATACTGTCCGTTGTGCGCCTGCGCATAAGCAACGGCGGAGTTCGCGTGGTGTCGCATACGTCATGGCGCAGCATTTCGCGCGGCCGCCTGCAAGAGGATGGCTACCATTGCCTGCAGTGCCCGCGCATCACGGTGGGCAAGACGCTGGTCGACGGACGTCTGTCGGGTGCCTACCTCCACCGCCGCGGAACCACCGCAGAAAAGGCGCTCGGCAGCGAGGCCGAGGTTGCGCTGGAGTGCTTTACCCTGTGGTCGGACGTTTCGGGCGACAGCCTGACGTTCCGCCAAGTTCTCCGCTTTCCACAAGCGCCGTCGAGTATCGAGCTGGGCGAGCCCGAGGATATCAACGGCAAAATGGTGGTGCCCGTTGCGTACGAGACTGCAGACGGTTGCGGCTGCGCATCGTACGCCGTGATCGGCCAGTCCATTGCGGGCTGGGGCGTTATGCCACCAGACGCCACGGTACCCCGTGCGGTGCCGTGGCCACAACATTCGGGCTTTTTGGCAACCGTCAACGAACAGCTGCAGCATATTACTTGGACGCGAAGCGCATCGGCATTTGCAACGCAGCCCGTGGGCGCCGCAGGCTGTGGCCCGGCATCGTTTAGCGTAAGCAACAACGGCAGGTGCGTGCTCTATGTAGAGAATACCGATGGCAAGGTGGGACAAACCTACGACGAAGAAGGCAACCCGGTAGCAGTAATGGGCAAGCACTTCCGCATCTTCGCCAGCACCTTGGCAGGCGATCTGTTCACGGAGCCGTTCGTGATGTGCGAGCTGGACCATCCCGTCGATCAGATAACGACATTTTTTACGTCGGGAGGCATGCTCTCCGCGCTCGCCACGCACATTGTGAGCGCGGAGAAGAGCGAGGCAGAACTACACGGCATCGAAGTGCCCTTGGTGGCGTGTGCCACTCCGACGGGCGCAGTCGCTACCTCGGGCGCGGTGGTGCCCGGAGCAGCAGGCGAATCCTTCATGGTCACGGTGCGAAACGACGGCAACACCTTGCTGACCGCCGGCACAATCGATCTGTACCGAGAGGGCTCCAGCCAGCCGTTCTCCAGCGCATCCATCGGGTTCGGAGCGAACACACGCATGGCATCGATCTACGATCCAGAGCTTGCCGAGGACGCTTCGGTCAACGACATGGCACACGTGAAGTACGCGCTCGAAACGCTGGGCACACCTTTTGCAACGCACCCGCTGGTAGCCGACAGTGGCAACGCCGTGCTGGCACCGGGTTGCACGGCACAGTTCCGCATGAGCTTCGCTATCCCCGAGAGTTGGAGCGACGAAGTAGGCAAACGCGTAACGCTGTATGCGAAGGCGCGTAATCTGGTGGCGCTCGATCCCGTAACGCTCGAGGAAATTCGACCGGGCGCAAACTCGGCGCTGGGTGCCGTACTGCACGAGCTTCATGTGCCCGACGCGGCATGCGAACGCTCAGAAGTTCAGGTCGGCGTATGCGACAGCGCGGATACGACAGAACTTCACGACGCCCCGATGACGGTCGACGGCGATGGCGGCACGAGTGGCGGCGGTACTGACAAGGGCGGC
Source organism: uncultured Collinsella sp. (assembly GCA_937982065.1). Taxonomy (GTDB): domain Bacteria; phylum Actinomycetota; class Coriobacteriia; order Coriobacteriales; family Coriobacteriaceae; genus Collinsella. The sequence continues at coordinate 168,898 of CALJMO010000052.1, forward strand.
GGCCCCGGCGGAAGCTGCTCCAGCAGTGGCAAGGACCACGGCACTAACAAGCGCTCCGGAAAAGCGGGCGCGCTTGCGGGCACGGGCGATGTCAACGCCCCCCCTTACGACAGCCGCAGCAGCACTCGCCGCAGCTGGTGCCGGCCTTGTCGCCTACAGCGCCCGCCGCACGGCGCTCGAAAACGACACCGCCGATGCGGATACGCCTCGCTAGCTCCCAGTTACCTTTGCGAGAGACGCCGACTCGGCTCATCGAACACCAAAAGGGCTGGCCCTGATAACTCGGAGCCAGCCCTGAGTCGCCTGACGTGAGACTCGCGGCGTTACTTGAGCTTCAGCGCCTCCATCATGGGCACGGCAGCATCCCAGTCGATCTTCCAGCCGATCGACACGCGGACGGTTTCACCCGTTGCGGGAGCCGTCGCAAACAGTGTATGGCCGTTGTCGGGACCGGTAAAGCGCAGCCACGTTATGCCGTTGTACTCGACCTGGTCGGTTGTTGTCTCCTTGCCTTCGTAGATCTGCTCTAGGCTTGCAACCTCTTCCTCCGGCGAGCGCGGGAAGATGTTGATGTTCAGGCGTCCTCCAGTCTCGTCGTGGAAGAAGTCTGCCTTTTCGTGCTCTTCGTTGGACGAATCCAGCGTGTACCCATCGGCGGCCTCGATACTGTACGATGCGCAATCGATGCCGGTCATATTGGCCGCGTCACCAGAATCGGCCACACCGCCGGCCGCCTTGAACTCCTTGGTCTCGCATCCCGTGGTGTCAAAGTGCATGGCCTCATGAGTCTTGGCGGGGGCATAAGCGTCTACGAACTCGACAGTGATGGGCCCGTAGTACGCCGTCTTGGGCGCCCAGAAATACACGTACTCAACGGTCTCGCCCGGGCCGATATCTGGCCTCTCGGAAAGGTCGATGCCCTCGTGCAGCTCATCGGGAGCCTCGCTTGCAACGTAGTCGAGCACGGCCGCCTTGCCGGAAGTAAACAACGGGTCGCCTGCCTCAAGATCGCCCTGGGCAGCATGCACGTTAAAGGAACTGAACGTCCTGTTCTTTGTGTTGTTGTTGGTGATCTTGATGTGCAGGTAAAAGCCGTCCTGCAGCTTGGCATCGCCGCGATAGAACGTACCGTGAGCCACAGACTCATAGGTAATGCCTGCTACCTCGACCGTCTGCGAATCATAGGCCTTGGCCTTCTTGGACTTCTCCTGCACAGGTGCGCTCCCGCCCGAGCCACTCGGCGCATTACCGCCGCAGCCAGCAAGCGTACACGCCAACACAGCCGAAAGCGCCACGGTGGGAATTCCTAACAGCAGCTTCTTCGTCATGGGCTTCATCATCCTCACCGCTCCTTTCGCTTGCAGCTCATCCGTTGCCCGAGGCCTTCGTCGCCCCGTGGCATCGGCTTCCACAATGAGCGTATGACGAAACACGGCGCCGGCGAAGTGACCCGTGGCCCAAATAACGCCCCGTTAGACCCCCTTTCAGACCAAAAGAGCCCCAGTTCGCATACCCTCGGCCCACAAAACGAGACGCATGTCCCAATGTTCGATTCAATCCAACAATCCGCATGGCGCGTTTTTGACAAACGCGTCCAACCGCAAACGCAGCAGGACGCATTCGACCGCTTTCAAACTTACTCGGACAGAACCGACTCGGATTTGTCCGAGTAAACGCTGTTCCACCAAATTCCGAACGATTGTTCGATGGATTTCGTGTTGGGTGGAATCGTCTGTGGGCTGGGCTATGCTACCTTGACTATCTATATGACTTAAACGCAGCAAAGGAGCACCGAGAGAGCGAGTATGGCAAAAAACACCGCAAACTATGGTAACGACAGTATCCGCCAGCTCAAGGACGAGGAGCGCGTACGTCTGCGCCCCGCCGTTATCTTTGGCTCGGACGGGCTCGACGGCTGCGCGCATGCCGCCTTCGAGATCTTGTCCAACGCCGTTGACGAGGCACGCCAGGGCTACGGCAAGCTCATCACCCTTACCGCCTTTCGCGATGGCTCCATTCAGGTAGAGGACAACGGCCGCGGCTGCCCGCTCGACTGGAACCCTTCCGAGAAGCGCTTTAACTGGGAGCTCGTCTTTTGCGAGCTCTACGCCGGCGGCAAGTACAACAACAACCAAGGCGGCGACTACGACTTCTCGCTCGGCACCAATGGCCTGGGCTCGTGCGCGACCCAGTACGCCTCCGAGTACATGGACGTCACGGTTTGGCGCGACGGCAACAAGTACTCCTTACACTTTAAAAAGGGCAAGGTCGTCGGCGCCAAAAAGAAGGCACTCGAGATTGAGCCTAGCAACAAGGACCGCACCGGCACCACCATCAAGTGGCGCCCCGATCTTGAGGTCTTTACCTCCATCAGTATCCCCCACGATTGGTATCGCGAGACCATGCGCCGCCAGGCCGTGGTCAACGCCAACGTGACCTTCCGCCTGCGCATCGAGGGCGACGACGGCGAGTTTACCGAAGAGGACTTTTGCTATCCCAAGGGCATCGAGGACTACGTGCTCGAGAAGGTCGGTACCGACTACCTCACCGAGCCCTTCTTTATCGAGGCCGACCGCCGTGGTCGCGACCGCGAGGACCTGCCCGACTACAACGTCAAGATCACCGCATGTATGTGCTTCTCGCGCACCTTTATGATGCAGGAGTACTACCACAACTCATCGTGGCTCGAGAACGGCGGTTCGCCCGAGAAGGCGGCCCGCAGCGCCCTCACCAGCGCCATCGATGCCTACATCAAGCAACAGGGCAAGTACAACAAAAACGAGAGCGGTATTAAGTGGCAAGACGTCCAGGACTGCCTGGTGCTGGTGACCAACTGTTTCTCCACCCAGACGTCCTACGAAAACCAGACCAAGAAGGCCATCAATAACCGCTTTATCCAGCAGGCTATGACGGCCTTCTTTAAGGAGCGCCTCTCGACCTACCTGATCGAGAACAAAGACGCCGCCAACAAGATTATGGAGCAGGTGCTCATCAACAAGCGTTCGCGCGAGAACGCCGAGAAGACGCGCCAGAGCATCAAAACCAACCTGCAGCAGAAGACCGACATGGCCAACCGCGTGCAGAAGTTCATCGACTGCCGCTCCAAGGACAAGAGCCGCCGCGAGATCTACATCGTAGAGGGCGACTCGGCAGCAGGCGCCATTCGCACGTCGCGCGATGCCGAGTTCCAGGGCGTCATGCCCGTCCGTGGCAAGATCCTCAACTGCCTGAAGGAGGATTACCCGCGCATCTTTAAGTCCGACATCATCATGGACCTCATGCGCGTACTGGGCTGCGGCGCGGAGATCAAGGACAAGCGCATCAAGAACCTTGGGGCCTTCGACCTGGACAACCTCAACTGGAACAAGGTCATCATCTGTACGGACGCCGACGTCGACGGTTACCACATCCGCACGCTCGTGCTCACCATGCTCTATCGCCTGGTGCCCACGCTCATCGACGAGGGCTACGTGTATATCGCCGAGTCTCCGCTCTACGAGATCAACTGCAAAGAGAAGACCTACTTTGCCTACACCGAGCTCGAGAAGAACGGCATCCTCAAAGAAATCGGCGACCAAAAGTGCTCCATCAACCGCTCCAAGGGTCTTGGTGAAAACGATCCGGACATGATGTGGCTCACCACCATGAACCCCGAGACGCGTCGCCTGATCAAGGTGGAGCCCGAGGACGTCACCAAGATGGAGACCATGTTCAACCTGTTGCTGGGCAACGACGAGGCGGGCCGCAAGCGCCATATCTCCGAGCACGGCAAGGAATACCTGGACCAGCTGGACCTGCAATAGCAGCAAATCGATAACGACGGCCCTTAAGAAGTTCAAGAGGATATCGTGGCAAAGAAGAAGACGAAGAACCAGCCAAAGAAAAAGCAGGTCAACGCCGAGAACGTCATCGGCCTGCACTCTGAGGTCACCGATCAGCCGATCACGCAGACGCTCGAGGTCAACTACATGCCCTACGCTATGAGCGTCAACGTCTCGCGTGCGTTCCCCGAGATCGACGGCTTTAAGCCCTCGCACCGCAAGCTGCTCTACACCATGTACAAGATGGGCCTGCTCAAGGGCGAGCGCCAGAAGAGCGCCAACATCGTGGGCCAGACCATGAAGCTCAACCCGCACGGCGACGCCGCGATCTACGAGACGATGGTGCGCCTGGCCACCGGTAACGAGGCGCTGCTCGCGCCGTTCGTTGAGTCGAAGGGCAACTTTGGCAAGTATTATTCGGGCGACCTGAGCTACGCCGCCTCGCGTTATACCGAGGCCAAGCTCTCCCCCATCAGCGCCGAGATCTTCAAGGACATCGACAAGGACCCGGTCGACTTCGTTGACAGCTACGACGGCGCCATGAAGGAGCCGCGCCTGCTGCCCACCACGTTCCCCAATATTCTGGTTTCGGCCAACAAAGGCATCGGCGTCGCCATGGCATCCGATATCTGCGGCTTCAACCTCAACGAGGTCTGTACTGCCACGATGCATTACCTCAAGGATCCCGACTGCGACCTGCTCGAGTATATGCCCATGCCCGACTTCTCGACCGGCGGCGAGATTATCTACCGCCGCGAGGAGATGGAGAAGATCATCGAGACCGGCCTTGGTAGTTTCCAGATTCGCTCCCGCTGGCGTTGGATCCCCGAAGAGCGCATCATCGAGGTCTACGAGATTCCCTACACCACCAAGACCGATGTCATCATCGAGCGCATCGTCAAGCTCTCCAAGGAAGGCAAGGTCAAGGAGATCGCCGATATCCGCGACGAGACCGACCTTTCGGGCCTGCGCATCGCCATCGACCTTAAGCGCGGTGTCGACCCCGACAAGCTCATGGCCAAGCTCTATCGCTCGACCACGCTGCAGGATTCGTTCTCGTGCAACTTCAACGTGTTGGTCGATGGTTACCCTCGCGTTATGGGCGTGCGTCAGATCCTGCACGAGTGGGTCAAGTGGCGTATTGAGTCCACGCGTCGCCGCATTAACTTTGACCTGGGAAAAAAGTCCGAGCGCCTGCACCTGCTGCACGGCCTCGAGGCGATCTTGCTCGACATCGACAAGGCCATCGCCATCATCCGCGGCACCAAGCTCGAGGCTGAGGTCGTGCCCAACCTTATGAAGGGTTTCGACATCGATGAGACCCAGGCCGAGTTTGTTGCCGAGCTCAAGCTCCGCAACATCAACGAGGAGTACATCCTCAACCGCACCAAGGACATCGCCAAGCTTGAGGGCGAGATTGCCGAGCTTGAGGAAATCCTCTCGAGCGAAGACAACATCAAGAAGGTCATCAGCGACGAGCTGGCCGCGGTCAACAAGAAGTACGTGATGCCGCGCCGCACGGGCAGGATCGAGCCCCATGAGGTCATCGAGGTAAGCTTGGAGCCCGAGGTCGAGGAGTACCCGGTCACCATCATGCTCTCGCGCGATGGCTACCTCAAGAAGATGACGGACCGCGTGCTCAAGAAGGCGACCACGCTCAAGTACAAGGACGGTGACAAACCCTTTATCGAATTCCCGTCCTCCAACACCCACGAACTGCTGGTCTTTACCAACAAGAGTCAGGTGTACAAGTGCAAGGTTGCGGCGTTTGAGGACACCAAGTCGGCCCAGCTGGGCTCGTACCTGCCCACCGACCTCGAGATGGAACCCGACGAGAGTGTCATCTGGGTCATCGACCCCGAGGACTACAAGGCCGACGTGCTGTTTGTCTTTGAGAACGGCCGCGTGGTGCGCGTCGCGCTTTCTGGATACGTCACCAAAACCAACCGTAAGCGCCTCAAGAACGCCATCTACAGTGGCAGCAAGCTGCTGTATGCCCAGGTGCTCAAGGAAGATCGCGACATCGCGCTGGTCTCGAGCGACTACCGCCTGATGAACTTCAACACGTCGCTGCTCAAGACCAAGACGACCACCAACACGCAGGGCGTCCAGGCCTTTACGGCCAAGAAGGGCCGCTCGGTCACCACCGTCGGCACGACCGAGGAGATCCTTGGCGCCGGCGTCTCTGCCGAGAAGTTCACCGCGCAGAGTCTCCCCTCCGCCGGTGCCCTTATGAAAGAAAACGACATGCCGAGCTTGTTTGACTAAAACAACGGCAGCCAAACCGTCATGGTTTTACAATGCAGCGGGGCCCGGAGCGCAGCAACATCGCGCTCCGGGCCCCGCTCGTTGCAACGTAGTCGGAATAATAGGAATCCCCGTTTTTCACTCCTGCAATCCCGCGGCACAAGACATGTTAAACCGTTAGCAAAACTTGCAAAAATTAGCAAAAGTTGCAAAAACTAGCAAAACCTGCAAAGGGGCCACCATGGATCGCAGCAAATGTCTCCGCCATGCCAGGCATGCTCGAAGATATTATCGAGCGAACCAAAGAAGCGGCAGATAGCCGCCTCTCATAGTCTCGCGCGTGCATAAGCGGCGTTCAGATTGGGCCAGTCGGCATCGATTGGACATATGCTCAGGAGACTCAGGGTAACTGGCGCACGGGCATGAATGGCGTCTTCAGGCAACTCGAGAAGCATGACGTCGGGCTTCTCTCGAAACGACCTATCGGGAGCTTTCCGATAAAGACATTGAGTTTTTGCTCGCGATGCTGCCCGATTCTGGCCCCAGCAGGGTCTCGGAGATAGCCAAACGCATGGGCGTCGCCAGCAACTACGCAAGCCAATACAAACGCCGCCTCCTGGAGGACGGCGTCATTGGAGAGCGCGGGCGTGGTCTCGTTGGCTTTGACATTCCCGCGTTCAGGGAATTCTTGAACGAGAAGGCGTTTTAGCACGCCGGAATTGTCCGCGGAAGCATCAACGCATGGCAATCAGCATTCCTCTTGGTAAGGATAGCAAGCATTTTCCACCAACACCGATTGCCATGCGTTCTTCTTGCCCTTAGGCGAGCTTGCGAGCGAGCTCTCGCACCTCTTCCAACTTGGGTGAGGATGCCATGCTGTCGCGCTCGGTCATACCGCTGATGGTGACAATGCCCTGATCCTCCCACTTGCAGTACGCGCAGGCTGACTTGTACATAGCGATCGCCGCATCATAGACGCCCTCGCTGTGGCTATCGAGCAAAAGGGCCGTCTTGGTGAACGGGAAGCCCGTAGCACCGAAGGCGTACAGGCGGTCGATGGCAGCCTTCTCCTGCGCAGTGATATCAAACCAGTAGATAGGCGAAGCGAAGACAGCCATATCGGCGCCTTTCAGCGACTCGATCACGTCGGCCATGTCGTCCTTTTGCACGCAGGTGCCCTCATGGGTAAAGCAGTACTGGCATCCCAGACAACCAGCAATCTTCTTGCTGGCAACGCGGACGACTTCGACCGTATGGCCACCCTCCCGCGCGGTCTCGGCAAACGCCTCGGCCATGGTGTCGGTATTGGCGCCCTTGCGCGGGCTACCACTCAATACAACGATATTCATAGAAATCTCCCTCCTTCATGCCGCAGGCGCGCGGCATATTTTTTTGTTTTAACCAAAACGTATGGAGTTATTCAGTCGCCTCGTTTCAGCTACTCCCACTCTTTAGAAGAATCGTTGCTGGAGGCTTGGCATTGAATCGAGGCACGCCTTATTTCAGATATTCCTCAAAGAATGCTTTCAGTTTTTCAAACGGAATGATGTCCATCTGATCGTAAAGGTCGGTGTGGCCGGCACCAGGGATAATGAGCAATTCCTTGTTGTCCCCCATCAGCTTGCCGTACGCGGTTTCGCTGAAATAGCGGGAGTGCGCCTTCTCGCCGTGTACCAGCAACACGGCAGAGCGGATCTCGCCGGCGTACTGCAAAATCGGCATATTCAAAAACGACAGCGAGGACGTCACATTCCAGCCGCCATTGGAGCCCAAGCTGCGGGGATGGTAGCCTCGCGGAGTCTTGTAGTAGGCGTAATAGTCCGCTACAAACTGCGGCGCATCCTCCGGTAGCGGATCGACCACGCCGCCCGCCAGCGCATAGCTGCCGTTTTTATAGTCCTCGGTGCGCTGCGCGTTCAACGCTTTCCGCTTTTCAAAGCGTGCCTGCTCGGAATCCTCGGCGTCAAAATAGCCGTTTGCGGTCACGCGGGTCATATCGTACATGGTCATAGCCGCGGTAGCTTTGATACGAGTGTCGATGGCTGCTGCATTGACTGCCATGCCGCCCCAACCGCAGATACCGATGATGCCGATACGCTCCGGGTCAACACTTTCCTGCACAGAAAGGAAATCCACCGCTGCGCAGAAGTCCTCGGTGTTGATGTCCGGGGATGCTACATAGCGGGGCGTGCCGCCGCTCTCGCCGGTATAGGACGGGTCAAAGGCAATTGCGAAAAAGCCCAGCTCCGCCATTTTCTGCGCGTACAGACCGGAGGACTGTTCCTTCACCGCGCCAAACGGGCCGCTGACGGCGATGGCGGGCAGTTTGCCTTCCGCGTTCTTAGGCACGTACACGTCGGCCGCCAGCGTGATGCCGTATCGGTTGTGGAAGGTCGCCTTGCTGTGCTCAACCTTGTCGCTTTTGGGGAATACCTTGTCCCATTCCTGCGTCAGTTTCAACTGCTCCATGCCTAAACCTCCTTGTCAGTCGCTTTAAGGTATTGCTCGTCGTCCACGGCCTCCAACCACTCGTTGGAGGCCTTCTCGCCCGGAACCTCCACCGCGAGATGGGAGAACCAGCTGTCGGGCGCCGCACCGTGCCAGTGCTTTACGCCCGCGGGAATATTTACTACATCGCCAGGGCATAGCTCTTGTGCCGGTTTGCCCCATTCCTGGTAAAGCCCTCGACCAGCCACGCAGATGAGGATCTGCCCGCCACCGCTTTTGGCGTGATGGATGTGCCAGTTGTTGCGGCAGCCGGGCTCGAGCGTAACGTTGTAAATGCCGACCTGCTCGGTGGAAAGGGGCACGAGGTAGCTTTGCCCGATAAAGTACTTCGCAAATGCGTCGTTGGGGGCACCGATGGGAAAGGCCATCTCGTTTTGGTGTCGGGCCTTTGCGTCGGCGCCGTCGTCTTCGTCCGCCCAGACCTCCTTCGCCATGCGAAAGGCCGCCCACGCCTTGGGCCATCCCGCGTAAAACGCCGCATGCGTAAGGATTTCCGCTATCTCAGCCCTGGTCACCCCGTTGCTCTTTGCGGACATCAGATGATATTGGAACGAAGAGTCCGTCAGCCCCTGCGCCATTAGGGCCACCACCGTCACCACGCTGCGGTCTCGAAGGGAAAGCCCGTCTTCTCGGCTCCACACCTCGCCGAACAGCACATCGTCATTGAGCTGAGCGAATTTGGGGGCAAAATCCCCCAGGGCGTCTCTGCCCGCCGTCTGTTTAATTGCCATGATCGATTTCCTCCTATCGATGGTTCTGGACACGAATCCGTCTCCGCGCGGCTAAGTAGCCCGCCTAGATTTCCATGCCCATTCGTCGCGCCTGCTCAAGAGCAGGGTGCCCAGCGATTTCGCCCACGCCGTTCACGCCGCCGGCGAAAACCGTTTTGCCCATTACGGACCACCCCTTGCGCTACCGATTTATATTGACGAGAATGAAGGTAATACCTAAACCTGACTTTAGGTCAAGGAATGAATTCGAGATTTATTCGGAGGGGCCATGTACACAATCGGACAGGTGGCGGAAATGTTCGGCTTGCCCGCCTCAACGCTGCGGTATTACGACAAGCAGGGATTGTTCCCGGGGCTGGAGCGGACGTCCGGCATTCGTCGATTCGGCGACACGGAACTCGAGGCGCTTCGAGTCATCGAATGCCTGAAGAAAGCGGGGATGGAGATCAAGGACATCCGTCTGTTCATGGAATGGTGTGCGGAGGGCCCGTCCACTTACCCCCAGCGCAAGGCCATGTTCGAGGAGCGTAAGGCCCATATGGAGTCGGAGATCGAGAGCATGAACCGCGCGCTGGACATGTTGAAGTTCAAATGCTGGTACTACGGGCAGCTGAATCAGGGCAACAGCGAGGCTGAGCTGAAGGCACTGATTCCCGACGGCTTGCCAGAAGGAATCAAAGAGGCCTACGAAAACGCTCACGCTCGATAGTGCCGTCCGATGCTCAAGGGAGTTCGTCAAGGAGTTCTTTTTCGGGTAGCAATGAAAAAAGAAGGCCGCCGAACCAGAAGATTCGGAGGCCTTTATTCCTGCCACTTTGCTGATAGCGCAGTTCAGTGGCGATGCCGAAACGATCGATAATCCTCTTTGACGCTTGTTTAGCGAAATGGGAAGCGCATGACAGCCATCCAGCGAGCCCTGGGGTATCCGGGCAGAAAGGGCCTGTTGGCGAAATGGATCGACCGCTACATCCGCTGGGGCAACGAGAAGAGGCTGAAGCGATCGCTCGGGGGGATGAGCCCGTTGCAATACAGACGCAGCCTGGGCTTTGTCGCATAATTGTCAGGTACGGAAAAACCGACCCATCTCCGTTTGATATTGTTCTGAACGGCCTCGATTACACGGATTGCATCCCGATGCAGGATGCTTCCTTTCCCGCTGGGGCAAAAGATCACTTGTCCAGCGGCTCCATGATTTCTAATATGATTCCATCTGGATCCCGAAAGTAGAAGGCTTTGCTCCGGCCAAAGCCATCCTGCCGAAAATCAAATTCCTGGGGAGCGGAGAAACACTCCACGCCCTGCTCCGCCAGTTTTTGATAGACCGCATCGGCATCCTCTGCACAGAAGCAAAGTTCTGATATGGAAGTTGTGAAAAGATCCATGGGCTTGCGGTGAATTTCATCCTCCACAAACTGGATCAGTTCCACCGGCGGCATATGCAGCTGATCCGAGCCGTTCAAATAAGCAACCCGTGCCTTGCAGTTTTCTCGCCGGAACATTGCCTCCGTCTCTTTTCCCTCCATCAGGAGCTCCCCCTGATACTGAAGGCCCAGCACATCCCGATAAAACGCCACGGAACGGTCCAGGTCACTGACCGTCAATCCCACATGGTAGATCTGTCGAATCATGAGCTCCTCCTCGTTAGTTGCTTTCTGCTGGTTTAATGAGGGCATGGAACAGAAAAGCGAGTCCATTTATTGAGATAATGTGGCCGATTCCGGCAAGCCCTCCGATCATATGGTCCATAAAGCTACCCATCGGAAGTGCTTCGGCAAGAATAACGAAAACACCAGGTCAAACGCCCCTATGGGTACCGAGAGGCTCAACTGAGTATTAAATGGGTACCAAACGTCAATGTAATCTTTACTGAATTAAAACCAAATATCAAGGCTAGCTGCGCGGATAATTGCTCATAAAGGGACGCTCCCTGAAAAATTGATACCCTGATATCCAGCGTTGTCCCAACTCATGGCAACCATGAGCTCAGACGGCTTGCTGCAGAAAATCGATACGATACAAAAAGAGAAATACCCCGTGATACCACAGGGCACTTCTAACAACTAACACTCTTTTAAATGGAATTATTCCCACTCGTTGGCGCCGGTTCTGACGTCCTGTCATTCCAGTTGCATCCAGTTTTCGGTGCCGTCTCGAGCCGAGTTCCGCCAGGTAACGCCATGTCGTGCTTCGTCGGCCTCGGGGACATAAGCTGGGACAACTTCAAAACCTTTTTTCAAACTCAGAACGTTGAGTTTTTGTTTTTGTCCCAAAGGCCACGATTGGCCGCCTTTGGAGGCTCGATAGCGCCGAAAACGCTCGTTTTGAAACTCAGCCGCTCTTTAGCCTGAAAGCCGCCAGCTGCAATCGCAAGCGAATCAACGCAGGTGGCTTGCGCACCATTCGCAAAACCCCAGGTCGCAGACTTTCGCCATCGGTGGGCAAAGTGAGTAGTCTCGGGTGGCTTGCCCATGAGTTAGCGAACGAGCCCTGAGATTCCGCTGACGTCCGGAAACGCTTCGAGCTCCCTTGATTTTTCAGACAGTACATGATATAAGGCAATTGGTTTCCCGTTAGGAAGGCTTCCAAGTGCCGGGGACGTTTTCCCCGGCTTTTTTCTTATCCGGGAAAACTCCGCGATAGCCCTACGCGGCGCTCAGAACTCCTGCTAGCCGAGCAGCCACCTCGCGAGGTCCAGCACGAGAACGCCCTCCCGGGTATAGGGCTCGTGCCTCGTGCGGGCGATGAGAACCTTCGGGAACGCATCCCTGACGGACAGCAGCGGTGCGAGCTCCCTCTCGGTTTCGAAACTCGAGATGTTTTTAAGTTTCGAAACTGAGGGGCGATGCACGTAGGCATATTATCGAGAATTCGAAATTCCGACCCCAGTCACAGCATGCCGGCAGCGAGGTCAATGCGCATTCGCACGTGCTACAATCCAACCACCAGAGATGAAAACACAGTCCCCGTCGGGTAGTCGTGGGCGTGCGCTAGTCCGCATCAGTAACCTGCCTCCTTGGTTGTCCCTTCTCTGCATGGTCATCTACATAAAGGAGGAACCAACCATGCAGATCAGCGTGTCGTCCACCCTGACCGTATATCACGACGGTCAATTCTGGGTCGGGATGGCGGAGCATGTCGAGGACGGAAGGTACGGCGTCGCCCGCATCGTCTTCGGCGCGGAGCCGTCCGATGAGGAGATCCTGCAGTTCGTTGTCGGCAAATGGGAGAAACTCTCGTTCTTCGGTGACGACCCGGTCGAGACGAGCAAACCCGCGAAGAACCCCAAGCGGCGCGCCCGTGAGGCGGCGAAAGTCCTTAAACGACCGGCGGTGAGCACCAAGGCACAACAGGCGTTCGCGGCACAGCGGAAAGCGATGAAGCGGGAGTCGGCTCAAGCAAGAAGCCAGCGTCGCGCGGATGAGGCGGAGACGCGCTTCGAGCAGCGAAAGTTGAAGCGCAAGCAGAAACATCGCGGGCATTGATCGCTATTTGCAGCAAGGCAAACCATATACAGCAGCGGCGCCAGTTCCACTTGAAGCCGACGCCGCGTAGACGCTGATGGTGACGGCTATGCACGGGCACGGGCGCGCCACCGCACTTCACAGCTTGTTTCTCAAGTATTTGGGACGCACACGCGGCGTTCAAAAATGCGGAGCGACTCCGCATGGCTCGAGACTGAGCCGAGATGCCCTACTTCTCGCCCTCCAGCAGCCCCACGATGCGGTCGATGTCGACGGCAAAGCGAGGCCTTCCCTCGCGCTCGTAGCGGTCGAGGTATGCCTGGCACTCGGAGACAATGCGTTTGGTGTTGCCATCGATGATGCGCTGGAGCGTCTCGTAGTAGGCCGAGCCCTCGGTCCTGAAGCGGCGCTGGTAGGCCTTGGTTATGGGGAACATCTTGATGTAGTGGATGCCGTGGCGGCAGCCGGGGCGCGTCGTGGGGCGGGGTGGCAACGCAAAGTACTGGTCTTTGGGCACGTTAGGGGCGATGTTGGAACGCAGCGGCACGGCGAAGTCCCTGCGCTTTCCGCGGAAACGCAGCCTCACCACCACGATGCAGGGGCGATTGTGCTTAAGCATGAGCTCGCGGTCGCCATCGACGAGGTCGAAGAAGTCTTGGGAGATGGATACGATCTTCATCGGTTGCGCCCCCCCTTCATACGAAGCGGGGCCCGCATCGCTGCAGGCCCCTACAGGTGGGCGATATTCTACGCCTTGCGGCACCCCGTCGCCCACGGAGGCTAAACGTACACGTAAGCCGTACTCTGAAAGCCGCGGCTTCCGGCAAGTAGTTTATACCACGAAAGGTCGCTTTCGATGCGCATAGCTCGCAAAACAACACTCGCTGGGCCGTCACCCCTGGCCGTTACCCTCCAATCTTCATTGGAGTCAGCAGGTCAATTCATATAGTCATGGGGGTTTATCCTAAAGGGAATCAAATTTATACCCCCATAACTAAGGATTTTTCTATTCCCACTCAATGACTAGAGCCCTGGTGTAATTGGCTGGATCACCGTTCCGGGAACCGGTATCGACCTACCTGTCCGCCAAGCGCCTTCTTCAGCTCCAGCCTAGTATCTGACTCGCGCCGTTATAAGCGAAAACCGCAGAGATGCGTTTTAGCCAGGAAAATAAGGTTAGCCTTATCTTACTGCATGATTCGTGTGTTATAGTTAGATGTCTCTAACTATTTGGGGGCGATAGCAATGCACGAACGCAAGGGCTTCTGGGACAAGAATGCCGGTCGGTACGACCGTTTCATGCGAAAGGACCGGGCGGCGTATGAGAAGATGTATGAGCTGATCAGGCCGGTGGTAAAAGCAAAAACCGTACTGGAGGTTGCCACCGGCACGGGGCTTATCGCAAAGAGCATCGTAAATGCGGCGGCGCACATCGAGGCTACGGACGCTTCTGCAAAGATGATCCTTGAAGCAAAGCGGGACAATCAATCCGCAAAGCTGCACTTTTCCGTACAAGATATGTTCCGCCTGCCCTATGCACAGAAGTCCTTTGATGTGGTGATCGCGTCCAACGCGCTTCACATAGTGCCGCATCCGGAAAAGGCCCTGCAAGAAATCAGGCGGGTGCTGAAGGACGACGGCGTGCTCATCGCGCCAACCTTCACCCACGCGGGGAGCTCAGTTTCCGGCAAGGCAAAAGCCTATTTCATGAGTATGGCGGGATTCCCCCTCCACAGCAGGTGGACAAGCGAGGAATACCTACGTTTCCTGCGTCAAAACGGCTGGGCAGTGCAGAAAAGCGCGGTGCTGAAGGCCTCGTTCCCGTTGACCTATGCGGAATGCACGAAATCGGAGGGGCCAGATGTCGTTCTTTGAAAACACCCGCAAGCCCGTGGGCCTCGGCGGAAAACTTATGGTTGCCATGATGAATCTGGGGCACAGCCCTGTGGCGCGGTGGGGACTTCGATTTCTACGACTTGCGCCAAATGCCAAGGTGCTGGATTGCGGCTGCGGCGGCGGGGCGAACATAAAACGGCTGCTGAAAAAATGCCCGCATGGCGTCGTCAAGGGCATCGACTATTCGCCCGTCAGCGTGGAGAAGACTAGAAAGCTCAACCGAACCGCAATTCAGGAGGGGCGTTGCGCCGTTCTGCAAGGCAGTGTGGCGGATATGGCATTTGAGGATAGCTGCTTCGATGCAGTCACGGCCTTTGAGACCGTCTACTTTTGGCCTGATTTGCCCCGATGCTTCCGTGAGGTCTGGCGGACGCTGAAGCCAGGCGGGACAATTCTTATCTGCAACGAGAGCAATGGCGATACGGACAAGGACGAGAGGTGGACGCAGATCATCGGCGGCATGACCATCTACAAGGACATTGAATTAAAAGCTTGTCTGGAGCAGGCGGGTTTTCACGAGGTGCAGATACACAAAAAGAAAAAGTGGCTCTGCGTCACGGCGCGGAAGTAAGGGCATCAAGCACGGGTGTTTTTGCATCCATCCTGCACATGGCGATAGGCATGACGGTCATAGCGGCTGTGCTGGCGGCAATTATGACAGTTCTTATTCACTGAGGAAGAAACCTATGAAATGTAAAATTGAGAAAAACACTGTGCAGGAGACGCTGATCCTCCCGCTGTATTCCCGAAAGCTGTGTACGGAGCTGTACCCGAACCTTTACAGGGATGAAACAGCGGTTCGTCTGCTCGACCAGATCGACTACGACTTTTCAGAGGCAGAGAAAAACTCCCGCAGCCTGATGCAGCGTTTTGGTGCGCTGGAGGTGGCCATGCGGCAGGGTGATCTTGCTTTCGAGGTGCGGGATTACCTGAAAGGCCACCCCAATGCGGCGGTGGTCAATCTGGGCTGCGGGCTGGACAACACCGGCAGAACCTGCGACAACGGTAGATGCAAGATCTACAATCTGGACTTCCCGGATGTGATTGCCTTGCGGCAGCAGCTACTGCCCGCCGGGAATCGAGAACAAAATATCCCCTGTGACCTGAAAGACACCGCATGGTTTAGCAAAATCGATGCCTCCGGCGGGGTGGTGTTCTTTGCCTCCGGGGTGTTCTATTACTTTCTGACCCAGCAGGTCCGGGAACTGGTGCGGGAGATGGCGGACGCTTTCCCCGGCGGTGTGCTGGTCTTTGATGCTGCCAATCGGACGGCAGTAAAGATGATCGCAAAAACATGGCTTAAGACTGCAAAAATCAAGGATGTTGGGGCATATTTTGCGGTTTCGGATGCCGCCAAGGAAATCGGCGCGTGGGACAGCCGTCTGCAGGTCACAAGTCGCGGCTATATGCTGGGTTATAACGATTTGAGAGACCCTTCTGTCAGCGGCTTTTTCCGGTTTCTCGCAAGGGTCGGTGACAACGGGATGAAAATGCAAATCGTGAAAATAAGATTTTGAGAGGCAAAAATGCAAAAGACGAGCACTTCTTGCCGCTCAATTGGCAAGAAGCGCTCGTCTTTTCTTAACGCGTCGTATGGCGGAGAGAGCGCAAGTTACGCGAGCGCCCTTCTTGCCAGCTCGGCCGCGCCAAGGATTCCTTGGTCGCCGCCGCAGCCCGGAGCGCAGATGTAGCTCTCTATGTCCTTAAGCTCGGCGGTCTGGATGTAGCCACCAAGATATTCGAGGGTCTTCTTGCGGACGATGCCGTAGAGCTGCTCCTGGTGCATCACGCCGCCGCCGAGGACGATACGGCGAGGCGAGTACATGAGCACGAGGTTCGCGCACATCTGCCCCAGATAATCCCCCTCGAGCGCCCACACCTCAGCGTTGTCCGCGAGCTCGGCCGCGGGCTTTCCCCAGCGCGCGGCGATGGCGGGGCCGGAGGCGAGGCCCTCGAGACAGCTCGCGTGGCTCGGGCAGACGCAGCGTCCCTCCTCGGTGGGACGGGTCCTTACCAGCATGTGGCCGGCCTCGGGGTTCAGCATGCCGTGAAGGAGCCTGCCCGCGCACATGACGCCCGCGCCCACGCCGGTGCCGATGGTCACGTAGACGGCGTCCTCGAGCCCCTTGCAGCAGCCGAAGACCACTTCGCCGAGGCAGGCAACGTTCACGTCCGTGTCGTAGGTCACCGGAATCCCGAGGGCGTCGGCGAACGCGGCGCGAAGACCATAGCCTCGCCACGCGAGCTTGGGCGTCTGGAGGATGGAACCGTAGCGCTCATCGTTGGGGTCGACGCAGGTCGGGCCGAAGGCGCCGATGCCCAACGCGTTCACATCGCGGGCGGTGAACCACTCGACCATTTGTGGGACGGTCTCGGCGGGCGTAAGCGTCGGGGTCTCCATACGGTCGAGAACCTCGCCGTCGCCGGACACCACGGCACAGACCATCTTGGTCCCGCCGGCCTCGAGGGCGCCGAGCCTCATTTGCTTTTCGCTCATGTGATCCTCCTTACAAAGGGACGCCCGCAGTCATGGTCAACCGCGGGCGCCCATAACGTTGGCTTGTTTCGAGGCGACCCTACCTGGGCACGCGGTCCTGCCTTGCGGCAAACGGGGCGAGCACGGCGTGCGGCTCGCTTTGGTACCAGTAGGCGACGGTGGAGATGTCGTCCTCGCGCTCGTAGAGCTTGATGTCGTCGTTGCCGAGGTCCTGGAACGTCACGCGCAGGTCCTCCTTGAACGAGATCGGGTCGGGAAGGTGCCACCTGTAGAGGCCGTGCCTGGGCAGCGCGTCGTCGTTGGTCGCGAGCATCGGGTTCGGGTTCGGCTTGCCCGCGCTGAAGCGGTCGCGCGTGGCGTCGCGCGTCGAGCGGTACGGGTAGCCGGCGAACAGCGTGTTGAAGCACTGCGCCTCGGGCAGCGCGTGGGGCGGCCTGTCGAGGAAGGCCCAGGCACCGCCGAAGTAGTCCTCGGCTCCCGTCGAGGTGACCGTGGGGAACTCCTCGTCGCCGTCGAGGAAGAACTTCATCTCGCCCTCGCCCCACCAATAGCGCTCCAGGGCGCACAGGGCCATGTAGGTGCCGACGTAGTAGCCCTTACCGCGCACGCCGTCGAGCACGGTGTAGTCGACGCCCCTGCGGGTGCTGCGCTCGCGGTTAAAACGGGCGTGGAAGTACATGGCGTCGTCCGGCACGTCGGTGAGCGCGTAGTTGAACGTGTAGAAGATGTACTTAATGAACCCGGGGTGCTCGCTCGTAAGCGTGACCTTGGCGTGCTTCCTGAAAGGCATCTCGAAGTAGCAGTTCATGCCGCCCGTCGGGTTCACGCAGATGGGCATCGAGTTGACGATGGCGCGCTCACCGAAGCCGTTGCAGAAGAAGTCGCCGACAGGGCACTCGACCGAGGGGGTCTCCTCGTCGTCCCAGTAGAAGCGCAGCACGAGGTCGCGCATGACGAAGCTGCCGGCGGCGGTCTTGTCGGGGACGGTCATCCAGATGTGGCGGATGATGCCGGGGCCCTCGATGTCCGCGAGCGTGATGGTCTCGCCGGACTCAAGGGGCACGCAGCACGAGCCCTTGCGGCCGACGCCGAGGTGGCTGGCCGACATGGCGGCACGGCCCTTCTCGCCCGTGATGTTCTCGGGGGTGATGGCGCGGCTTTCCTCACCGCCGTGCATCCACACGTCCTTAAGGAACTCTCTCATCGTCGACCTCCTCTATTCGTCGTCTTCGCACTCGGCGGAACTGGCACCGTTCACGTAGACGATCTGCTGGCGCGCCTCGTCGACGAGGGCGTCGAAGTCGAGTTTCTCGTCGGGGCGCGCGAGCGCGACCGTCATGGCGAGCGGGAGGTTGACACCCGCGATCACGTGGATCCGGTCGGAGGCGAAGCGGGAGAAGCGCTGGTTCACGCTGCCGCCGAGCGCGTCGGTGAGGACGACGACCTCGTCAGTGCCCGAAAGAGCCGCCTCGACCGCCGCGTCGAGCCCCTCGCCGTTGTCGTTCACGTAGGCGCACACGGCGTTGACGGCGTCGCTCTTACCCGTAAGGAACTCGAGGGTGTCCTTGAAGCCCTGGGCGAGAAGGGAATGGCTCGCCACAACTATCTTTCTCATTGATTCACCAATCTCTTGGGTCGAAGCTAGGCGAGGATGCCAGCGGCGGAGGCGACCATCGCGAGGACGATCACCACGAGGATGAGGACCGTCATGCTCGCGTTCTTCTTGGTAAGAAGGTAATACGCGCTTCCCGTGATGGCGGCGGGGATCATGGCAGGCAGGATCTTGTCGAGCAGCGGCTGAATCTCCATCGAGACGTCGCCGAAGCTGAAGCTAATCGGGCAGGTGACGCCGATGACCGAGGCGATGAGGCAGCCGACCACGGTGAGGCCGAGCACGGAGGCGGCGGCAGTGAGGTTGGGAAGCTTCTCGCTGAAGTCGGTGACGAGCTTCACGCCCTGCTTGTAGCCGAACTCGAGGGCGTGCATGCGGACCCAGAAGATGGCCAGGATGAGCGCGAACCAGATGCCGGCTCCCACGGGGTTGCCCTCGATGGCCATGTAGGCGGCGATGGAGCCCATGATGGTCGGGATCATGGTCATGAGCAGGGAGTCGCCGACGCCGGCGAGCGGTCCCATGGTGCCGATCTTCAGGTCTTGGACGGCGTCCGCCGCCGCTAGGCCGTCGCGTTCCTCCATGGCCACGCAGGCGCCAAGGATGATGGCAGCGAGCCAAGGCTGGGTATTGTAGTAGCGGAAGTGGTTGTTGAGCGCTTGCTTATAGTCCTCGTCGTTCGTGTAGATCTTCCTCAGGACCGGCGAGAGGGCGTAGGCGACTGAGGCGCCCTGCTGGGTCTGGTAGTTGAAGGTGCACACGCTCATGAGCCAGCGCCAGTTCGCGTTGCGCAGATCCTTCTTGGTGACCTTGTAGCCGGAGGGCTTGCCCTCGGCGACGGCGGTGATGTTCTCGTTTTCCATGGTTACTCATCCTCTCCGATGAAGGCGTCTGCGGAAGCGTGGGCGGCGAGCTCGGTGTCCCTCTCGGCACGCTGGTAGAACGCGATCGCGAGGGCAACGCCGACGATGGCGGCGCCGATGATGGGCACGTTCAGGAAGGCCGAGAGGAAGAAGCCGACGAGCAGGTACTGGAAGTACTTGCCGGTGGGCATGTAGCGGAGCAGCATGGCGATACCGATGGCCGGGAGCATCTTGCCGGCGAGGGTGAGGCCGGAGAGGAACCACTGAGGCATGACCTCGAGGAGCCAGTTGACGGCGGGCTGGCCGAGCGTCACGGAGACAAAGACGGGCAGGGCGGCGCACAGGCCGAAGAGCGCGGGGCAGACCCACAGGATGGCGTTCATCTGATTGAACTTACCCTCGTTGCAGAACTTCTGGGACTTCTCGACGACGAAGCCGTTGAGGATCTTGACGATGACGTCGAGCTGGATGCCGAGCATGCCGACCGGCAGGCCGATGGCGAGGCCCGTGTCCGCGCCCAGGGTCACGCCGTAGGCGGTGGCGATGATGGCCATCGTGCCGTAGTCGGGAATCGACGAGCCGCCGAAGCCCGCGACGCCGAGCTGCATGAGCTGGATGGTGCCGCCGATGACGAGGCCGGTCTGCCAGTCGCCCATGACGACGCCGGTGATAAGGCCCCAGAAGACGGCATAGTTGACGAAGATCATCGGGATGCCGTAGTAGTCCACGTGCTTGATGAAGGCCAGCAGGGTCAAAAGGACGACCTGCAGGATAGTGAAGTTGACCATGATCCCTCCTTAGATGAGGTCGGCGACGGAGACGGGCTTGTCGGCGGGCACGAACTGTGCCGTCACCTTGACGCCGCGGGCGATGAGCGCCTTGTAGCTCTGGACGTTCTCGGCGGAGGCATAGGCGCGCTGGGTGAGCTGGACGCCGCCCTCCTTGACGAGCGAGCCGCCGACGATCAGCGACGGGAGCTCGATGCCCGACTCGACCAGGTGAAGGATCGTCTCGGGCTCCTTGGCGATGACAAAGACCTTCTCGCGGTCGTACTTGCCCGCCGCGAAGTTCTTGAGCGCGGTCTGCTCGGAGATGATCGAGACGGCCATGCCCGCGGGGCGCGCCATCCTCATAGTGGACTTCAGGACCTCGTCGCCGGCGACCTTGTCGTCGATGACCATGACTCGGGTCGCGCCCGACACCGGGGCCCACTGCGTCACGATGATGCCGTGAAGCAGGCGATTGTCGATTCGTGCCATAACAACACTCATGTTTGCTCCTATCAAATGAAGTTTTACGTTCGGTACTGCCTCGGCGCTATCCGGATTCGCGCCGGGCAAGGGGTTATCGGATTATTGAGGACGCGCAGTCAGCTTGCGGCGGCGCGGGGAAGGTCACTCGTCGAGCAGGAGGTCCGAGGAGCCGAGGCGCTCTTCTCGCGCCGGGGCGGCGCTCACGCTTATGTAGTCGAAGACATATGCGATCTCGCTTACGGGAACCTCTACGCGATAGCGCGTCGAGATGCTCGAGAAGCTCTGCCTGAAGGACTCGATGAAATCGGCACGCTCCTCCTCGAAGCGGTCCTGGCCAACGTAGGTCTCAATGGGGTTTCTGGTAACAAGGCGCTCGACGAGACAGCAGAGGTGGACGTAGAGCCCAATGATGGCGTTGCTGCCGATCTTCTCGCCTGTCCTGCGCTGAAGCTCGTGCACGGCGCTCTCGATCTCGTGGAATAGCCGCTCCGGGTCGAGGATGGTGATGGAGCGGATGACGTTCTGCAGCGTCATGTTCGAGAGCAGCTTCTCGTGGAAAGAAGAGAGCTCGGAAGCGTCAAGCCACCTGCCGAACACGGCATCAACCTTAGAGGCGGACGCCGTCGACATGATGTCCTCGAGGGCGACGAAGGGGACGGAGGCGACCCCGGGGTCTCCCGTGCCGATGACGGCGCAGACGCGGTGCTCGGAGAAAACGGCGTCATTCGACCCGTTCGCGACGAGCTGCTTGAAGGGCCTCGTGAGCAGGCGCGCGCCTATGGTGCGCGGGAGGCTCTGCGAGACGAGCTGGCGTATCCTCTCCGCGGCGTCGACCCCGGACTCGGAGCAGAAGACGATGGCGTCCTCACGGTTGACGCGCTCGATCACCTTGCAGTGCGTCACGCACGCGGCGGTCGCATCGCCAAGAACCTCGGCGATGGACTTGCCGCCGAGCAGCCCGACCCCGATCTCGAGCGCAAGACCGGTAGAGACGTTGTTCACCACGCCGATAGTGGAGTCGGTAACGTTCTCGAGGGCCTTATAGGCCTCCTCCAAGGAGCCCATGTCGACGAGGAACACGACCCCGGTGCAGTAGGAATGGCGGTCGACGAGGCGCTGGAGCGGACCGACGATGTCCTTCAGCTGCTGGTCGTAGGGCATGTCGACAGCCTCGTACACATGCATGCCGAGCATACGGTTCGCCGCGTCGGCGATGCTCGTCGCCGTTGAGTAGCCGTGGGACAAGATGACGCAGAGCGTCCGAAGGGCCTTCGCATCGCGAGACTCCGATGCGACGCACAGCGTCAGAAGCGTCTTCGTGAAGTGATCGAGCGAGATTCCCAGCGCCCCTTCCACGTCTGCGGCGACCTGATCGGAGACGCTCGAGGCAAACGGTAATTCGGAGGTCACGGCACCGAGGAGATGGGAGATTTGCTCCGCACAGGCAGACTTTCGCCTAGCCAGGCCGATGCCCGGCCACAACTGCAGGCAAATCTCCTGGGCCAGTAGAAAAGCGACCTTCCTCGAAAGCTCGATGCCATAAGAAGAGCCTGCGTCGGCAAGGACCGCGCCCACGATGCGCTCGAAGGCGCGCGACCTCGAGGAGGTAACGCCGCGGCCGAAGATCAAGTGATCCTCAACGCCGCGCACAGCGGAGACAGCTTGCGAGACGAGCTCGGAGACAGAGAGCTCCCCGGCGCAGAATCGCTCATCGAGAGAGCACAGGGCATCGAGCGCCTGCTCGACCGGCCCTGTGCTCTCGGCGGCATCCAGGGACGCGTCGATCAGAACGCCATCATCGGGCTGTTGATCGATCTGCGCGGAGGAGAGGAGCCCGCTGGGAAGAAGATACGGGCGAACGACGACGTAGTCGCCCTCGCGATTGAGGAACGCTTTGGCGCAGCAGTTCGTCACGCAGGCGCGCAAGCCGGCGATGTTATCGGAAAAGTCCGCGTTCACGAGGCAACGGTATGCGCCGCGGCTAATCTTCACATCAGAACCGATTCGGCACCCCTCGCTGCGCAGGAAGCTCAAGATGAGATCCTCGCGCTCCTCGGGGGTCCGCTCCTTGAGTGAGGGGACGCGGGCACAGATGGGCATTTTGCTGTAGGCCGAGGAAACCTTCAGGTCATCGGCGGAAAGCGTCGTCGAAAGAACGAGGCGAGCGCGCGGCGCATCCTGGGAGGCATCGAGCCCGAGGGCCGTCGCAAGGCAGTGCTCCATCGCAGAGGGAGAGAGTGCCTCGATGCCGTTGACAAAAACCACACCCCCGCGCGATTTCGCGATCGACTCGTCAAGAAGCCCGTTGAACGAGGCGGCGTCCGGGACCCCGGCGCAGTCGATGCGCACATAGGAGGAGTCGCGGGGCAGCAAGCCCTGGTTCTTACCGTACTCGTACACAAGACGAGAAAGGAAAGACTTGCCGACACCCACGCCGCCGCTCAAGAGGATGGGCAGGCCGAACGGAGGGTACTGAACCGCAGCCTTGCACTGCTCGACAACGGAGCTGAGGCTCAGGTCAAAGCCCACGGCACGCGCGAAGTCACGGTGATCGGCGATTCCCGTCGCCTGGATGAGGTCGGCGAGCGAGGCGTACTCGCTTGCAGAGAGCTTTACCTGAAAACGCTTCTGGAACGCGCGGCGATGAAAATAACGGACAGGCCTGCCCGCCACCTTAACCACAAGGCCGGCGCGAACAAGGTCGTTGAGGTACTGGCTCGCCAGACTCCTGGAGATGATGAGCGTCTCGGCGATGTCGGAGGTGGACAGACGGGCAAGGTCGTCGAGCGAGACGGCAGAGGTGAGGGCCTCGAGATGCTCGAGAATCCTGTCCCTCATGTCGACGGGCTTCTTTGCCAAGCTGTCCTGTGCGGTCTTGTCCATGACTTCTTACCTCCTTGTACAAGGAGTATAAGGGGAACACAGAGAACGGAAGGGGGCGCGTGGGGGAATCAACAGCCCCGAGGAGAAGTTCACCACTTGAGGGGCAGAAAACAACGGCCATTGAACATTCAGGGCCGACGCTCAACACTTCGGCTCGACACTTCGCTTTGGAAAGGGCCCTGCACGATGGTGCAGCCCTCCATCTCGCAGCACAGGTCGCCGAAGGTCGCGAGGATGCGCTCCTTCTGTTCCGCGGGCGAGACGACTCGGTGGGCAAGGTCCTCTCAAAAGGGGTCGTCCGACGCCGCAAGACCTCGATGACCGACTACCGCCTCGAGCAAGTGGCGGATTACCTCTGTACTATCGAACTTGCCTTGGTCAAGTACGAGGCCAAGGAGGACGGTGAGACGTACAACAAGTTCTTCGGAGGTATAGGCTCTTTCAAAAGGAACTGGTTCAAGCAAGCCCGCAGCAAGCGGATATAGGTGGCCTCGCGGTTTCGCAAGGAACGGCCAGCTCTCCTCTGGCGAGGAACACCGGGCGACGTGCCTCGAGCAGCGGAAGCTGAAGCGCAAGCAGAAGCAGCGCGGGCAATGATCGGTGCGGATATGGGCCCAGACGTGAACAGTGCTACGTCCCCTGTTCACGGGGCGCGAAACCGCAAAGGTTGCACAGAGGTTGCAAAATAAGAAGCCCCCGACCTGTTTTCGCAGGTCAGAGGCTTGAAATCAACGAATATCGTTTACTCCCACTCGATAACGGGTGCCGCAGGTAAATGAGGCGCTCGTTTTACCTCAGTCCGTTCTATCAGGCATTCTCCCATCGCCGTTTGATACTCATTTGGTCCTCACGCCGGCTAATCTGACCACAATTAGGGCAGGGCATACCCCTTCTTAAATCGCTCGTCAAAGGGACAGAAATCGCTATAGACATAGCCGTCAATAAGCGATGAACCGTTCGGTTGGCGTATCTCATGCTGCCGGAACTTCTCGACATAGCCATCGGACTTATCGTGCTCGAAATAGTCGAACTGATCAAGCCACTCGTCGTATTCATCGGCCTGCTTCACGCGCGTTTCGTACCTCTTCGCCCATTCAAAAAGAAAAGAGTCGGGAACAGGCGCTCTCGCTAGAAGCGCCGGCCCCTCTTCCAGTTGAAGCGGAATCAATCCATATGAAGCCGAGAGCTGAAATAGCGCATGAGCAGCTTGAACAGGACTACCGAAATCGGTAAATACAAGCGCTCCCCTCTTCACCTCAAGAGCGCTGGACAGTTTTTGAAGCGCCGCATATTTCGGCACCCTAGCCCCCTGTTCATACGAACGTAGCGTTGCGAGGGAGAGATCAGCCTCTCGGGCCAAATCCAGCTGGGTCTTTGCAGGGGTACACCGCGCCCTTAGCTCGGGCAGCTTCTTGGACTGCATCCTATTTTGCCAAGGCGTAATCGGCACCCAAGAATCTCGTGGATCATATTCGTATCGGAGGGGGAACTGGGACGGATCAAAGTCGGCTGAGAAGTTGTCCTTCCATCTTTCATAGTCGTCTCGATCGGAGTCGCTCTCAATTTGAGCATACTGAGCTGCCCACTTCTTTAGAAAAGACTCCATGAAAGGCGAAGTCGGCTTGAGCGCTGAATAGCGCTCGTTTGCAACAGGCTCGAACCCATATGTCGCGGCAAATTGGAAAAAAGTCTGAGCAATCAGGTCAGTATCGTTGAAATCATAAAAATGGAGCGCCTCAGCCCGTATGCCATAGGCGTTCGCAAGCCCCTCCAAATGCTCTTCCTTCGGGGCAGACTTCATGAGCTCGTAGTTCCTCAAGGCCGACTCCGAAATGCCTGCCGCCTGAGCGGCGACCTTTCGTGTCCATTTTCGCGCCGAACGGAGGCGGAGCAGTTTCTCGGACAGCCGTAGCCTTCCCCAGCGCTTGCTCGTTTGTTCCCACTCCCTATCGGCCACAAATGACGTCAGGGTCTCTTTGGCAGCACCGATGCGATCGACGGCAGTCATCCAGATACACCTCCGAAGAAATACTGTTCTCAAGTCTACATGCGAAATCTCATGCATACAAAAAATGTAGGAGATGTGACTTAATCTGCAAAATTACACTTTCCGTAGTAGGTCATACGTTTTTTGGACATAATCAAGACGAGGGGCAATCGGTGCCCCGCTCTGGAAAGGAGACTACATATGACACGTCAGCTTATCGGCGCGGAGGAGGTTGCCGAGATCACGGGCATGAGCAAGTCTTATGCGTTCAAGCTGATTAAGACCTTGAATGCAGAACTTGCAGCTCAGGGAATCATGACCATCCCCGGGAAGGTTCAGCGCTCGTACTTCGAGGCACGGCTTCTCTCCGCCCCTTCCAAGCAGAGGGCGGCGATGGCCCATGTCAGTTAACCGAGACAAGAAGCGCGGGACCTGGACGGTCGAGGCTTGGTACCGCAACTCTTTAGGCGAGCGCCACAAAAAGACGAAGCGCGGATTCGCTTCCAAGAAGGAGGCCGTCGCTTGGGAGCGCAACTTCCTCGCGTCCTGCAACGAGCGCGTCGAGATCACCGTCGAGGCCTTCGTCAAGACCATGTACACCCGCGACGTCTACCCTCGGCTGCGCGTTGGAACCAAGCTCACCAAGGATGCCATCATCGACAAGTACATCCTCCCGGTCTTCGGTAAGATGCGCCTTTGCGACGTCAAGGCCGCAGACGTTGTGCGTTGGGAGAATTGGCTCCTTGAGCAGGGCCTGTCGCAGAGCTATCTCCACACCATCTGCAACCAGTTCTCAGCCATTTTCAACCACGCCGTCCGCTTCTACCGCTTGCCCCAGAACCCCATGCTGGCGGCGGGAAAGGTCGGCTCCAAGCGTCCCGAGAAGGAGATGCTCTACTGGACCCCTACCGAGTTCAAGCTCTTCTCCCAGGCCATCGAGGATAAGCCCCTCATCTACCTCGCTTTCCTGACGCTCTATCTGTCGGGTTGCCGCGAGGGCGAGCTCCTTGCCCTTCGTCCGGAGGACATCGACTTCGGGCTCAACGTCATCCGCATCCGCCGCTCCTATGCCCGCGTCAAGGGCGAGGACGTTATCGGCCCACCCAAGACGCGAGCCTCGAAGCGCGACATTGTCATGCCGAGCCTCCTTCGCGAGGAACTGCGCGACTATCTGGCAGCACATCCCGAAATCGTTCCTACCGACCGACTCTTCCCCATCACAAAACATGCGTTGTCGCATGAGATGAAGAGGGGTTGCGAGCTCTCGGGCGTGAAGCGCATCCGTATCCACGACATCCGCCACTCCCACGTGAGCGCCCTCGTCAACAGCGGCTACTCGCCCACGGCGATCGCCGATCGCATGGGCCACGAGACCGCCGAGGTCACGGAGATGTACTCGCATCTCTTCCCCTCGACGCAGCACGATCTAGTAGAGGCCCTTGATGGGATGATGTCGGATGTCTAAGCCGATTATGGACGCCAAGGGGCGCCGCCGCTGCAAGACCATCGCCTTCCGCATGTCGCCCGCAGAGGCGGACCAGCTCGACCTCCGCGTCGCCCTGAGTAGCCTGTCAAAGCAGGAGTACATCACGAAATGCTTGCTTGAGGGCACTTTCACCGTGGTCGCGACCACCCGCATGCGCAAGGCGGTCAAGGAGCGCGTGGGGCCCGTCGTAACGGAACTCCGGCGTATCCGGCGCGCGGCAGACATGGACGACGAGCTCGTCGAGTCGCTTGAGACGCTTGCCGCCTTCGCCGAATCGTTCGCGCCCGAGCGCTCCCCCGTGGAACTCGAAGACGCACTTATCGCAAACCTCGGGATAGACGACGGCCTCCCCGACCAAAGCTCGGCCGTCGCCCAAAATCATGAGTCCACACATAAGGAGGACCCCATCGATGAATCTTAGCATGATGAATTCCGCCCGGCGCCGCACCATCCTGCGCGACCACGGCCTCGACCATCCCCTGACAGAGGAAGAGCTGGTCGAGCGTCTGGTCGACACGGAGCTTCGCCTTAGCCGGCTCGAAGTGCTCGTCTTCGGCAGTGCCTGCCCCATCAACGGCCCACGACGCCCCCAGTCTCGCGAGGAGGTGGCCTGATGGGTGCGCAGAAGCACGACGACGTCCTTGGGCCGCAGCCTCCAGAGCGCCGCTCCCCGCCGACGGTCAACGAGATCGTCGAGGAGCTCAAGTCCCTCCCCTTGAACGTCGGCTACAACCGGCTCGCAAACGAGCTTTTCAAGACCGGCCCTCTGCCCTGGGACGCGGATGCGAGGGAACGCCGGTGGCGCGACAGCGACGACGCGCGGCTCTTCGCCCTCCTCCAGCAGACCATCTCCCTCCAGAAGGAGAAGTTCATGTTGCTCGCATTGACCATCGTCGCCGAGGACAATGCCTACGATCCGCTCGTCGCCATGCTCGACGCCCTCACCTGGGACGGCATCCCGCGCGTAGGGACGCTCCTCAATGTCTACCTTGGTGCGGAGAGGAGCGTATACGTCTCGGAGGTCGAGCGCATCTTGTTCTGCGAGGGCATCGCCCGCGCCTACAGCCCGGGCTGCAAGGCCGATTACATGCCCATCCTGTGCGGCGCCGGGGGTATCGGCAAGTCGTCCTTCGCCCGAGGCCTCGCCATCCGCGACGAGTACTTCACGGACTCCGTGATCAACCTCGGCGACGTCAAGCTCACGGGCGAGCAGAACCGGGGCAAATGGATCGTCGAGGTCCCCGAGCTCAACGGGATGTCCGAGCGCTCTATCGAGAGCGTGAAGGCTGGGGTCACCCGTCAGGTCGATGAGTTCCGAGGGGCCTATTGCCGCAGGACGGAGGCGTTTCCCCGGCGCGTGGTCTTCGTCGGTACCACGAACGAGGCAGACTTTATACGCGAGCGCTCAAGCGGCGCAAGGCGCTTCCTCCCGTTGCTCTGCGGCATCGAGCGCACTGAGAAGTCCGTCTTCGATGAGGACTTCCCGGCCGCAATCCGCCAGGCATGGGCAGAGGCCCGCACGTGGATGAGGACGGGCGATGTCCGCTTTTCGACCGTCCTAACACCTGAGATGGAGACCGAGGCGGCCGCACAGCGCGGACGCTTCGTCGAGGAGGACCCCTGCGTGCAGAAGGTCCTCGCGTATCTCCCCGGCAACACCGACCGTCCCATGTGCACGTTCGAGATTCTCGACAAGGCCCTCCACCTCGAGAAGACCAAGGCCAACTGCAAAATGGTCAGCCGCATCCTGTCGTCGCAGTGCCCGGGATGGGCCCCGGGCAACAAGCGCCTCTGTCCCCCGTACGGAAAGCAGCGCTGTTGGGTGTACCGGGAGACGGATTAGGGCCGATAGAGGTGCCGCAACATGCCGTTGCGGCACCTCGGTCGCCCCCCTCACCTGCAAAGTCTCTCGATGGTGCCAAAGGTGCCATAGGCCCAGAAACTCTTTCCTGTTCTTTGGCACCTTCGGCACCGCAACGTTTCGCCGCAGCTAGAAGCATCATCAGCAAAGACCCTCAAATGAACCACCGGTACCCATACGGCACCGGCAGAGAGGAAAACCATGATGGAACTTGTCAAGAAAACCAAATCGCATCTCGACGACCTCCTCGGGACCGTCCCCAAGCACAAGGACGACGCCGTCGGCTCCGTGCTCTCCCATCTGCTGGAGTCCGACCCCGACCTGGGCTTCGCACGCGCGGCGCGGCCCGTCGAGCATCCGGGCTTCACGCGCATCGTCCGTGCAGGAATCGCCTACTACGCGAAGCCTGATTTCAAGATTCTGAACCCGTTCAAGGAAGGCGGGAACGGCGTCTACTTCGTCAAAGGCAGCAACGACGACCCGACCGGCATCTTCTTCACCGATGCCTACCGCGTCAACGATGCAGAATACGGCGACGCCATCGAGGCCTACCTCTTCGCCTACGGCATCCCCCGCGATGACCTCGCCATGATGCCCGTCACCTTCTGGCCTAAGACCTACGAGCGCACGCCCGAGAACATCGCCGCCCTCCGCGCTGTCGGCGCGCCCCTCCCGAACGAGGGACTCTAAGATGGCCATCGGAAAAGACGGGTCGAAGGTCATGAGCCTCCGACTCCCTAACAAGGCGTATCGCCGCCTCCACGCCTACGGGGTTTCAAAGGATCTTAGCGACAGTGCAGCCGCCCGCGAGCTCATCGCCGCTGGGCTCGCCTCCGACGGCCTGGCGCTCTACTCCACCGAGCTCGGAACCTATCTGCGCGGCGTCATGCAGCCACTGCTGGAGCAACTCGACCGCACGCTCGGCGAGCGCAACGCCGAGCAGGAGGACCGCATCGCGCGCGTTGTGCACCGCGCCACGCGTGCCTCGATCGTCGCAGCAATCGCCGCCGTCGAGATCGAGAAGGGCACGTTCAATGGCCTGGACGGCGTGAGCGCCTCGGACATCTACGCCGCTTACGACAAGCAGGCCGGCCTCATGCAGCGCGGCATGACGCTCTCGGAGGCAAGGGAGCGTCTGTCCGATGGCAAGTCGTAGCAGCCTCGTCGTGAACGCCCGTGTGCACCCCTCCGGGTCGCGCGGGCGTTCCGCCGTCATCACCAACAACGTCGAGTACGTCGCCACGCGCGAGGGGGCCGACAAATCCGCAACCGTCGACGACCTCAAGCGCTACGAGCTCGCAGAGAGGATGGGACTCATCGGCTACTGCGCCGAGAGGCCCGGGTCGACCGCGCTCTTCGACCAGAACGGGGCCGTCCATCTCCGCACGGCCCGCAAGGAGCTCGAAAAGGCTGACGGCGCGATTGCTACCGTTGTGCTCAGCGTCCGCAGGGACGAGGCATGCGAGCTCGACCTCGCGTGCAAGGAGGACTGGCAGCGCTTCTGCCGCCGAAACCTCGCGCCGGCGCTTGCCGAGGCAATGGGCATCCCCGAGTCCAGCGTCCGTTGGGTAGCCGCCGAGCACGAAAACCACCCGAATTCCAAGCACGCGCACGTTATTGCGTGGTCGTCCGATGGCTCGTTCGATTCACTCATGGCCCGCAACAGGCTCGACCGGGCTAGAAACGCGCTCACCGACGCGGCCCTGGCCCCGGCGCTCGCGGCCGAGTATGAGGCCCGCGACCTCGCGAGGTCGCGGGCGGTCGACGCCGTCCGCCAAATCCCCGCCGACGAGATTGGCGTCACGCTGCCTGCGGACGGCCGCATCTCCTACGCGCACCTCCGCCGCTGGCACCCAGATGTCGCCAAGGCCGTCGATGCCGCAATCGAGGAAGCAGGGTCGAGGCACCCTGAAATCAAGGAGGCGAGCGCGGCTTACCGCGAGTCCGTGGAGCGCTGCGCCGGCCTCAAGGGGCTCGAAGGTGTTGCGCAGGACCGCTACTTGAACGACGCCATGCACGAGCTACGCGCGCGCCAGGGCAACGCCCTGCTGAGGGTCATCGCACCCGACCGGGCAACGGACCCCGAAAGGGAACCGATAAGGTCCGCAAGGCCGGACGACGGGCCCGCAACGGAGCGCAAGCGCATGAGGCCGCTCGTCGGCGAGGTCCGCGCCTGCGTCACCGGAAAAGACCTGGAGGGCGCGCGAGAAGCCGTCCGCGAGCGCGGGCCCATCCCGGAGAGATGCCTCCGGTCGTGCCCGTCCTACGCGCTTTCCATGGCAAAAGCCCCCGTTGCTGTGGGCAGGGCCCTTGCCAAAGCGCTCGCGTCCGCAACAGAGGGTCCCAAAGGCAAGAAGGACCTGTCAGACGAAGTCGGCCAGAAGGCCGAGCGCGCGCTCGCGAGGGCGCTCGCAGCCGCCGTATCGGCCGCGATCAGGGGCGATGCGGCGGGCATCGTGCTCGACTCAGCGAAAACAATAGTGAAGGGAATGATTCTATGAGCAAGCAGAAGAGCTTCAACGTCGACGAGGGCGCGCACCTCAAGCGCTGTGTCGCCGCCGGCGCGGCCGCTGGGGCCGCGATCGCGCTCGTCCTGCTGCCGGCGGCATGGCGCTGGCTGGAAGCATGGGTCGTCGGCATCGCCGCGACGCTCACGAGCTTCGGGATGGCCGCAGTGCCCGAACTCCCCGGCACCATGTTCCAAAACCCGCTCGAAGTCCTGCCGGAGCTGATCCGGGACGATGTCTTCCTCGTGGGGTGCGCGGCAACCCTCACTGTCTCAATAGCCGTCGGCATCTGGAGCCATCTCGACTGGTCGCGTTGGTTCCACGACGGGACCTGGGTCGGCGGGCGTCGTGCGCCGGGCGCGCCCATCCACGGCGACGCGAGGCTCGTCTCGGCGCACAGCGAGCTTAAGCGCAGGAGCGAGTCATGGCAGGAGGGCGGCAAGCCCTCGGGCGGCACGTTGGTCGTGGGCGAGATCGGGAGGAGCGTCAGGCTCATCGACTCGGTCCATGCCTGCGTCCTCGCCGAGAGCGGCGAGGGCAAGAGCCGCCGCGTCGCCATTTTGTCAGCCTTGGCAAACTTTGAGCAAGGCCGCTCCCTCATCATCAACGACATCAAGGGCGAGCTCAGGGCCTTCCTTGAGCCTGTGTTCGAGAAGACGGGCACTCACCGCATCGTCGACGTGATGTTCGACGCGCCTGCATCCTCAGTACGATTCGATCCGCTCGAGAGGGCAAAGGAGGCCTTTGGGGCGGAGGGGGCCGGCGGCTGTGCACGGGAGCTGCGTGAGCTCGCACGCTGCATCGTGCCCGCGCCGTCGAAAAGCCAACCGTTCTTCTACGACGGCGCTCGGAACCTCTTCGTCGGTATCTCCCTCGCCCTCATCGAGGACGCGTCCATCCCGGAAGACGAGAAGACCGTCATGTCCGTCGCTGCCGCGATCTCGCCGTCGGGCGACCAGGGACCGCTTGACCGCATCGCCGCCCTGGCGGCGTCTTTGCCCGCGGAAGACCCCGCGCTCCCCTTCCTCGGCGGGCTCAACGGTGAGCACGGGGGCGGGCCCGGCATCGTCTCGACCTTGAGCAACTGCCTCACCGAGTACGTCGACGGCAACGTGGCTCGGATGCTCCACGATGACGAGTGCGGCCTCGGGGGCATCGGCGAGGAGCCCACGGTGGTCTTCATCTCATCATCCTCTGCAACGGGCAACTACAAGCGACTCGTCCAGACGTTCGTTTCCCAAGCGCTCTCGGCGCTGCGCTCCTGCGCCGCGGGCCATGCCGGGCGCTGCCCCGTCGAGACCGTCCTCCTCCTCGATGAGGCGGCCTCCCTCGGCCGCAACGAGAGGATCGTCCAGGACCTGGGAGAGATGCGCTCGGAAGGCGTCCATGTTCTCTGGTTCTGTCAGTCGCTCCTCCAGCTCCAGTCCGTCTCCGGCTACAGCCGAGAAGAGGCCGAGACGATTCTCGACCTCCTCAAGGACAAGGTCGTTCTCTCCTGCTCCAACCTCGACACCGCGCGCAAGCTCTCGGAGTCGATGGGCTCCTACACGGCGGTCGCGCAGTCCACGAGCCGAACTAAGGGAACGAACACCGGCTCGACGGGCACGAGCGAGGGACTCGTGCGCAGGCCGCTCATCACGCCCGACGAGCTCCAGCGTTGGACCGGCCGCGAGACGGGAGCCCTCGTGATCCACGACGGCGTACCCATGGCCTTCCCCAGCAGGGACGTTACCGAGACTTTCGTGGGACCCATGCTCGGGATGACGTCACCCGATGCCGAACGAACACTCATGGAGCGATCAACCGCTCGCCGCAAGATCAGGAACGAGACGGCACCGAGGGTTTGGCGGGGCCCGACCGCCCCCGACGCCACGTCGACAGCGCCGACGAAGCCGAAAACGGCCGCAGGTTACGTTCCCGAGGGCTTCTAGCCGCGTAATCGCCCATATCCAGCGGAAACGCCCCAATCAACTACGCACCCGCGCCCGCGCGCTACACGTGGATGCGGGTGTTTTTCGTTTTAGGCGCAGGCATCTACCTGCGCTTTCGAACTCGGCTCGCCGAGTTGCGCCGTTTGCCTCCGGCGAAACGTAGTGGAGCCTTATCCTGCACCGCCGATTCGTGGCGGAAATAGAAGTCAACAGGTCTCGCGATATTCGAATAGCATAAAGAGAAGCAGCACCGCGCATCCACAGATTTTTTCAGCGATCCGTCACCGAGTCACCCCGTAAACAGGTCGGAATCGAAAAACTCCCTTAGAGAAACACCAAGGCCCCTTGCTATGCGCTCTATGTTCTCGATCGAGATGTTCCGTTTCCCGGTTTCGACCTCGGCAAAATAGGTTCGAGACATCTCTATCGAGTACGCAAGGGCTTCCTGGCTGTATCCAAGAGCGTTTCTCAATTCCTTGATGCGAAGTCCGACTTTCATTTTTGCATCTAGCTGAGTCATTGGTACCTCCCGACTGGTGGTGCCAATGATTTGAGTCGGACCTATATGAGTCACACCTATATAAGTGACAATTTGCAATACAATGCTCACGTGGCCCTTTTCCAGGTTGAAGGGATCGCCGTAAGTACCATCTATGAATCAAAGGAGAACTGCCATGGCGATGAATGTATCCCGGCGCGGCTTTTTGGGCGCTGTCGGACTGATGTCGATTGCCGGATTGAGCGGCTTGAGCGGATGCGGACCGACGGGAGTGAAGGGAAAGACGCTCTATTACATATCGGTCTGCGACAACGTCGCCCTCGGGAAGATGACGAATAACAAGCTGGGTTCCGAGACGACGATCACCTTCGACGACGGGGACGGCTGGCATTACGCAGGGTCGTTCGAGTCCTCGGGAACGTGGAGGCAGGAAGACGAGAACATCGTATTGAGCTCAAGCGAGCTCGGTACCCTGACGCTCAAGAAGGCCGACGATGCGGATGCCTATATCCCCTCTGGCGACGAGGAGTACGGCGAGCGCTATTTCCTGAGCGAGGACGATGCGAAGAAGTACTACGAGGACTACACCGGCAAGGCGGTCGCCCGCGTCAAAGAGCTGCTTGAATCGCAGGAATGGGAACGCTCGAACCGGCCGGAGTCCATGGCGAGCCCCGAGGAGATCAACTTCGACAGCGGAAAGATCGCATTCAAGAAGGCGTCGTATAACCAAAAGGGCTATCTGTTCACTCAAGGTCCCAGTGATGACGAATGGGCCGCATCGGACCATTCGGGAAAGTACAGCCTCACGGTCAAAGACCAGAGGGCGAAGGATACCGACTCGACACCGCGCCCGCTCGTTTACAAGGGCGAGCTGACGGCCGATGGGGCGTCGGTGGCCTATACTCTCGAGAAACGTAACGACAGCCTGGTTCTGAAGCTGGGAGAGACGATGTATGACCCGGTGTTCACGAATGGAAAATAGCGGTCGAATCAAGCTCTTCGGGCGCGAGTTCTCCCGTAAACAGGTCTGCGCGGCTGGTGCAGGAATCCTCTGTGCGGCGCTTCTCATCGGCTGCGGGGCTTACGCTATCTCACATGCCAGTTGGACGGGAGATTCCAATGCCCCTGCGGTGTCGCAGTCGAAGGACGATGAGGAGCAGGACATGGTGCTATCCCTTGAGGTGAAGGCTGACGGCTGGGATGCGGACACCTCCACGCCCGTCATCGCCCATATAGAGGATGCGGACGGGGAAGTGGACTTCTACACTGCTATCGCCGCGAACAAGCAGGTGACCGTGAAGGTCGGTGAGTCCGGTACCTATACCGTCACATTCATCTCACCGGTGAACGCCGACGGCTCAATCTATAAGGTGCCATCGAAGAAGGTTACCGCCGGAAAAGCCGACAAGACAGTTGCCACAGGCGTGACTTTCGATAAGGTGGATGCGGACAAGGTAACGAAAGATGACCTGACAGCCATCGTCAAGGACGTTGCGGAAGCCGTGAAGAAGGGCGATTCCACCCTGACCGGTGACAAGGGCGCTGAGGTTGTGAAGAAGTTCGAGAACAACATCAAGAAGAACCCGAATGCCGATGCCGGTGCCGTCGAGAAGGAGACCGAGAAGGCGCAGGAGACCGCCAAGGAAGAGAAGTCCGACGCGAAGACCCCGGAAACTTCCGACAGCAAGAAGAGCGATTCAGGCTCATCCAACGGCTCCAAGAAGGATAATGGGAACAGCGGTTCCGACAGCAAGCCGAGTGGAAGCAACAATAGCAACTCCGGTAGCTCCTCGAAGAAGGATGACACCCCGGCGCATGTCCATAAGTATGATATCTACCATCCCGCAGTGACCCATACGGAGAAGGTGTTCCATCCCGCAGTGACCCATACGGAGACCGTGCATCATCCGGCGGTGACTCATACGGAGTCTCGTTCAATCTGTAATGGATGCGGTGCGGATATTACGGGTAACGAGCGGAGTCATGCGAAAAGTGCCATGTTGGCGGGGAATGCAGCATGTGGAGCATGGCATTCGGAGCCGCGTACCGTGACGGATTCCGCAGCATACGATGAGACGGTTACGATTACAGATTCTGCGGCATGGGAGGAAACGGTTACGATTACAGATTCTGCGGCATACTACACTTGTTCCTGCGGTGCCACGAAGTAGCGGAAGCCGCCGAATTCTAGGCCGTAGCGGTCAAGCATCAGGTTGAGTTCTGTTGATGCCGACGGACGCACGCGCTCCGGTATCCTCCATGTCCCCCGAGCCACCTTAGCCAAGGTTCCAAGGGGCACCGCCCCTTGGCGCGCAGGGGCTCGGGGATGGCGCGAGGCATCCCCGGAATAGCTGGCGCGGGCACGCCGATGGCATGCCCGCGCTCTCTGTGTACGCTTCACCCCTCTTCGGCAACGTGCACGGTCCGGCCGCTCTCGCAGTCGATGCTCTCCACGTCGCCGAATCCGATTCGGACGGCAGCCCATCCGCCCCCGTCCCCCACCAAGGCGTCGGCCTCGTCGCATGCGTCCGAGACGAGTCGCCCGAGTTCGGGCGACCCCTCCAGAGCTGTGCCCATCTCGAACGCCCCGCCCTCGCCACCCGACTCAAACTCGACGACGACAGTCAGCCCGACGGCTCCGCCCGGGGACTTGCCGAATCTGCCCACGGCGTCAAACTCGTCCATCTCCATGGAGCTACCTCCCCCTGACGGCGCTGAGCGACTTCGGTTCAAAGTGCTCGTCGCGTTCGATGGCGGCGAACCCCATCTGGCGGTTCAGCTCGGCCATCTCCTTGATGCTGAAGTAGCCGAGCTCGTCGTCATAGCCCTCGACGAGGCCGAACGCCTCGTCCGTGCCGTCGAACTCGAGCAGCCACCAGTCCCATCCGTTCACGCACGAGAAGTAGTGGACGTATACCGTGGGGTCTTCCGTGCCGTCTTGCTCATAGAGCCTCGGCAGCCCCTCCGCAATCTCCCCCGTCATCAGCTCCTGCATGTCTTCCTCCGTTTCCGGGCACGCTGCCCTGAACATCTCGCCCTTGCGGGCAAAGCCGAATGGCGACGCCGCGCGTCGTCGTCGGCTTTGCTCCCTGCAAAGCCGCACCGGAGCGAAGACGGGTCAAGGGAGTCCATGACGACCTCCACCAACCGGAGCGGAGCGGAGGTTTGTGCGGGGTCTCATGGGCCCCTTGACGCAGCGTAGCGGAGGTGCCACCCGCGTAACGGATACGAGGTCATGACCGGCGAATGCCACCGAAACGTTGGAAAACATGGGTCAAGACTGAAGAGAGGCGGCCATCCCTAACGGATGGCCGCCTTAGCGTGCCTTACTATTTCTCTTCTGGTATATGGCCGAGACGTCTGCCGGGCAAATCCCGACGATCCTAGTGATAATCGTTTGCGAAGGAACCGTAGAAGAGCGCCTTACAGTCGACATCGCTGTAGGCCATAACGGCATCCTGGACCTCGGGGCGCAGGAGGTTGAGCACCTTGTACACGCCCTCGCCCATATCACCGACGAAGAGTACCTGCTTGAACACGTCGGGATAATCGCGCAAGTAGGTTACATAGCCTCTGAGCTTTGCCAGCGTGTCACCGAGGAACTCGCCATGCGGGTCGACGATGGACGGTCTGATGACACCCTCAGCATCCTTCACGAAGAAGAGGAAGTCTGGATGCAGGGCCTTACGTCCCACCGAAGACATGTACGGGATCGAAAACGCCTTGGCAGACATGCTGCCCGACGGATTGCGATAGAAGGCAACTGTGCGATTCTTTGCCAATTCGTTCCTAACGATATAGTCTTCCGCCGGGTTCAGGTCGAGCGGGCAGAGGCCGTCCTCTTTCTGCACGATATGGCACGGATACTTAGCGAAGTCGTCCGACGTGCTGGTAGACGTGGGCCACTCTATCTTTGTGAGACGCTTGCCCTCGGTTTCACGGGCCAGCTCGTCGTAGCGTTGCTTTGCCACGTCGTTAAGGTAGTCATAATCGCCAGATCCATCGACCTTATCGAAGTATCCCTTTCGGCATTGAGCCGCCCAGCCCTCGAGCGCATCAACGATGGCCTGCGTGCGAACCGCTGCGGCAAGGCGCAGGTCGCACTCGGGCCGCCCAAGCTCCTTGAAGTTGGCGCGACGATACTCATTCGCAAACTCCTTAGTGAAATGCATGTCGGCGTCGCGAGCGGCCTTTCTGAGACCCTCGGCGTCCGTGCGGGCCTCCTCCTGCTCCTGGTCCTCGGTCTCGTTGAGCTTGTCGAGCGTGATCTTGACGGTCTCGGCAACCTCTACGTCGTGTTTGGTTTCGCGGTACTCGTCCTCGTTAGCAACGATGTATCCCTTGAGCTTCTGGACGAACTGTTTTTTCACGTCGGCTGCGGCATTGACATCGAGGCCAGTCTCGACAAGCAGAGTCGCCGTCTTAACCAGGCTCTGGAATTCGTTTCTAGCCTTCTTCGGAATGCGCTGGACGGGGATGGAGTCGAAGGCTGTGCGGATGCCCTGCCACTCCTGGTGCGTGAAAGACTGCTCGCGCTTGGTGGGCGGCTTGGGCTTTGCCATGGGCACGGGTTTTACGACCGAGACGGGCTGGGTCGGCTCGGTCTGCGTGGAACTTGGCTCAGGGGTCGCAGGTTGCTCCGGGGCAGGCGCTACAACGTAGTTGCCCGTTGCGGGCTGAGGCGTCAGCTCCGCTTCTGGCGCCGGTACGTCGACGGGCCTGACCGCCGAGGCAAGCGAGGGCTGCGTTCCCTGCATGTCCAACGGCTCCTGAATCGCGATGCCGGCAAGCGGCGCCTGGTAGCCGGGTTGTGCCTGCCGCGTCGCCTCGATGGCCTTCTCGTTCTCCTTGTACGCCTTGAGCTCCTGTTGGTAGTCGGCTTCGGACTTGGGCACAGCCGCCGTGATAGTCACGGGGTTGAGAACGATGTTCTGCTTGCCGATGGAGCTCTCGCCCATGTCGTCCTTGCGGCCCATGAGGTAGTCGACCACGTCCTGAGTGCTCTCGGGATTGAACTGGGGTAGGTAGCAGGCGACGGAGTTCAAAAGATCATCGGATTCGATGCGCCGCGCAAGTGGAGTGCGTACCATACGTCCCACGAGTTGTGCGATATAGGTCGAGTCCGAACGCCTGCGCTGCGAGAAGATGACCTCCGCTCGCGGGCAGTCCCATCCGTTGGAGACAGCCTCCTTGGCGAAGAGCACGCGAATGCGCGAGGTGTCCTGAACGAACTCGGGCTCGACATAGGGAATGAGGTATTTTCCCGCCGCGATGTCCTTATGCTCGCCGAAGACGTTGGCAAACGACATCGCCTCGGAAAGACCGGGGACCAGGCCCGTAATCTGGTCGCACATCTCAGCCAGGGCCGAGTTGCTCACGTTGTCCGCCGCTTGGATGAGCAGCAGCGGGTTGACGGGACTCTCGCCCTCACGGGCACAGTACTCGCCCCACTCGCGGCAGGCCAGGGCATAGCGCTCGCACGCCATAGTGAGGTACTGGTGCTCGACTGGGTCGTCCTTCTCTGGCACGCGCAACTCGATGATGTCCTTGAGCAGACCTGACTCCTGGACCTCGCGAGGGGTCACAGCGACCTTTGGCATACGCACGCGATCGGCGCGCTGGTCCATAGCTGCCTCGAACCTCTGCGGCGTGGCGGAGACACCAACGACAACGGGCATCGCTGCACGACCATCCAGGCCATCAATTAGGTTGGCGTAAATCGTCGCGGTGCCGCGCTCACTTGACGCATTGGCCCCCAGGCCGCGGTGGGCCTCGTCTATGAACAGATAGAGGTTACGCTCCGGGTCCCTGATGGTGCGGTCAAGGATATCCCAGAACACGCGGCCGGAGTTGGCCTCACCACCCTTGGTGAGCAGGCCGTTCTTGCTAAGTAGGTCCTTGCTGAGGAAATAGACGTGGCGCGGTTCGAGAATGTCGTGCGCGGCTCCGAAGTCGTTGGTAATCGTGACCAGATGGCGCCTGTCGAGGATGCTGTCTGCCAGCTTGTCCGCCACGTTGGAGAAACGCACGCTCGTCTGCTCGTTCAGGCTCGGGGAATCCGAGAGCCAAAGAACAACGGCATTCTCGTCGGGCATGAGGCCCAGATCATCGTCTCCGAAGAAGAGTGCTTCGATCGTCGCCGCGCACATGACCGTCTTGCCCGAGCCCGTGGGAGATGCGAGGCACACCGAAGACAGTTCGCCGTCCTGCTCATAGCGTCGACACATCGACTGCAACTTGTTTGCCAGGGTCGCGACTGCCCCGGCTTGGAAATCCTTAAGTTCGACTCTCATGCTTACCTCACCGCATCCTCGGCGGCAATCTTGAACGATTGCAGGTAGTTCTCGTACAGACGGACAACGTCGAGCCCGGGGAGCTGAGTCTTGACGGAGGCATATCGAGCCGTGTCGTCCGTGATCACATAGGCGCACCTTATGCTGGCATTCTGCTTGACGGCGTCTATGAAAGAGCCA
Source organism: uncultured Collinsella sp. (assembly GCA_937982065.1). Lineage (GTDB taxonomy): Bacteria > Actinomycetota > Coriobacteriia > Coriobacteriales > Coriobacteriaceae > Collinsella. Next base: position 209,414 of record CALJMO010000052.1, read on the forward strand.
ACCGAAGCAAAGTCGAAAAGGACGGCATAGGCGTCGGCCATGGCAAGGCCCGGCTGCTCGTGCTTGATGATGCTGCCACGCGAACCAGCGCGCAGCCAGAGCAGAGGCGCGATCTCCTCGAAGGCCACGCCCAGCTCGACGGCGTCTGGATCTTCGTAGGTGAGGTCAAAGAAGACGGCGTTTTCCTCGAAGCCGTCGGCCATGGGGAACTCGTCGGTGAACTTGTAGTCACCCTTGATGGGGTCGCCCTCGGGCGTCTTGCCCGTGATGGCCGCCGTGACGCGAGGTTTGGTAACGTACTGGCAGATGCCCAGCGCCTCCCATTCGGGGTCGCCCTGGCGAAGACCGCGCTTGGTGAGCTTTTTGGATTCGTCCTCTGAGACCTCGTTGTTCGTGATGCTGATGGAGCGCCTGCGCCCGCCGTCCTGATGGTTCAGGCGCATGACGGCGTGCGCCGTGGTGCCCGATCCTGAGAAGAAATCGACTACAAGGGCGTCGGGCTTGTCGGCAACAACGGAAGCGATTGAGAGCTCGGTCGCATAAAGGGACTTTGGAAATGTGAAGCGCCTATCGCCGATGAACTTTTTGATATATCGGCTCCCGTATTCACCGGCAGAGAACTGCGCGCCACTCCAAACGGTTGTTGGAATGGCAGAGCGCTCTCCCTGCTCTTCGAGAAGCAAGGACCCATCCTCAGCCTTGCCAATGAGTTTAATTTCTCCATTCTTGAGACGCTCCTCTTGGGAATCTCCTAGGTAAAGGAGGGAGTACCGATCACTCTTTTTGTTGTACTCACCTACTTTTGCGCACCCGCGATCAAGCTTGGCCTGTAGAGCATTCTGGGAGATCCTCCAAGTCGCCTCTCGGCCATCGGTCCTAATAGGCCAAACTGCCCTGAGACCCGTTTTTGTCGGTATCTTTGTCCAGTCTTGTTCAAGGGGGAGAGAAGCGCCGAGCTCCTTAATGGTCGCGGTCTCCTCATCGATATAGATGGGATAAAAGAGGTTCGGCCTTGCGGTGCGGGCGGCATTGGGACCGCCCCTCAGCAGCCACTCCCAACGTACCTTACGTTGGGAGCGGCTGCTCGACGCGTCATCAGCCACTTTTTCCTCAAGTTCTCCGAACTCGACGGAATAGAGCCTGCGATCCACTTGGCACGGCGCGGCGGTACCAAAAAAGCAAAAGACAGCGTACTCGTCAGCCCTCTTGAACTGGTTGCCACGGGCAACCCCGTTCTTGTTTATGGTGATTGAAACCGTCTGGATACCGGTCGCGTTGGGAAAAACGCTCTCTAAAAGAAGCTCAAGCCTTGCGTACTCCTTCTCATCGATCGTCACGATGAGTACTGAATCGTTGGGATTGAGCAGCTGCTTGGCGAGCTTGAGGCGGCGCTCCATGAAGGCAAGCCACTTGGAGTGGCGATAGGCGTCGGAGCCGTCGACGTAATCATTGTTGTATTTCCAGTCGCGGGCGCCAGTGTTATAGGGTGGGTCAATATATATACAGTCCACTTTGCCTGCATAGGCAAAGGCTAAGGTTTCAAGAGCATGGTAGTTTTCGCCGTTAATGACAACCTGATAGGGCTTATCGCCACCGCGCTCAACACGCCCAGTCTCTTTGAGGCCGGCATAAATCGGCTGGTCATATTCAGCGACAGGCACGACATCGTCGACAGCAACGGGGCGGGGCTCGCATTCGTTTTCGTCATATGAGGGCGATTGATATGGCTTTAGATCAGCAACCCCCCCCCGAACGGTATTTACCAACCATAACAGTTGGGAGTTAGAGTCCTCTTTTCTACCACGCTCGGGAAGTACCTGTACGACATCGCCCTTCATGATAGGTTTGCCATAAAGGCGAAGTCGTTCTGGACGGTTGTGTTCAAATACAAGCCCAAACTGGCGCTGCGCAGCAAAGGCGCGGATGTCGGCAGCGAGCTGACGATCGCCCAGTTTGACAGCGCGATCAACAAGGTTCTGAACGACTGCTTGCGCCGTCTGGGACATCACTTCTCCCCCTTGCACTTCTCGTCAATCCATTCGCGCAGGACTTTAGCCACTGTCTTATCCTGGCGCGCGGCATAGGACTTAAGAGCCCGCTTATCCTCGCGGGTTATCGAAAGCGTGAACTTATCCAGCTCCCTTTCGGCATGAACAGCCTGATCTTCCTCCATGGTCGCCCCTCCGAATTGACCTGTTCTACGTTCCTTAATTGGCCGAAACCATTTTACTTCAAAATACGTAATTACGTAATTACGTAATTACGTAGATAATTTGAGCCATGCAGCACTCAATCACTAGTCAATATTCGTTGAGGAATCGTTGGGGATAACGAATATATCGAGGTAGACACCCGTTTTTGCCGTCTGTGAGTACCTGCAAATCGATACCCAAAACGTCGTGAGTACATTTTGAGTACCAGTCCGAGCGGCCTCTTGCGGGCGGACGCAATCTGCCGGTCAGCATTAATTAGAAATAAATTGATGACGTTGCTTCGGTAATTGAAAGCACTTTAAAACATACCAGCAAACAATAATCCCAGCTAAACAGCTTGAGAGATTGCGTGGCTGGTTTGCATGTACCACATACACCACAATGCATAAGCACCCATGGCACGCAAATAAAAAACGAGGGAGGCCGTTTCCGACCTCCCTCGCAAAGGGTCTCTGATTATTCCCACTCGATGGTCGCGGGCGGCTTGGACGTGATGTCGTAGCACACGCGGTTGGCGCCGGGAACCTCGGCCACGATGCGGCCGGAAATGCGGGCCAGCACGTCGTAGGGCAGCTTGGCCCAGTCGGCGGTCATGGCATCGCTGGACTCGACGGCACGCAGGATGATCGGGCGCTGATAGGTGCGCTCGTCGCCCATAACACCGACGGACTTGATGTCGGGCAGGACCGCGAAATACTGCCAGCAGCTGTGCTCGGAGTTGCGCTCGCCAGTCTGCTCAAACAGACGCTGGTTGTAGGCGTCGAGCTCCTCGCGCACGATAGCGTCAGCGTTCTTGAGGATCTCGAGCTTCTCCTTGTCGACCGCGCCGATGATGCGGATGGCAAGACCCGGGCCCGGGAAAGGCTGGCGGAACACGATGTGACCCGGCAGTCCGAGCGCCAGACCAAGCGCGCGGACCTCGTCCTTAAAGAAGTGGTCGAGCGGCTCAATAAGGTCGAAGTGCACGCCCTCGGGGAACGGGATCAGGTTGTGATGGCTCTTGATGGTGGCCGTCTTGCCGCCCGTCTTGCGAGCGCCGGACTCGATGATGTCGGGGTAGATGGTGCCCTGAGCCAGATACTTGACCGGCTTGCCATCGGTCTCGAGCTGCTGCGCCACGGCGAAGAACTCTTTCCAGAACTGCGTACCGATGATGCGGCGCTTCTCCTCGGGCTCGGTCACGCCGGCCAGAAGCTCGGCATAGCGGTCCTCGGCGTGGACGTGGATAAAGTCGACGTCAAACTGCTTGGTGAAGACCTCCTCCACCTGCTCGGGCTCGCCCTTGCGCAGCAGACCGTGGTTGATGAACACGCAGGTCATCTGCTTGCCCACGGCGCGGGCGCCCAGCGCAGCCACGACGGAGGAGTCGACGCCGCCGGACAGGGCCAGAATCACGCGGTCGTCGCCGACCTTCTCGCGGAACTCGGCCGTCATAGTCTCGACCAGGTTGTCCATGCTCCAGTTGGGCTCCAGGCCACAGATCTCAAACAGGAAGTTGCTCAGCAGCTGCTGACCGTACTCGGAATGCTTGACCTCGGGGTGGAACTGCGTGGTGAAGATCTTGCGCTCGACGCACTCCATCGCAGCGACCGGGCACACGTCGGTGCTGGCGGTAACGGTAAAGCCCTCGGGCACCTCGGACACGGCGTCGCGGTGGCTCATCCACACGGTCTGCTCCATGGGCGTGGAGTTAAAGAGCTTGGCATCTGCCGTGCGCGTGATGGTGGCGCGGCCGTACTCGCCCACCTCGGAGTGGCCGACCTTGCCGCCGAGCGTCACGGCCGTGATCTGATGGCCGTAGCAAAAGCCCAGGACGGGAAGGCCCAGGTCAAAGATGGCAGGATCGATGGACGGAGCGTCCTCGGCATATACAGAGGCCGGGCCGCCGGAAAGGATGAGCGCAGAGGCGTTCATCTCGCGAATCTCATCGGCCGAGATGTCGCAGGGAACGATCTCGGAGTACACGTTGAGGTCGCGAACGCGACGGGCAATGAGCTGACCGTACTGCGCACCAAAGTCGAGTACGAGGACCTTTGCGGAAGCCTTTTGATCCATGGTTTCCCCCTCTTGTTGGCGGGGAGCCGGTGCCCACCCGCGTGAATGAACGAAAATAACTCCCATAGTGTACACGTTATATGGGGTTTCTCGTCCCTCTCAGCCATCAGCGCACGGCAAACGCACGACCTGGACCCCTATTTGACGGCAATTGAAGTGTTACCAAACGTTACGGATGATGTAATACGTTTGAACATTCATCGCCCTGTGCCACAATACTGCCGAACGACTCCGCCTCTGCGGCGACAAATACGATAGGAATACCAGCATGAAGCGCATCCTTCTCATCGCCACGGGCGGCACCATCGCATCGACCGAGGACGGCAACGGCCTCTCCCCCGCCCTGACCGGCGAGGAGCTCGCCCAGAGCGTCCCTGAGATCTCGGGCCTCTGCGAGCTCGACGTCGTGCAGCCCATGAACATCGACAGCACCAACATGCGCCCGAGCGACTGGATGCGTATCCGCGACGTCATCGTCGAGGGTTATGCCGATCACGACGGCTTCGTGATTCTGCACGGCACCGACACCATGAGCTACACCGCGGCAGCGCTTTCCTATCTGATTCAGGACAGTCCCAAGCCCATCGTACTCACCGGCTCGCAAAAGCCCATGGGTAACCCCTTTACCGATGCCAAGCTCAATCTGTACCAGAGCCTGCTCTATGCGCTCGACGAGCATTCGCACGACGTCTCGATCGTGTTTGGCGGCGTCGCCATTGCCGGCACGCGCGCCCGCAAGCAGCGCACCATGAGCTTTAACGCGTTCATTAGCGTCAACTATCCGCCCATTGCCTACATCCGCAACGACCGCATCGTGCGCAACGGGCTTCACGGCACTCATCAGAATGAGAGCCCGGTGCGTTTCTACGACAGTATCGACCCGCGCGTGTTTGTCCTTAAGCTGACGCCCGGCGTGAACCCGGGTATCCTGGACGCCCTAGCCGATAGCTACGATGCCGTAATCCTTGAGACCTTTGGCATTGGCGGTATTCCCGAGTTTGGTGAGTCGGGCGAGTCATTCCAAGAGGCGATTTTTCGCTGGGTCGACTCGGGTCGCACCGTCGTTATGACCACGCAGGTCCCCGAGGAGGGCCTTGACCTGGGTGTTTATGAGGTCGGCCGAGCTTACGCCGATCATCCGGGTATTTTGCGCGGCGACGATATGACCACTGAGACGCTCGTGGCCAAAACCATGTGGGCGCTCGGCCAGTCACGTGATGCGTCAGAGATTCAGCGCCTGTTCTACAGCCAAGTCAACCACGACCGTATCCCGATGGTGTAATTCAGTTGTCGACGGGTATCCCCTATTCGATGCCCTCGAGAAGTTCTGACACCGTCATGCCGAGTGCGGGCGCGATCTTAAATAGAACCTTGAGCGTGAAATTTGCCGTCCCATCTTCGATTCGGTCGAGGTAGGGTCGGCTGATTCCTGTCGCCACGCAAAAATCGACCTTGGAGATACCAAGGACCTTGCGCGTCCGCTCAACTCGCTCGCCAAGAATCTGTTTCGCATGCTCATTCATGCAGACGAGTTTGAAATGGAGCAAAACAAAAACGTTAACTATAGTTTACGTTTTGCCGAATATACAGGAGTTTTCTATGTCGGCTTGCTCAATTTGCATGCGTCAAAAATCACGCTGCACAGACGGCGTGCAACCCAAGCTTGTCGTCGTTGAGGCCGAATGCCTTTCCCCAGACGAACGAACGGCCTTTGCGTTGCTATCGAGCCGTGTTGCGACCGCACTGCTCCCCGACCCGGCGAGAGGCGAGCTCGTCCCTCAATGCCGAACGCACGGCTGCGCCCTTGACCAGACCGTAGTAATAGCAACCAGCCAACGTGGCCTGCCCCTTCTCCTCGAAGCCGGTATCGCACTCGCCCTTCGCGGCGCCGGATACGAAAACGAGGCCGCCGCCGATATGGTCTTTAAACCACGATCGAGCGGCGGCCTCGCAGCAGCCATTGAATATGCGTGCAGGCTCGTTGCCTAAAAGGACAGGCTAGAAACCAAAGCCAAAGCCCGTTCCGGTAATCGCCGAGTACATAAAGTAAACGTTGATCACGTTGAGGAACACACCCGTGATGCAACCGTTGCGCAGGTAGCGCTCGCACACGATGCGCGCCATGGCGGCGGAGTCATCATTGTTTTTAGCCTGACGTCCCGCCGTAAAGTACGTCGCCACGCTCAGCAGCAGGTTGAGCACCGGAAGCGCTAGCAGCTCATAGCTCTTGCCCCAGCGCGTCACCTCGCCGGCGGCGTTAAACTTCGTTGCCACCTCGGGGCCAATGTTGGGGATTACAAACGCCGCTACCACCAGCGGAAGCACCGCAAGCACCAGCAGCGCAATACCCATGTAGCCAGCTTTTTTGCCATATTTAAACATATGCGTCGCCCTTACACGTTAAAGCGGAAGTGCACGACGTCGCCATCGGCCATGACATAGTCCTTGCCCTCAATACGCAGTTTGCCGGCGGCCTTGGCGCCCTGCTCACCGCCGAGCTCGATGTAGTCGTCATAGCCAATGACCTCGGCCTTAATAAAGCCGCGCTCAAAATCGGTGTGGATGACGCCGGCGGCCTGCGGGGCGGTCGCGCCCTGACGAACCGTCCAGGCCTTGACCTCCATCTCGCCGGCCGTAAAGAACGACTGCAGACCGAGCAGCTTATAGGCCGCCTGCGCGAGCACGTCCAGACCGGGCTGTTCCAGGCCCAGGCTCTCCAGGTAGTCGGCGGCGTCCTCGGGATCGAGCTCGGAAAGCTCAGCCTCAATCTTGGCGCAGATGGGCAGCGGCTTGACGCCGTCGATGGGCGCCAGGTCCTCGTTGAGCATGTCCTCGTCCACGTTGGCCACATACAGGATGGGCTTCATGGTGAGCAGGAACAAGCCCTTGGCAGCGGCGCGCTCCTCGTCGGTCATCTCCATGGACGCGGCGCGCTTGCCTTCGTTGAGCCAGACAAGCAGGCGCTTGGCGACCTCAAACTTGGGCATGAGCTCCTTGTCGCGCTTGGCCTCCTTCTCGAGCTTGGGCAGCTGCTTCTCGAGCGTGCCCATATCGGCCAGGATAAGCTCGGTCATGATGGTGTCGGCATCGCCGGCGGGATCGACGAACTCGCCCGTGCGGCCCACCTCGCGCATAACGTTGGGGTCCTTAAAGTAGCGCACGACCTCGCAGATGGCGTCAGTCTCGCGGATGTTTGCCAGGAACTGGTTGCCCAGACCCTCGCCCTCGTTAGCGCCCTTCACCAGACCTGCGATGTCGACGAACTCGACCGTAGCCGGCACAATGCGGCCGGGGTTGACGATGTCGGCGAGCTTTTGCAGGCGGCTATCGGGCACATCGACGATACCCACATTGGGGTCGATCGTGGCAAACGGGTAGTTGGCGGCAAGGCCGGTCTTTTTGGTAAGCGCGGTGAACAGCGTCGACTTGCCCACGTTGGGCAGGCCCACGATACCGATGGAAAGGGACACAACAGCTCCTTTTGGTACAGGTACTTCAAACTTCATAAGTATAGCGCCGCCGCAGCATCCGGGCGAATCCGGACACCGCGGCGGCGCAAATGAAGCAGAGATTGGGGTCGCTGACTAGTCCGCGAGCTTCTCCACCTGGTCGAGCATCTTGCCAAGCTTAGCCTTTGCCTCGGCCTTGACCTTCTCAGCTTCTTCGTGAGCCTTCGCCTTCTGGGCGGCCTTTTCCTCGGCCTCGGGGTCGACAACGATCAGATTGGACGCATCGTGCTCGACCAGCTTGAGCGCATGCTCGGGGCACACCTTGACGCAGGCTCCGCAACCTAGGCAATACGTGGACTCCAGTGCAAAGCGACCGCTTCCCACCAAATCGCAGGCAAACGTGGGGCACACGTTGACGCACTCGCCGCACGACGTGCACTTGTCAAAATCGCATTCCGGTGTGCTCACCTGCATATTCTGGGCAAGCTCGGGGTGGTTCTGCAGCGTCGAGAGCACCAGCTGCCGCCCGTGCGTGAGCGAACGGCGACGCTTGGTCGTCGTGGTGCCGCACATGGTGTTGAGTGTGCGCTCGAGCTGCGTGATCTGGTGACGGTGGGCCTTCAACTTCTGCGTCACCGAAGCCAATGCCGCAGTCGCCGGGTTGAGCTTAGTCACGGTTAGGCCCGTGGTGCGGGCAATCTTATCCATGTACTCCTTGCGCTCGTACTCGCGGCGCTTATGGCATTTGAGGCTCTTGGGGTCGACCTCCAGGCCCATGCCCGTACCCGCCCACTCCTCGGCCTTCGCAATCGCCTCGCCCAGAGTGTCCTCACCGCCGGTGTTGCGGCATTTATCGCACACGCCCAACGGCAGGTACACACTCACGTTGGGATAGTCCGCCAGTACCGAGAACCAGGTCTCGGCCGTAATATCGCCCACGCAGGCAACGACGACCTCGTTTTCGCGCGGCATACGCTTGAGGGCGCGCGTGCAGGTGACGTAAGCGGTCTCATGGCTCGTAGCAGCGGAGACGATATCGTCATACAGGTTTTTAGGCGCCAGGCGCGGCGAGATGATCGCCTCGGTCGGACAGGCAGCGGCGCACAGGCCGCACTTGCGACAGGAGTCGAGGATCTCGATGGCGTCCTCCTCGACCTCGATAGCATTGACCGGGCACACGTCCATGCACGCGGTGCAGCCGCTCTTTTCGTTTTTGCAGGTCAGGCACGGAATGGTGTTGCCGCGCGGGCGCTCCTTGTAGTCGGCAGGATTCCACTGCGGCGCCGACGGATCGAGTGCATCGGTCACGCCGCCAAGCGGGTTTTTAAGAAAGTCGAAACCCTTGCTGATCTCGATAATGTCATCAAACAGATCGTGTTCCTGCGCCATGCGCGGCCCCTCCCTGAGCAGTGCAAACAAGCAAGAGATAATGATACGCTATCGGCCCACGCCTCGGGCAAATTACACGCGGCGCACCTTTGAGGCAAATAGTCTATGGCCTATCGTCGCCTCGATTGCACAAGATCGATCAAGCGCCTAGCTATGCCTCGCGCATGAGCTGCACGAGCTTTTGTCTGGCCACCTTGGCCTGTTCGTTAGCCATATTGCGTTCGTTTCTAAAGGCCGCATCTGCAACGCTCATCAGGTCGGCATCGGAAATCTCGCCAAGGCCCAGCCCCTCGAGCGTCGTCGGCAGACCGACGCGCTGGCAAAACTCGAGCACCTGATTAAGCTCGGGCGCACGCTCCAGGCGCAGCTGCACCGCCAGGCCAAATGCCACGGCCTCACCATGCATGGCCTTGCACTCGGGCAGAATCGTCAGGCCGTTGGCTATGGCATGAGTAAGCGCTAGGCCACCACTCTCAAAGCCAACACCCGAGAGCAGAATATTGCACTCGATCAGGCGCTCAACCGCTGGCGATGTACGGCCCTTTTTGAGATCGCGCTTGGCAGCGACGCCGCACTCCATGAGTGTGTCATAGCAGGCACGAGCCGCAACCAAGGCCAAGTGTCCCGGCGCGCCACCGTGCTCGTTGGCGCCGTGCGCCGCGGCGCACGAACGCGCCTCGAAATACGTTGCCAGCGCATCGCCCATACCAGCGACCGTCATACGCAGCGGGGCCGCCGCGACCACGTTGGTATCGACCACGACCAAGTCTGGATTCTTCTCGAGCATCAGGTAGCGGTCGAACGACCCATCCTCGTGATACAGCACCGAAATCGCGCTGCACGGACCGTCCATCGACGCCGCCGTGGGACATACGCACAACGGCAACTCGGCATAAAACGCAACGGCCTTGGCGATATCGAGCATCTTGCCGCCGCCAATGCCCACCACCATGTCGCAATACTCGGCCCGGGCTTCCTTGGCCATTTCGACAACGGCATCTTCCGTACACGGACCGTTGTAAATCTTAAAGAACGGCTCGCTTAGATCTTCATCCAGAAATCCATCGACGATCTGCCTGCACAGCCGATCCTCGGTGCCCTGGTCAAACAAGACATAGGCAGCGCAGCCCAACCATGACAAATACCTGCCCTGACGCGAGAGCTCACCCGGCCCCTGAACATATCGTCCGGGACCGCCATAAACCATGGGAAGCGCCATACGAGAATCCGCCCTTTCATCAACAACAATTGGTGCAAAGCAACCTGACCCCTTTGCACCATAGCAAAAAGGGGCAAAGCCGTCTGCCGGCTTTGCCCCTTCCTTAGCTTGATTTACTCATCCATGAGATAGTAGTGGCCCAGCGCGTCGGCACCCAGGATGGCGTTTGCGACCATCTCGGGCGTCACCTCAAACGGCATGTTGCACATGGTGTCATCGGGCGCGCAGGCGGCCTCGGCAACAATCATGGCCTGCTCGCGCGTAAGCTCGGCAACGCCAAGTTCCTTCATCGTGACCGGTAGGCCCAGCTCAATGCAGAAGCCCAAGACTTCCTCGAGCTTCTCGGTCGGGGCATCCTCGAGTACCAGCTGGACGATGGTGCCAAAGGCGACCTTCTCGCCGTGATACATGCCGTGGCACTCGGGCAGCATCGTCAGGCCATTGTGGATGGCATGAGCAGCAGCAAGGCCCGAGCTCTCAAAGCCAATGCCCGAAAGCAGCGTATTGGCCTCGATGATATGCTCGACGGCAGGCGTGAGCGCACCCTTCTCCAGCGCGACCTTGGCCTTCACGCCATCGGCCATAAGCGTCTCGTAGCAGAGCTTGGCGAGCGCCAGACCAGCCATACCGCCCTTGCCGCCGGCGCAAGTGCCACCGTCGGCATCGTGCGTCGCCTGGGCCTCAAAGTAGGTTGCGAGCGCATCGCCCATACCGGAAACCGTCAGGCGCACCGGGCTCGCCGCGATAACCGTCGTATCCATCAGGACAATGTTGGGGTTTGCCTTAAGGAAGAGGTACTTGTCGAACTGGCCGTCATCGGTATAGAGCACCGAAAGCGCCGAACACGGGGCGTCGGTCGAGGCGATGGTGGGACAAATGATAACCGGGGACTCCAGGTAATAGGCGACGGCCTTCGCGGTGTCGAGGATCTTGCCGCCACCGACGCCGACGATGATGTCGCAACCGTTGTCACGGGCGAGCGCAACCAGGCGATCGACCTCGCCCTTGGAGCACTCGCCGTTAAAGTCCTCAAACAGCAGCTCGGCCTTGGCCTCGGCAAAGCCGCCCTCGATCTTGGCACCAACGCGCTTCTTGCCCGAAGGCGTCACGATGACGAGGGCCTTAGCGCCGAGCGGCTCGACATAGGAGCCGAGCTTGGCGAGCTCGTCCGGACCCTGGATGTACTTGCTGGGGCTATTGAAGATTGCAGCCATAACTATCCCATTCTCTAAAAAAGAAAGGGGCTCCGTACGGATACGTGCGGAGCCCCTCGTTACGATAACAAGAGTCGATTAGAAATCGATGTCGGTGTCGTAGTAGCAGGCCTTGAGGATCTTCTCGAAGTCGGCAGCCTTGGTCTCGCGCGGGTTCTCGGGCGTGCAGGCGTCCTGCTCGGCGTTCGCGGCGATCTCGGGCAGCTTGGCGAGGAACTCCTCCTCGGAAACCATCTGCGGGTTCTCGGCGTCGACCTTCACGCCACCATTCGCGTAATCCTTGATGGACTGCGGAATGTTGAGCTGGTCGTTGAGGTCGCGGATCTTCTGGACGAGCGCAGCGATGAGCTCCTCGTTGGTCTCGCCGGGAAGGTGCAGGATCTCCTTGGCCACGTAAGCGTAACGCTCGGCAGCACGCGGGTCCTTGGAGTTCCACTGGATGACCTTGCCCAGGTACATGGCGTTAGCAGCACCGTGGATGATGTGGCCGTTCTCGAAGGCAGCACCGGTCTTGTGAGCCATGGAGTGAACGATGCCGAGCAGGCCCGAGGAGAAGGCGATACCGGCGATGCACTGAGCCTCGTGCATGTGCTGACGGGCCTCATGGTCGCCAGCATAGGACTTGGGCAGCCACTCGACGATCTCGCGGATGCCGTGCAGAGCGTTGGCGTCGGTGAACATAGAGGCGCAGGTGGAAACGTAGGCCTCCATGCAGTGGGTCAGAGCATCCATGCCGGTGTGAGCGCACAGCTTGGCGGGCATGGTGTAGGTGAGCTCGGGGTCGACGATGGCGACATCAGGGGTGATGTTGAAGTCGGCCAGCGGGTACTTGATGCCCTTTTCGTAATCCGTGATGACGGAGAATGCGGTGACCTCGGTAGCAGTGCCGGAGGTAGAGGAAATGGCGCAGAAGTGAGCCTTCTGACGCAGCTCGGGGAAGCTGAACGGCTGGATAATGTTGTCGAAGGACTCCTCGGGATACTCGTAGAAGACCCACATGGCCTTAGCAGCATCGATGGGCGAACCGCCGCCGATAGCAACGATCCAGTCGGGCTCGAAGTCGCGCATAGCGGCTGCGCCCTTCATGACGGTCTCGATGGAGGGATCGGACTCGACGCCCTCGAACAGCTTGACCTCCATGCCGGCCTCTTTGAGGTCGGCCTCAACGTCCTGCAGGAACCCGCCGCGGCGCATAGAGCTGCCGCCAGAAACGATGATGGCCTTCTTACCCTTGAGGTTCTTCACCTCGTGGCGAGCGCCCTCACCAAAGTACAGATCGCGAGGATTGGTAAAACGTCCCATACTGTGCCTCCTAAACAAGCCCCTCTTAGACTTGCGTATATAACGGAGCACCCAATTGGCTCCGTTAGGACCGGTTTGCGCGTTGCCGGCGATGACAATGCGCGATGTCTAAACGTCTCAACGCTCAGACAAACACTATTTTACCGTTCTGGTTGGTCAGTTATTCACCTAAAGCCGCCAATGATGAAACGTTTTTTCTATCCCTGAAGACCCTTGTGCGGCATTCATACTCCCAAGCTGGGCAAACGTTTTATCAAGGTTGACTACATATCCCGGGCAGGACCGTGCCCCTCCAAAATATGCACCGTTCGCCGCCAAAAATCGACCGTTTGCGGCACCGTGATACCACTCGGTCGTCCAAGGTGCCGACATTTGTGCGACATCCGTCTTCGTGGTGCAAAGGTGCAAGTCCAAGTGCGGCACCCCCGGTGTGCCACATGCGGGTAAACTAGAACCTTATATAGAAACATTTGAACCCTAACCGCAGCAAAGGAGGCCCCATGGCATTCGATCCCATTCAAGAGGATTGCCATCGCCTCGTTCTTGAGGCCTTGCGCCGCGACAATATCCCGCTCACCGACGGTGCCGCCGTAGAGCGTCTGATGGAACAATTCACCCGCAACCCCGCACCGCTCATCGTGCACGACCGCGACCGCGCCGGGCACCTCATTGCCAAGGTGGTCGAGGCTGTCGACTACCGCATTCCCTTTATCCCTGACGATACCCAGGCAGAGCAAGAAGAGGCAGCTGCCGAGAACATGCTCCGCGAGGCAGCCGCGCTCGACCCGACCAACTGGGACGCTCAGCGCATGCTGACCGCCCTCACCGCCGGCTCCAACGAGGAATACGTACAGTACCTGGTGTCCAAGTGCGATGAGGTCGAGCACGACCTGGCGTTCAAAATCGCCTCGGCCCAGGACCCCTACGAGCGCGAGGCCGCAGGCGACCTTACGCGCCGCCCCTATCTGCGTTGGCTTGCCGCCTTGGCATCGCGTGCCCTCATTAGCGGCCGCTACCGCATGTCGCTCGAAGCCGCAAATCGCAGCTTGGACTTTGCGCCCAACGACCCCGCTGATGTCCGCCACACCGCGATGCTCGCCATGGCAAAGCTCGAATACCCCGCCGAGGAGCTCAAGCGCTTTCGCTCCGCTCACTCCGTGCCGTACCTCGCGAATACCCCGCTGCGCCGCCGCCCCAAAGATGCGGAGCGTGACTTGGACCCGTGGACGCTCATCGCGCTGATGAGCGCTGCCTGGCGCGAGCTAGACTACGAGGGCGCCGAGCACTACCTGCGTATCCTTGCGCGTTCGTGCCCCCACGCCGCCGAGGCGCTCTACTTCCAAACCGAGTTTCCCGATGGCGTCTATGCCCGCGTCAACGTGGGTGTGGGCTCCACCGACGAGCTTGTCCTTGCGCTGTCCGAGGCGACGCCGGTACTGCAGGAGGGCCTGGGCGCCCCCGACAACGCCAGCTTTGCCGCCTGGGTCGCCACCAACGATATCGTGCGTTCCCAAATCGATGAGCGCATCCTGCGGGCGGCCGAGCAGGGTTTGCCGTTTAAGGGAGGAGACCTCTAATGGATCCGAGCGTCTACATCCCCGCCTACCTGGAGCGCACCTATCTGGCGTCGCACCCCGAACTCACCGATGCAGCACGCGAGCTTGTCCATAACGACGTAAGCGTCAACCCTCACAAGTATGCGCAGACCGAGCATGCCCAGGCGCTGCTGTCCTATGCCGGTGTTCATCGCCACCTGCTCGACGAGCTCCATCGCATCGAGGACATGGGCAGCGACGAGGAGTTCGAACAGACGCGTAATCGCCTGTTCGACGACATGCGCGATGAGCTGCTCAAAATTGTCCGCGTCGATGCACTGGCCGTCGACGCGCAGCTGCTCGCCATCATCCTGGCCGACACGCCCGTTGACGCCTGCCTAGGCGACCTGATGAAGCTCGAGGCGACCACGGCCGATTACCTGCAGCAAAGCGTGCCCGGGTTCGACATGGAAGCCTCGCACTACTGGGCCAATAATGTTTTGGCCGATGGTGTCACCGCAGCAGACCTTACCGTGAGCGAGCCGGCTCTTATCGGGTGGCTTCACACACTCGATGCCATCTCGCAGCTGTGCATGGCGAGCGCCCGCTACCGCGCTGCCGCCAACTACGCCCGCCGTGTTCTTAAGGCGGAAGGCTACCCCACCCGAGCCGCAGGCACCGTGCTGCTCGCCCTTGCTCGCTTGGAAGACGAGGACGGCTTTTTTGCCCTAGCCCACCAGCTCGAGGAAGAGATCGGGGCTGACGCGCTCGAGAACTCTCCTTGGTATCTGCTCGCCCGCACGATCCTGCTGTTCAAAACAAACAAGATGCGCCCGGCGACACGCGCGCTGCGCGAGTTTGCCAACCGCTGCGAGGGCGGTGCGTTCTTCTTACTGAACCCCATGTACCAGACACCGTACCTTCCCTGCCGGCCCGAGCCACACGATCCCTGGGATCTTTCGCACCAGGCCGTTTGGGAAGCGGACGGTATTATCTCGGACACTCCCGACTTTGCCCCCTGGGCCAATGCCTGCGAAGACGTGTCGCAGCTTGCCCAGGAATTTGCGCGCCGCTACGGTTTTTAGTGACGCACTCGACCCGACCATGTCGTTTACGTTAGGAACGGTTTCATGAACCTCCGCTCATCTCTTGCCTGCACCTCGAGCGATATCGCCCGCTGGGGGCTGCGCTCCGTCCTCAAACGCCAGGGCGGCGTACTCCCCGGCCGCATCGCCATGAAGATCGACCCCGAGCTGCTAAGCGACCTCGCGGGCCTTGTCGACCGCAGCGTGGTGATCACCGGCACCAACGGCAAGACCACCACCTCCAACCTCATCGCCGACGCCGTTGCCGCCAGCGGCGCCACCGTGGTATGCAACCGCGCCGGCAACAACATGGAGCCGGGCGTGGTGGGTGCACTGCTTGAGGCGCGCAGCGGCCTCAAGCGAGCCGGCGGCGGCAAGCGCGTGGGCGTTTTTGAATGCGATGAGCTTTACACCGTACGCGTTCTGCCCAAGCTCAAGCCGACGTACTTTGTGCTACTCAACCTGTTCCGCGACCAGCTAGACCGCTACGGCGAGATCGATCACACCCAGGAGGTCATCGCCCATGCGTTGGAGCTCTCGCCGACAACAACGCTTATCTACAACGCCGACGACCCGCTGTGCGCCTCGATTGCCGCGCGCGTTCCCAACGCGAGTATTGCCTTTGGCATCGACGGCGCCACCAACACCGAGTCCGACCGTATTAGCGACTCACGTTTTTGCTCACAGTGCAACGCGCCGCTGGAGTATGACTACGTGCAATACGGCCAGCTCGGCGCCTACCATTGCCCCTCGTGCGGCTGGGCCCGCCCTGCGCTTGTCCGTCGCGTGACGAGCGTGGAGCTCGGCTGCGACGGCTACGACTTTGACCTGGTCTTTGGATCTGCGCCCGACGCGGCTGCCGCACACATCGCCACACGCTACAACGGCCTGTACATGGTCTACAACGTTGCCGCCGCCTTCTTTGCCGCGCACGAGTTGGGCGTGGATACGGCGCTTCTACAGCCTACGCTCGATGCCTACGTCCCCGCCGGCGGACGTATGGGGCGCTGGGATATCGCCGGCCGCACCGTCGAGGCCAACCTGGCTAAGAATCCCGTAGGCTTCGATCGACAAATCCAGTCCATCAAGACGGCAGGCGGCAGACTCTGCGCTTTCTTCCTTAACGACAATGACGCCGACGGACACGATGTATCGTGGATCTACGACGTCGACTTTGAGCGCATCGCCGACACGCCGGGTCTTGTCGCCTTTGCCGGAGGCACGCGCGCGCACGACATGCAGGTGCGCCTCAAGTACGCCGGCATCGATGCCGCGATTATCTCGGACGTCGCGCAGGCAATTGGCGCCGTGGCAGACGAGGCCGCCGATGACACCTTCTACGCCGTCGCCAACTACACGGCCTTCCCGCCGCTGGTCAAGGAGCTCGACGGGCTGAAAGGCGCCACCGCCGACGCTGTTGCCGGGCGCGCCGTAGCCCGTGCCGACGGCAGCGCTCTTCCTGTCGGCATCGCGCCAGTCGAGCTTTCGCACCCGCTGCGCATCGTCTACCTGTATCCCGATGCCCTTAACCTCTACGGCGACGGCGGCAACGTCATCGCCCTCGAGCGCCGCTGCGCCTGGCGTGGCATTCCCGTGCGCGTGGACGAGGTCCGTATGGGCGAGTCACTCGATCTCACCGATGCCGATATCGTCATGATGGGTGGCGGCTCCGACCGCGACCAGCTAGCCGTGGCACACGAGCTGCTCGCCCAAAAAGACAAGGTCGCGGCCTATGTTGAGGATGGCGGCTCGCTGCTTGCCATCTGTGGCAGCTATCAGCTGCTCGGCCGTTCGTACTATATGGGCGAAAATCGCATTGAAGGTCTGGGGGTCATTGCCGCTGAGACCGTGCGCGGCGCCAATCGCCTGATCGGTAACGTCGCCGTCAAGACCGACCTGTCACCCGAGCCCCTTGTGGGATTCGAGAACCATGGAGGTCGCACCCTGCTCGACGCAGACGCCACGCCGCTCGGAACGTCCGTCGTCACGGGTACCGGCAACAACGGCGACGACGGCTTTGAGGGCCTGATCTACAAGGGCGTCATCGGCACGTACCTGCATGGCCCGGCGCTGCCCAAGAACCCCGAGCTCGCCGACTGGCTGATCGCCCATGCCCTCGAGCACCGTGGCGATGCACAGGCCGCCGCCTTGCTGCCGCTCAAACCCCTCGACGACACCTACGAGCACGCCGCCCACGACGCCGCCATGAAGCTCCTCCCCTAGCACCTCACCACCACAAAGGGGACAGGCACCTTTGTGGTGGTTTTTCAGTTTGCCAACGATATGTGAACGGCTAAAAAAGTCTGCTATACTCTTTCCCGCTGTCCCCATCGTCTAGCGGCCAAGGACGCCACCCTTTCAAGGTGGATATCGCGGGTTCGAATCCCGCTGGGGGCACCATTTGAGATGTGAAGCCCGTTACCAATTCGGTAGCGGGCTTTTTGCTACCGAAATGCCGGGATTCGAACCCGACAGGGTGCGGAGCTGAGGAAACGCGAAGCGTTTTCCAGCGCAGCACGCAAGGAGCGAAGCGACGCGGCGAAAGCGGGCGGCGTCAGCCGCACGCGGACATCCCGCTGGGGGCACCATTTAAATCGAGAAGCCCGTTGCCCTCGCGGCGACGGGCTTTTTTCTTCCCCAACGCCGGGATTCGAACCCCGAGGGCATTAAATCACACTGTCGTCCAAGGGCCTGTGGTCAAAAAATGGCAAATATGAGTACTGTTACCATTTTAGTTACAGCGATTTCATGCCTTCAGAAGGCGATTTAGCCGTCAGGCGTCCTACGGCGGAAAAATTGCAGACGTTTATCGGCTAAGTACTTGGGCATATGTTGCGTAACACTACATATTTTGCAAATAAATAATGTTACAGGACTTGTGACACTACTCATATTTGACGTTTTTTGCCCATAGCCCTTTATACCTAGGCAAATCGGCGGCAAAACGGGCTTCAAAGCGCCCTTCGCAAACAAAAACCGGGGCCCGCATGATGCGGACCCCGGCTCAATACCGTGACGATATGTCAGTTACGCCCTACACGTAGAACAGGATGTCGTCGTAGGTCGGGACCGGCCAGTAGTCGGCTGCCACGATCTCCTCCATGGCGTCCACGGCGGCACGCAGCGCATCCATAGCGGGAACGACCTCGTGCGCGTACACGTTGGCCTGCTCCTGGCCATCGAGGGCCTCAGCCTTCTGATGCACGGCGTCGAGCGCCTTGATGGAGTCGTTGATGGTGGTGATGCCGTTGCAGAGCTTGTTGAGCGTGTTCTGCTCACACTGCATGGCGGCCTCGGCGCCGGCGGCACGAATAGTCTCAAGGCCCTTAGCGACCTTGGTGGCATAGGCGGTAATGACCGGGCGATAGGTACGACGCGCCTCGCGAACCATCGTGGTAGCCTCGATGTTCATGAGCTTGTTGTACTTCTCGAGCTTGCAGTCGTAGCGGCACTGGGCCTCGGCCTTGGTCAGGACACCCGTCTCCTCAAAGAGCGCGATGGCCTTATCGGAAACAAAGGCGGGCAGGGCGTCGGCCGTGGTCTTGTTGTTGGCAAGGCCGCGCTTCTCGGCCTCGACGGGCCACTCGTCGGAGTAGCCATCGCCGGAAAAGAGGATGCGCTGGTGGTCGGTCAGGACCTTCTTGCAGTACTCGAGCGCAGCGTCCTGGAACTCATCCTCGGGCGTACCCTCGAGTGCGTCGGCGAAGGACTTGAGCGACTTGGCCACGGCGGCATCGAGCACCAGGTTGGAGTCGGAGACGTTCTGCTCGGAGCCGCAGGCACGGAACTCGAACTTATTGCCGGTGAAGGCAAACGGGGAGGTGCGGTTGCGGTCGGTGTTGTCCTGCATCAGCTTGGGCAGGGTATCGGCGCCCAAGTCGAGCACGCCGCGCGTGGCATGGACGGAAGCCTTGCCATCGATGATCTTCTCGACGACCTCGGTAAGCTGGTCGCCCAGGAAGATGGACATAATCGCCGGAGGAGCCTCGTTGGCGCCCAGACGATGGTCGTTACCGGCCGAGGCAACGGAGGCACGCAGGAGCTCCTGATAGTTATCAACGGCCTCGATTACCGCGGTGAGGAAGACGATGAACTGCAGGTTGTCGAGCGGAGTGTCGCCCGGATCGAGCAGGTTCTCGGACTCGGTGCCAAGCGACCAGTTGTTGTGCTTGCCCGAGCCGTTGATGCCCTCGAAGGGCTTCTCGTGCAGCAGGCAGACCAAGTCGTGGCGGGAGGCAATGAGCTTCATCTTCTCCATCATGACCAGATTCTGGTCGATGGCCTCGTTGACTTCGCCATAGACGGGGGCGAGCTCATGCTGGCAGGGAGCAACCTCGTTGTGCTTGGTCTTGGCGGGAATGCCAAGCGCCCACAGCTCATCGTCCAGATCCTTCATATAGGCCGAGACGGTGGGGCGGATAGCGCCAAAGTAGTGCTCCTCGAGCTCCTGGCCCTTGCAGGGAGCGGCGCCAAAGAGGGTGCGGCCGGTAATGACCAGGTCCTTGCGCTTGCGGTAGGCGTCCTTCTTGATCAGGAAGTACTCCTGCTCGTCGCCCACGGAAGGAACGACCTTCTTGGGGGTCTTACCGAACAGCGCCAAAACGCGCTTGGACTCACGCGAGAGCGCGGTCATGGAACGCAGCAGCGGGGTCTTCTTGTCCAGGGCCTCGCCCGTGTAGGAGCAGAAAGCCGTGGGGATGCACAGGACATCGTCCTTGATAAAGGCGGGGCTGGTGGGATCCCAGGCGGTGTAGCCACGGGCCTCGAAGGTGGCGCGCAGGCCGCCGTTGGGGAAGCTCGAGGCATCGGGCTCGCCCTGGATGAGGTTCTTGCCCGTAAACTTGGTAATGGCGGTGCCGTCGTGGTTGGGCTCCAGGAAGCTGTCGTGCTTCTCGGAAGTAATGCCCGAAAGCGGCTGGAACCAATGCGCGTAGTGCGTCGCGCCCTTGGAGATGGCCCAGACCTTCATGGCGTGGGCAACGGCGTTGGCCACGTCCAGGTCGAGCGGCTCGCCGCCCTCGAGGGTTGCAGCAAGGCGCTTCCAAATGTCCTTGGGGAGGTAGTCCTTCATGACTTCCTCAGAGAACACCATGGTCCCGAAGCGGTCAGTAAGATCGGCCATACGGAACTCCCTTCGTATCGGCACCGCGTGAGAAGCGGTGTTGATTACTAACGAACGAGTCATAGCTTAGACTCGCCGTGTTTCCGCGACATTACCGTTATGTTGCTGTCGCGAAACCAATCAATGAGGTTACCCTATCGAGGCGGCGTTGCCACCCTCAACAGCCAATCAACTGCATAAATTGCAGACCTCTCCCCATGGTTTAAGGGCGGTCAATTTGGGATGGGGCTCTATTAACTGGTATTTTGCATCAGATACCAGTCTTTATAGTCCGTGCCTAGATTAGCCGCTCTGTTATAGAGAAAGCCGATAGCAAGGCATCTTTGATTGGTATCCCCGAATAACGAGTGAAACTCCACCGTGACACAGTGGTGCTGTAGAATCCTTACAACACATCACACTATTACGTATCTAGAGGAGCACGATATGCGCGTCGACGAGGTTTTTAAGCAGGCAGCATCCCAGGGCACCGCGCCCGTTTCGTTTGAGATGTTCCCGCCCAAGGGCGAGCTCACCCTCGACACGGCTCGCGAAGTGGCAGGCAATCTGTGCAAGCTTTCGCCGAGCTTTGTCTCGGTCACCTGCTCGGCCGGCGGCTCGGGCAACGGTGCCACCACCGCCCCCATCGCGCATATGATTTCGAGCGAATTCGACACGCCCTCGGTGGCACACCTCACCTGCGTGGGCCGCACCCACGCCGACATCGCCGCCAAGATCGACGAGTATCGCACCGCCGGCGTTGAAAACATTCTGGCCCTGCGTGGCGATCTCCCTGCCGGCGCGACCGAGGACGACAAGCCCGCCTCCGACTACGCCTACGCCCGCGACCTCATTCCCGAGCTCGTCGACGCCGGCTTTTGCGTGGGCGCCGCAGCCTACCCCGAGGGCCACATTGCCTGCGAGGACCTCAACGTCTCGGTCGAGCACCTCAAGCAAAAGCAAGATGCCGGCGCAAGCTTCTTTGTGACACAGCTCTTCTTTGATAACGAGTGCTTCTATCGCTTCCGCGAGCTTGCCGACAAGGCCGGCATCACCGTGCCCATTACCGCGGGCATCATGCCGTTTATGGGCAAGTCGCAGATCAGCCGCATGGTCTTTATGTGCGGCGCGTCGCTGCCCTCCCCCGTCATCAAGATCCTCGCCAAGTACGAGAACGACCCCGAGAGCCTGCAGACAGCCGGTGTAGATTATGCTGCTCGTCAGCTTTGCGACCTTAAGGAGCACGGCGCCGACGGTCTGCACCTGTACACTATGAACCGTCCTGCAATCGCCGCGACCATTATGGAGCGCCTGGGGTAATGGAAAAACCGCACGTCGATACAACCGTTGTTGAAGTGCCGGCCGACCTTGCGTCGCCGGCGCTTTACCGTATCGACGCTGCCCACCACCCTCGTGTCGACCGTGCCGAGATGCTGCGGTATCTGGGCTACGGCGGCCAGAAGATTGAGCCCGAGCTGTCACGACGAATTGAGCTTGTGGTCGAGCGCCTAGAGCTGGATATCGAGCCCCGCGGCGTGCGACGCGTGTTTGCCGTCGATGCCACGGGCGTTGACGAGCAGGGCGAGCCCTGCATCCGCTTGGTTGGCACCAATGTTGAGCTGCGGGGTCGTGATATCTATCGCCACCTTAAGGACGCCCGCCTGGCGGCGCTCATGGCATGTACCCTCGGGATGTCTGCCGAACGCCGTCTGCGAACCACCGGAGCTCAGCAACCCCTGGAAGGCGCCGTGCTCGACGCCGCATGCTCTGCCTATGTAGAAGCCGCCGTTGAGCAAATGGACCAGCAGGTCAAGACGGACGCCGCCGTTCATGGGCTCGCCGGCAACTGGCGCTTTAGTCCCGGCTATGGCGACTGCCCGCTCTCGGCCCAGCGCTCGATCGTCAATGCGCTCAACGCCACGCGGCTCATCGGCCTGACCGTCACCCCCACCAGCCTGCTCATGCCCACCAAGAGCGTGACCGCTGTGATTGGTCTGTTCGACGGCGAAGTCCACGACGCCCAGAGCCGCCCCACCTGCAATATCTGCCGCATGCGCGAGCACTGCCGCTTCCGCGCCGCCCACACCACCTGCTATTCCAGCCATTAGGAGCCATCGATGTTTACTCCGCTTATCACTCATAATCTGGACGGCGCCGCGCTGGCGGCGCCCGTTGATGCTGCCCGTCGTAATGGCGCCGCGTACAAAACGCGCACGATCGATGACCTTCGCATTAAGGACGATCGCCTGCGCGCCGCTATCGAGGGCACGGGACACCTGCTGTTCGACGGCGGCATGGGCACCATGTTGCAGGCCGCTGGCATGAAGGCGGGCGCCCTGCCCGAGCTGCTCAACTTTGAGGAGCCCCAGGTTATCACTGATATCCAACGTCAATATGTCGAGGCCGGCTGTGACGTGATCACCGCCAACACCTTTGGCGCCAACGCCCACAAGCTCGACGGTGCCGCCACCGTGGCAGGCGTCTTTGCCGCGGCCGTCGCCTGTGCCCGCGAGGCCGGCGCCCGCTACGTCGCCGGTGACATCGGCCCCATCGGCGCGCTGCTTCGCCCCTTGGGCACCCTGAGCTTCGACGAGGCCTATGACCTCTTTGCCGAGGAAGTGCGCGCCGGCGTCGATGCGGGCGTGGACCTCTTTATTATCGAGACCATGACTGACCTTGCCGAGATCAAGGCAGCCGTCCTCGCCTGCCGCGAGAACTCCGACCTGCCCGTCTTTGCCACCATGACCTTTGAGGAAGACGGCCGCACCTTCCTGGGCACGAGCCCCGAGGTCGCCGCCATCACGCTCGACGCCATCGGCGCCGACGTTTTGGGCATCAACTGCAGCCAAGGACCGGCCGAGCTTCGAGGACTCGCCGCACGTATGCTCACCGTTACCGACAAGCCCATTATGGTGCAGGCCAACGCGGGACTGCCCCACGTGGACGACGACGGCAATACCGTCTTTGATATCCAGGCCCCCGAATACGCCGAAGCCGTCGCCGGCATGATCGCCGACGGTGTGAGCGTCGTGGGCGGTTGCTGCGGCACCACGCCGGCGCACATGGCGGCCTTGCGCACGCTTATCGATAACCACACGCCCAGCCCGCGCCACCGCAAGCCCAGTATGTCGGTCACGAGCGCCCAAACGGTCGTGGACCTTCCCTGCGACGGCCACAAGATCGCCGTCATCGGCGAGCGCATCAACCCCACCGGCAAAAAGCGCCTGCAGCAGGCCCTGCGCGACGGCGACCTGGACTACGTCGTGAGCCAGGGCATCAGCCAGCAGGAACAGGGCGCCGACATCCTGGACGTCAACGTGGGCCTGCCCGAGATCGACGAAGTCAAGATCATCCAACAGGCGACCGAACAGCTCCAGGGCTCCACGCTGCTGCCGTTGCAGATCGACTCCACCGACCCCGCAGCCGTCGAGGCCGCCGTGCGCCGCTACGCCGGCAAGCCCATCATCAACTCGGTCAATGGCAAGCAGCAGATCATGGATGAGATCTTTCCGCTGGTCGCCCACTACGGCACCAACGTTGTCGGACTTACGCTCGACGAAGGCGGCATCCCCGATACCGCCGAGGCCCGCTTCGCCATCGCCGAGCGCATCGTGGCCGAGGCCGCCCGCTACGGCATCGGCCCGAACCGCATCCTCATCGACTGTCTAGTCATGACCGCCTCGACCAATCAACGCCAAGCCGAGCAGATCCTGCGCGCCATGTCCCTGTGCAAGGAGCGTCTGGGCGTCAAATGCGCGCTCGGCGTGTCGAACATCAGCTTTGGCCTGCCTGCCCGCCCGCTGCTGGGCTCGGTCTTTTTGGCTGCCGCTTTTGGCGCGGGCCTGGACGCCCCCATCATGAACCCGGGCTCCAAGCGCTTTATGGATACTGTCTACAGCTATCGCGTCCTGAGCGTTGAGGACGAGGGCTCGACCGGATACATCGAGCGCTACGCCGGTTGGACCGATCCGTACAAGATCGCCGCCAACCCGACAGCGGCTCAGGCCGCATCGAGTGATGCCGCGCCCGCTGCTGGCACCGCCGGCACCGACGGCAACGACGACCCGATTCGTCGCATGGTCGTCTCGGGCCGCAAAGGCGAGATCGCTGCCGAGACCGAGCGTCTGCTGGCAGACCACGATGCCATGGACCTCATCAACAATCACTTTATCCCCGCCCTCGACGAGGTTGGCGTCCTCTTTGACCAGGGAAAATTCTTCCTACCGCAGCTCATGGCCTCGGCCGAGGCCGCGCGCGTGGGCTTCGACACCATCAAGCGCCTGATGCCCGCCGGCGAGATTGCCGACAAGGGCAAAATCTGCGTGGCCACCGTCAAGGGCGACATCCACGATATTGGCAAGAACATCGTCAAAATGCTGCTCGATAACTACGGCTACACCGTCTTTGACCTGGGCCGCGACGTCGACCCGCAAGAGGTGCTCAAGACCGTCAAGGAGCGCGATATCAAACTCGTCGGCCTCTCGGCGCTTATGACTACCACGGTCGTCGCCATGGAGGAGACCATCAAGCTGCTCCATGCCGAGGTGCCGGGCGTCAAGATCATCGTAGGCGGCGCCGTACTCACCCCCGAATACGCCAAGCAGATCGGCGCGGACTACTACGCCAAGGACGCCGCCGAAAGCGCTCGTATCGCCGAAGAGGTCTTTGGGCAGTAACACAACGGAAACAACCGAGCACCAAAACGTGCCGCATGCGCCACTTGGCACGTGCGGCACGTTAAAATAGATAAGACTATGCTCGTTTTGGCAGATAGGAGCGCAAGGATGGCGATCACGCCCGCAGAAATCGCGGAAACCCGCGGCATGGTTGAGGAGCAGAACCTCGACATCAGGACCATCACCATGGGTGTTTCGCTCATGGGTTGCGGCGACGAGAACCTCGACCGCATGTGCACGAAGATCTACGACCACGTGACGCACACGGCTGAGCATCTGGTCGAGACCGCCGAGAACCTCGAGCGCGAGTACGGTATCCCCATCGTCAACAAGCGCGTTTCCGTCACCCCGGTGGCGCAGATTGCCGCGTGCTGCAAGGATGAGGACCTCACCCCCATCGCGCATGCCCTCGACCGCGCGGCCGAGACGCTCGGCATCGACTACCTGGGCGGCTTCTCCGCGCTCGTCCAGAAGGGCATCGGCGACGCCGACCGTCGCGTCATCCAGTCCATCCCCCAGGCGCTCGCCACCACGAGCCGCGTCTGCTCCAGCGTCAACGTCGCCAGCCTGCGCGCCGGTATCAACATGGACGCCGTGCTTATGGCCGCCCAGACCATCATCGATGCCGCTAAACTCACGGCCGACCAGGACTCCGTCGGCGCTTCCAAATTTGTCTGCTTTGCCAATATGGTCGAGGACTCCCCGTTTATGGCGGGCGCCGTCCACGGCGGTGGCGAGGCCGACGCCGTCATCAACGTAGGCGTCTCGGGCCCCGGCGTTATGGCCGCAGCCCTGGAGACGCTGCCCGATTCCGCATCGATGATGGAAGTCGCCGAAAAGATCAAGCAAACCGCCTTTAAGATCACCCGCGCCGGCGAGCTCATGAGCCGCGAGGCCGCCCATCGCCTGGGTGTCGAGAAGGGCATCGTCGACCTGTCGCTGGCTCCCACGCCTGCCATCGGCGACTCCGTTGCCCGTATCCTCGAGATCATCGGCGTGGGCACCTGTGGTGGCCCGGGCACGACCTGCGCGCTCGCCATGCTCAACGATGCCGTCAAGAAGGGCGGCGTCATGGCCAGCTCCAGCGTGGGCGGCCTCTCCGGCGCCTTTATCCCCGTGTCCGAGGACGCCGGCATGATCGCCGCCGTCGAGGCCGGTGCGCTTTCGCTCGAGAAGCTCGAGGCCATGACCTGCGTGTGCTCCGTTGGCCTGGACATGATCGCCATCCCCGGCGACACCCCGGTCGAGACCATCGCCGGCATCATCGCCGACGAGATGGCCATCGGCGTCATCAACAACAAGACCACGGCCGTCCGCGTGATTCCCGCCATCGGCAAGGGCGTGGGCGACTGCGTCGAGTACGGTGGCCTGTTCGGCCGTGCGCCCATCATGCCGGTGAACCCCAACGCCGGCACCGTGCTTGCCCACCGCGGCGGACGCTTCCCGGCACCGTTGAACTCGCTCAAGAACTAGCTGAGGGGGACTGGCGAGGAGCCCCGGGGAGGGCAAATATATAAGGTCGCCTGCTCGGACAGTCCTGACTCGCACGGAGAGCACATTAAGTGCTCTCCGGCTCGTGCGGAACTCGCGATCGACCTTATATATTTGCCCTCCCCGGGGCTCCCGCACAACGGGACCTCAGTTGGGTTCTATCCCGTATGGCAGTCGCTTCGCTCCTGCCCGCCTTGGTTGTGAGGGCGGTTTGGCGTTGGAACGGTTCTTTCTGATATATGCTGGTTGCGGCTCTTCTTTTGGGAGGAGTCGCTTTTTTGTTGCTAGGAGGTTGGCCCGTGGTTGATGGGGAGAATCGTTCTGAGCTGCTTTCCACAGATTGGAACCAGGAGTGGATGCAGATGCAGGCTGCTCGGCGGCGGGCTGATGATTCTTTTGAATGGGATAAGCGGGCTCGGCATTTTCGGCCGTTGGAGACTGCCCCTTATGCTCGGGATTTTATAAAGCTGTTGGCGCTTGAGCCCGGCGAGTCGGTGCTTGATATGGGGTGTGGGGCTGGGTCGATTGCTATTCCGCTTGCTCAGGCTGGGCATTCCGTGATTGCTGCCGACTTCTCTCCTGCCATGTTGGGCACGCTTGATGCCGGCATTGAGTATTACGGGCTCGAAGATCTTATTACGCCGCTTGAGCTTGCTTGGGATGATGATTGGGATTTGGTTGGACCGGTCGCGAAAGCGGTGGATGTTGCCTTTGCCAGTCGCTCTGTCACCACGACCAACCTAAAAGGCGCGCTTGCCAAGCTCGACCGCACGGCTCGCCGGCGTTGTGCTGTCACGATGGTCGCCAACTCCAGCCCGCGCTATGACCTGCACGTGATGAACGCCATCGGCGCCTCGGTTACCTGCAGTAATGGCTTTGTGTACGCCTTCAACATCCTCATTCAGATGGGTGCGTTGCCGCAGGTTACGTACTTTGAATCGCCTCGTCGCGATACCTTCGATAGCCTTGAGGCAGGTGTGGCGGATTTTTCCCGTATGCTCGAGCATGGCAACGAGGATAAGATCGACCGCCTGCGCGACTACATCGCCCAGCACATGATCGAGAACCCCCATGCCGGTGAGCCGGGCTCCAAGGGCGTGCCGCAGGGGCGCTATATGCTCGATCATGTCCGCAAGGTTCGTTGGGCGTTTATTGCATGGGAGCCGGTCTCTGCGCCCAGCTCATAGCCTGTTCGCAGCCCGCACCGCCCACTCACTCGGCATCCGCATTCTTTTTGAACTGGGCAAACGCACTCCACACCGCGCCGTTCCTGCGCTATCGTGGGACAGCTCACGTAGATTAAGGCCCCATTGCGGGGCGCCCCATACATAGAAAGCGAGAACCCATGGCACTGACAGGAGCACAGGTCAAGCAGCTTCGCAGCATGGCCCATCACCTCAACCCCGCCATCATCATCGGCAAGTCCGATGTCAACGAGGGCACCGTCGAGCAGACGGTCGCCTATCTGGAGAAGCACGAGCTCGTTAAGTGCTCCGTGCTCGATGGCTCCAGTCTTTCCGCCCGCGAGGCCGCCGAAGAGCTCGCTGAGCGCTGCCACGCCGAGGTCGTCCAGGTCATCGGCCGCAAGTTCTCGCTGTATCGCGAGTCCTCGCGCAAGGACATCGAGAAGATCAAGCTCGTCTAAGAGCCAATGATCCGGCGAGCCAACACATAGCAAGCTTACGGGTGCCCAAGTACTTCGGGCGCCCGTTTTTTATCGCTCGACCAGCACGCGATTGAGCCGCCCCTCCACCAAACGCTCGTATAGACGCCGCGTCTCGGGCTCGGGCACGCCATTGACCTGCTCCCTCAGATGGTGCATATGCCCGCTGTACAGCTCGACGATATCGCGCCGCCGCCCCGCCGCACTGTAGACGCGCATGGCGCAGCGCACCATATCCTCACGCGACGTTTCCTGCCGAAGCCCCGACTCCGCCAGCCAAATCGCCGACTGCAGATCGTTTTCTTCTAGAGCGGCATTCGCTCCCTTAATCATGCAATCGATGTACTTTGACTGCATAATGCGTCGCATACGCAAAAAGTAGGTGGGATTACAGCCATTGGGAACATACAGCGGTCCGGCATAAAGCTGCTCAATTTTAAGGCACAGCTCAACTAAATGGGGCCCGCGCGCACCCGTGCGATTTCCCAAAACCTCGCGGCTTATCTGGTCAAACAGCCGTACATCGGTCTTGACGTAGTCGCCGTTAAGTCCGATGCATTCATTTTGAATGAGCACACACGACTTGCCATCCGGCGTCGGTCCCAAAGCCGACCGCAAGCGCGATATCGTCGAGTACAGGTTGTTGCGGGCGTTATTAAACTCGGCATGGGGCCACAGCTCCATGGCCAGCGTCTCACGATCGACGAGCGCATCCATGCCCAGCGCAAGCCGCTCGGCAAGCGTCGCCGCCTTCTTGCGGCGCCACATTTTGTCCGTGATGGGAAACCCGTCGCGCTCGGCGCGAAACGCACCAAACATGCGAATCTCGATATGGTCGATGGTATCAACGGCTTCAACCTCGCCAGCCTGGAACAGACGCTCGCCCTCCCCTTCCAAATCGTCGCGCAGCGAGTACCGCGACAGCTCGCGCACGGGAAGCTTCTTGCGTATCCTGCCCGCCGGCTCGCCCAGACAATGCATGGCAAGACGCGCAAAGAGCCGATACGATGGCTCTAGAATCCCCGCACGATTCATGGACATCCAGGCCGCAAGATCGCTGTCTCGGCCCGCACAGGCCAAATGCAGCGCCACCATCCAGGCCTCCGCTCCACCAACCTGCGTCTGGCTTATATCGAGCAACTCCGCTTCCTCGCGAACCGAAACCATCGAGGTGTTACGTAAATATGCCGCGCGCTCCAGCAGCAATGCGTTATCGCGCATGTACGCAATCGACTCCTCGGCAAGTTTGAGCACTTGGACCGCACGGAACTTTGCATTAACCGGCCGTCCCTCTGCCAGCGACTGCCAGCCTTCTAGCAACAGGCCAAACAGCTGAATCTGGTTGTCGCGCATGCGCACGGCAAAACGATCGAGCTCGTTGAACGCCGCGTCGTCGGTTACCGGCAAGCCGGAAAGGAGCCGCCGTGCCGCCAACACCATGCGCACCCAGATAGCCATCGCCTTAAGCCCGCGTACGTCGAGCGCCTCCCGCACCACCGTCATCTCGTCGTCGCGCTCGTCGGTTCCCGCAAACGACCCGTCAAAGAGCTCCACCAGCATACTATCGGCCCGTATAACAATCCCCGCGATGTCGAGCTCGCAGTCGTAGGCCTTGCTCGTTTTGAGCTGCTGTAGAACGCCGCCGTCATCTCCCCGCTCGGTCAGGCACCGCTTGACCTCGATATGCGCAGACAACATATCGAGTGCGGTATGGGATGTCTCGATTTCTGGCACGGCCAGGTTCGTAGGGAGCCCAAGCCCGTTGTCCCCATAGCAAACAGCCGTCAGTGTCTGGGCCACCCTCCATGAAACAGGGTCTATTTCGCAGGCCGCCCGTTCGCCCCCGCGCTCGATAACCGATGCCATATAGCGAGCGAGCTTTGTATTGGACACGCTGACCGCTGCCAGATATACGCCGAGCGCCTCGGCAGGCGTTGGCTCTGGAGCCGGATCGTCGGCATCGATCGTGCCCAGCGCTGCTCGGCAGATATCGGCCCCGTGCCCCGTCAGAGCCAGATCGACCCCATACTGCCCAGCGAGTTCAAGGACCGCTTCACGGTCCAAAAAGGCGTCCGCCAAGCCCATCGCCGCATCGCATCGGCCCGCCTTAAGCAAAATCCGGGCCGCCCTCGGAACAAGTTCGGGGCGAACCTCGGCCACCAACTTACGCAAACGCAAGCGTCCGTTATCCTCCGTGCCCAGACACGTAAAACTCCGCTCGGCGGGATCCAAGCCAAAGATCGGGTAGTCGCGTACAAAGTAGGACTGGTCGACCATCGACAGCCTCACCCCGCAAGCCTCGAGTTCTGCGATATTGCCCTCGCCCATCAAAACCATGAGACATGCCACGCAAAACAGCGCATTATTGTCGAGCGAAGCCAGATCGGCAAGTGCCGCGCCATATACGTTGACAATCTCGTTTTCGAGCAGACCGGCTACGTCGCCTTGGCCATACAGACCTGTCTGCAATGCCGAAACGAGCTCGGGCACGCCCTGCGTGAGCTGATAAAAGTCGAGCGATGTGCTGATCGAAAACGCCGATGCCCACGCCGAATACTCATAGGCATGCACCTTGAGCATCTGCGCATTGATCTTAACCGAATCGCCCAGCCCATGAATCAGCTGACGATTTGAAGGACGGCAGGAAATAAAGACCCCTACCCCCATAGCGCGCAGGCCGCGAATCCTTTCGATGAGGTCTTCGGTATCGTGCCGATCGAGGTTTGGCACATTATCAATCGCGATAAGAGAGTGCGGTTTGTCTTTGAGTTCTTCGGTAACCACCTCGAGCTGCATAAACACCTCGCGCCCAATGGCACGATCGGCCTCGATAATCCGCACGGGACCTCGCGTCGGGTCGCATTTAACCTCATGGGTGTACTGCAGCAGCACCGAGGTCTTCCCAAACCCGTCGGGCGCATAAAGAACCACGATGCCGGCCTTTCGGCCCTTGGCGATAAGCTCATTCATCAAGCGTTCGCGTCGCACCATATAGCCTCCGCCCAACGGCATCAGCTCGAGCTCGTCTATACCGCTCAAATCGTTTACCATGCCCGCTCCTCCACTCGACCGTATGGACACTGTAGCCGCAAGACCATACAAGCCGCGCTATGAATAGAGCGCCCTTGTGTTTTAGGTTGTCTTTTGGTACGCAAGCGGCAAGTTTTTGTACAGCGAGGGCCGATTGTTATTAATCCCCCGACTAATCGGTCTTTAAGCAGGTAAATGAGCTTGTCAGCTTGTCCCATCTAAGCGGCAGTGTAACGCAGATGAACAAGGTTCAGCCATGTCATTCAACTCGCCTAGCACCCGCTACCGTCTACGACCTTCTAGTGGCATTTTTGCATAGAATCTGGTATAGAATGAATCAAGCTGTTGGGCATCTGGCGTTCGTCAAGCTTGCGGCAAGATTTTGGTCAAGTGGGCGGACAGGGATAGCAAAAAGGCCCCCGCAAAGCGGAGGCCTTAGGCAAGGCTATGTCGAGCTGCAGGATTCGCGCTACTCGCAGAGCGAAAGGGCGGCCTCGTCGGCAACGACAACGCAGTTGGTGTGCAGCTGCAGGATCGAAGCCGGGCACTCGGGCGTAACCGGGCCATAGCACATGTCATGCACGGCCTGAGCCTTGGCCTCGCCGTTGGCGACGACCAGGATCATGCGGGCATACATGATGGTCTGGGTACCCATGGTGTAGGCCTGACGGGGAACATCGTCGATGCTGTCGAACAGGCGGCTGTTGGCCTGAATGGTGCTCTCGGTAAGGTCGACACAGTGCGTGCCCTTGGAGAAGTGGTCATCGGGCTCGTTGAAGCCGATGTGGCCGTTGTTGCCAATGCCGAGCAGCTGCAGATCCGGGTAACCGGCGTCAGCGACGATCTTGTCGTACTCAGAGCACGCAGCGGCGGCGTCGGGGTTGGAACCGTCGGGCACATGCGTGTTGTTCAGGTCGATGTTGATGTGATCGAAGAAGTTCTCACGCATGAAGTAGTGATAGCTCTGGGGATCGTCGTGCGAAAGGCCGCGATACTCGTCCAGGTTGTAGGTGCTGACCTCGGCAAAGTCGACGTCGCCCTTCTTGTACCAAGTAGCGAGCTGCTTGTAGGCTCCGATCGGGGTGGAGCCGGTGGCAAGACCCAGCACACAGTCGGGCTTGAGGATAACCTGGGCCGAGATGATATTAGCGGCCTTGCGGCTCATATCCTCGTAGTCTTTAGCTTTAATGATCTTCATTACGCGTCCTTTCTCGTACAAGAGAGGCAAGGCTCCCTTACAAGCACTTGCCCGCGGCCCGCGTCGGCCGCAACCAACGTGTGCGGCCACCAGGGCGAGGTCGCGTAATGTATGTGTCTCGTGTCTAGCCGCGTCGAGGCCCCTGCCCGTCCACGGTGACCCAAAGCCTTTTAGCTTCGGACAAATCCCATCTTGCCACTGAGGGCGTCCTCTTTCAAGGGCGCCCTCCGTAAACGTGTTTGAATTGTAGACTAATGGCCACGTGCACTTGCTAGCGCTCGCGAGCAACGATGAGCTGGTCCATCTCTTCAACATGCACGCCAACGGAGCCCTTGATGCTCGAGAACTCAACGGAGTTGCACACCAAGATGGGAACCGTCACATCGTAGCCCTCGGCAGCAATTGCCTCGCGATCGAACTCAATGAGCACATCGCCCTTATGGACGATGTCACCCACTTGCGCATGTACGGTAAAGTGCTTGCCCTCGAGCTGAACAGTGTCCAAACCAACGTGGATGAGCACGTCCAAGCCATCGACCGTGTTAAGCGCAACGGCGTGTCCCGTGGGAAAAATAGCCTCGACCTTGGCATCAGCCGGCGCGATCACGCGCGTACCCGTAGGCTGAATGGCAACGCCCTGGCCCAAAAGGCCGGTGGCAAACGTCTGATCGTTTACCTCGGAAAGCGGAATGACATCGCCCGAGATGGGAGCATCCAGCGTAAGGACTCGACCACGCATACCAAAAGACCTTAGGACTTTAGTGAACATGCTCCCCCTCGGACATACCAATCAATCAAAATAACCTTAACAGTTTACCACTTGGCAACGGTTTTTGACCATTAGGGAAGTTCGCGCTTGACAACCTCGACGATGTCGTCGACAACGCGCTGGGTCAGCTCGTGCGTCTCGGCCTCGGCCATCACGCGGACCAGCGGCTCGGTGCCGCTCGGGCGCACCAGAATGCGGCCGCGGCCGTCAAGCTCCTTCTCGGCAGCAGCAACGGCATCCCAGATGGGCTGGCAATCGTCCAGACCAGCCTTGTTGTCGGAATGCACGTTGACGAGTACCTGCGGGTACTTCTTCATGATGCCGGCAAGATCGGTGAGGGTACGACCGGTGCGCTTGAGCACGGCCAGCAGCTGCAGAGCCGTCACCAAGCCGTCACCGGTGGTGTTGTGCTCCAGGAAGATGATGTGGCCGGACTGTTCGCCGCCGATGACGGCGCCGTCCGCGAGCATGCGCTCCAAAACGTAGCGGTCGCCCACGGCGGTCTGAACCATCTCGAAGCCCTGCTCCTTCATAGCGATGGAGAAGCCCAGGTTGCACATGACGGTCGAGACGATCTCGGAGTTGGCGAGCTTGCCGCGAGCGGCGAGGTCAGAACCGCAGATAGCCAGGATGTAGTCACCGTCGATCTCATTGCCCTCGCTGTCCACGAACAGCACGCGGTCGGCGTCGCCGTCGTGGGCCAGACCGATGTCAGCATGGGTGCGCAGCACGAGCTCGCGCAGGGGCTCGAGGTGCGTAGAGCCGCACTCAACGTTAATGTCGGTGCCGCAGTAATCGGTGTTGATGGCATGGACCGTGGCACCCAGGCGCTGCAGCGCGGCGGGCGTAGTCTGGCAGGAAGCACCGTGACCGCAGTCGACGGCAACGACTAGGCCGTCGAGCCTCAGGCCATCGAGCGTATCGATGGCGTGGTCGACGTATGCCTTGCGAGCGTCCTTCATCTTGATGATGTGGCCCACACCGGCGCCGGTCGGCAGCGTGTCGGCAGCCATGGCTTCCTCGGACATGACCCAGGCGCTGATCTCTTCCTCGACAGCATCGGGAAGCTTCATACCCTTGCGGCTAAAGAACTTGATGCCGTTGAACTCCGGCGGATTGTGCGAAGCGGAGATGACAATGCCGCCATCGAGCTCGTTTTGAACAGTGAGCAGCGCCACGGCGGGCGTGGGGATAACGCCGCAGCAATGAGGACGGCCGCCCTCGGCCATAATGCCGGCGGTCAGAGCGCTCTCGAGCATGGTGCCCGAAAGGCGCGTGTCACGGCCGATGCAGATGTCCGGACCAAGAAACTTGGTCGCCGCGCGACCCAGACGAAACGCGAGGTCGCACGAAAGATCGGCGTTGGCGATGCCACGGACGCCATCGGTACCGAAGATGTTCTGGGGCATAGGATTGCTCCTTCCCTAGCAGGCGATATGCAACCGCCCACCCTAGTCGAAAAAGAAAAGCGGGACCCGCCGAGGAATCGGCAGGCCCCGCTTGTACATTGTATCTCGAAAGGAGATAAAACCTTAGCGCTTGGAGAACTGGGGAGCGCGGCGGGCCTTCTTGAGGCCGTACTTCTTGCGCTCGACCACGCGAGCATCGCGCGTAAGGAAACCGGCCTTCTTGAGGTCAGCACGGTAGTCGCCAGCGTTCAGAAGAGCGCGAGCGATGCCCAGGCGCAGAGCGCCGGACTGACCGGAGATGCCGCCGCCATCGCACAGAGCGATAACGTCGAACTGACCGGCGGTGTCGGTCACCTTGAAGGGAGCAAGGGCGTTCTCAACGAGCTGATGACGGCCGAAATACTGCTCGGCGTCACGCTTGTTGATGGTCACCTTGCCGGTGCCGGGGACGAGACGGACGCGGGCGACGGCGTTCTTACGACGGCCGGTACCCTGGTAGACAACGGTGTTCTCAGCCATCTTTAAGCCTCCAGCTCAATCTTCGTGGGGTTCTGGGCAGCATGCGGATGCTCGGCACCAGCGTAGACCTTAAGCTTGGTCATCTGGGCGCGGCCGAGGGTGGTCTTGGGCAGCATACCGCGAACGGCGCGCTCGATGACCTTCTCCGGGTGCTTCTCCATAGCCTGGCGGAAGCTCTCAGCCTTGAGGCCGCCGTTGTAGCCGCTGTGGCGATAATAGGTCTTCGTGTCGGCCTTGTTACCGGTAAGCTGGACCTTATCGGCGTTGATGACGACAACGAAGTCGCCGCAGTCGCTGTTGGGCGTGAACTGGGGCTTGTTCTTACCGCGCAGGATCATTGCGATCTGGGTGGCAAGACGGCCCAGGACAGCACCATCGGCGTCGACGAGAACCCAGTTGCGCTGGACCTCGCCCTGCTTGGCGTAGTGAGTCGATTTCGAAATCACTTAGACTCCTCCATGTACAGTACGTGTTGTTACAGAGATTCACGGGGCTCTGCAAGTAACCCGTCCATATTACCCCGCTCGCCGTACGAGTCAACAGGTATTTTGGCTCCGACCAGAGTTTCTGCACATGTCATCCACGAGCCGTGATTTTTCCAGCTCTTGAGCTGTTGTCATTTTTTGAGGGTTCGCTATCGCTAGCGCTCAACGAACTCTTGGATTTCCGCGAGCAGGCGCTTTGCCTCCTGACGGCCCTGGATATACAGGTCCAAAAGCTTTGCCGGATCGTGCTCGACATGGCCGACCTCGACCGGCTTTTGCGGAGCGACGACCAACGCGCGGCCCTCGCGCTCATACTTCCACAGGTGCATACGCTGGATGTTGTAACGGTCGTGGCGCGTCTCGATAGCCTCGAGCAGATAGGGGTAGTCGGCATAGCGGGCGCGCGCGGCCGGCATAAACTCGTAGGGCTTTTTCTCATACGAACGGTCCTGCGTGACAATGACGACCGCACGGTCGAAGCCCGCCTCCTCGAGCACATGCTCGATAGGAACCGAATCGGCTACGCCGCCGTCGACGTATTTGTGCCCGTCAATCTCGACCGGCGGCGTCACCAGCGGCAACGAGGTCGAGGCGCGCACGGCGTCGAGATCGAGCACGGCGCTTTTGACCGGGAGGTACGTGGCCGTTCCAAACAGCATGTCCGTCGCGACGGCGTACATCTCGATGGGGCTCGCGTCGAACGTCTCGTTGTCAAAGGGATCCAGGCGGTCCTGAACATCGTTGAAGATAAAGTCGTAACCCACAATAGAGCCCGTGGACGCAAACGATGCGGCGCCCATGAAGCGGCTGTCGCTGCAGAAAGCCAGGTTGATGCGGTTGGCACGACCGATCTGGTGCGACTTGTAGTTCACGCCGTTGAGGGCGCCGGCCGATACACCGTAGACAGCCGGAATCTCGACGCCAGCCTCCATGAGAACGTCGAGCACGCCCGCGGTAAACTGCCCACGAAAACTGCCGCCCTCCAGGACGAGCGCGACCTTGCCGGCGTTCTTTGCCTTATCTTCTGCAGTCATATTGACCTCCTGCGATTGCGTTTTGGCTTTCTTCTACCCAGTTTTGGGATGGCGAGCGCGCAGGTTTTGGAGTTGAGGGGGCGGGACGATCAAGCCAACCCCCAGAGCAGTCAATTTGGGACGGGGCTTTTTTAGCTACCCCTATATGCCGACTGATCGTTATCCCAGCTCCAGATGATTCATCGGCAGTCAAAGGATAGCTAAAAAAGCCCCGTCCCAAATTGACTGCTCCACAACGATCATGAGCGGCCGTTGGGAAAGCGCGTCCCGGTCTCAGAGCAAATTCCGGGTCGCAGTTTCCGCTTGAGGCGCCATCCGGAAACTACGTCCCAGTCTGAGCGCGGATTCCGGGATGGACTTTCCGCCTGGGCCGCCATTGGGAAAGCACGTCCCACTCTGCGTCACTGAGGCGTTTTCTTTACGCTCGCGCCCTGCACGGAGTTCGATTCTCCGCGGTACGGGGGGATCCGTTGATGCGGCGCATGGCCGGCTGAGATTCGATAAACATCGCATCCATATTGAGCTGATAGTTTGCGCGGAGAATCCGCGTGTTCGCTTCGCGAACCCGCACCGGCTTCGGCCGGCTGCCGCCGTCCTCGCCCGCGGGCTAAAAACGCTTCCGCGTTTTCTTTACGCTCGCGCCCTGCACAGAGTTCGATTCTCCGCGGTACGGACTAGAAATAAAAAGGCAGGCAGATACGAATATCTACCTGCCTGTGACTTATGGTGGAGGCGCGGAGAATCGAACTCCGGTCCACGAAAGCCCCCTGATTGGCATCTCCAAGCTCAGTCGCTGGTTTAGTCTCGGGCGCTTTGCGCGCAGCGACACGCTCGCGGCGTCCTAACCGGTTCGGTCTTAGCCTGCGCCATACCGATTACGTGCGCAGGAGCATTCCCCTAACATGACGTCGCGCCGGTGTCGGGGAAATCACCGGGTTGACGCGCCGCTATAAACTAAGCAGCGAGAGCCATAGGCTCAAAAGAAGAGTTGTTGTCAATTCAATTTGACGGTACCCCTGTTTAACGAGGCGAGGAGACCTCGGCTTGCTTCCTCTCTCAGAGCTATCGTGTCGAAACCAGTCGCCCCCGAATGTCGGGAAAGTCTGGATGACATTGGGCACGAGCACCCAACACCCGTCGACTTTTCAAGGAACGTGCAGGGCGAGCCCCGCTTGTGGAGTGTTATCTTACCACGTTCTGAAAGCGGACAGCTGTTCTATGCACGAGCTGTGAAGACCCCAATGTGCGCCGCACTTCGCACTTTTGCTACCGATCGCGTCACGTATATTTTCGCCAAGCAAAATTGACCCGTCGAAAGGACCGTTATGGATACCAAGCAGCAACTCGTCAATGCCCTCGCAGGCCTGGGCTCAACCATTACCGAAGCTATGGATGTCATCGAAGGCTTTGTCCCCTGCGGACATCCCGCACTCACGGTATCGAACGCACTCGTCGCGCTGGACGCTGACGATGATGCAGCTCTCGCCCAGCAGCTTGAGACCGTCGAGGGCTTTATCGACCACGTGAGTGAGAACCGCGGCGTGACCGCCTACCACGGCATCGAGGTCGAGCTCGCGGGGCCCAAGGCCGATCTGTTCGCAGCAATCCGCGAGGTAGGCGCCCTTATGCAGACCGCAGGCGTCAAGAACACCCAGGTCAACGAGTGGGTCTACCGCAGTCTGGCAGCACTCGACAGCTCCGATGAAAAGGCAGCCGAGCAGCTCGCAGAAAGCCCCGCCATTAAGGCCGAGCTTTTGTAAATAGCAGACGCGGGTCCCTTGGCGCATTGTCGTCCAAGAGGCCCGCAAACAGTTCGCGTCAACCGATAGCCGCGCCGCTGCGTTCGGCCAGAGCAAGAAGCGGCATCATCTGGCGCGGGGTCTTCGCTGCAAGATCGGCATGTTCGAGCAGTTTGCGATCGTTAGTTACCAAGTAATCAACCTGCGCGCGCTTGCATGCGGCGAGTACCAAGTTGTCCCCGTAATCGCGATGGAGCGTCAGATATTTGTCGGCTAGCCATAGATCGGATGCATCCGCGCCCACGGCCATAGCGTTTTCGGTCATATTCCGAACAAACGCCAACGCCGCATCGCCAATTGCACGGGCAGATTCCTCGTCGAGCGCTCCCCCGCCGGCAAGAACGCTACGCTTCAGCTCATGTTGGACAACGTACAGCACGTCCTTGGCAATATGCACCGGAAAGAACAGCAACGCCCCCGTCTCCGTCGCCTGCCCAATAAACGCACGCGCGGCAAGCGACTCGGCATGGTCGACGCAAAACGAATCGACCCATACGTTGGCGTCTACCATGATCTTGAGAGGCGCCCCACTCACTGGATCATCCCCTTTTGGCGATAATGCTCATCCATGGCGTCGGAATAGATTGTGTCCCAATCGCGATCGTCGGATACGGGCGACGTATCAATACCCAGGTCCGCGTAAAGCTGATCCGCCGCCGCCCATGATGCGGCGAACGGCGTATCGGGCGCGACGGTCTGCTGCCGGCCATCAACGGCAGACAGCACTTCCTCACACTGCCCGCCACCCTGTGCGACCTTGGCCACCACCTTTTTGATGAGCTCGGACAGTGATCTGCCCGAAAGCCGCAACGCTTCCTCGGCGCGCTCTTTAACCGAGCGATCTACGCGAACATTCACCTGCGCCATGCCGCTAACAGCACCCACGTCGATCCCGCTCCCTTCAATTGCTAGCCATGCTAGCACCACTTTATAGAGAAGCTAGCAAATGGT
The DNA here is from genome assembly GCA_937982065.1 of uncultured Collinsella sp. Classification (GTDB taxonomy): domain Bacteria; phylum Actinomycetota; class Coriobacteriia; order Coriobacteriales; family Coriobacteriaceae; genus Collinsella. Next base: position 249,000 of record CALJMO010000052.1, read on the forward strand.
CAAATGCAAAAGGCCTGCGCCCGGACGACACCGATGCCGTCTGGGCGCAGGCCAGATAACGTGGGCGAACACGTCTGCTAACGCAGGTACGCCTTCGCGTTGCCCAGGCTGTAGGCGATCGTTGAGCCATTGTGCAGCAGTGACGACGTCTGCGGAGTGATCATGCCGGTAATACCCAATGCCAACAGCGCCGAGTTGGTGAGCATCACCTTGGAATACGAACTCGTCAGACGGTCGATAAGCCCCTGGCTCACGCGGCGTAGACGCACGATTGCAGCCAGATCCGTATCGGTCAGGATGATATCGGCGACCTCCTTGGCGATGTCGCTTCCGCCGCCCATGGCCAGCCCCACGTCGGCCAAACCGAGCGCCGGCGAATCGTTGACGCCGTCGCCCACCATGGCAACGTGCCGCCCCTCGCCCTTAATGCGCTCAACATACGCGTACTTGTCCTCGGGCAGCAGCTCGGCCTTAAACTCGTCGACACCTGCCTCGCGAGCAATGCGCTCGGCCGTGCGCTCCGAGTCGCCCGTGAGCATGACCACGTGCTTAACGCCCAACGCATGCAGGTCGGCGATGGCCTCGCGGACCCCGGGCTTAAGCGGGTCCTCGATACCGAGCACGCCGACGACCTTGCCATCGACCGCCAGATACAGCGGCGACAGGCCCTGCATCTGGGACTCGATCTGCTCCTTAATGTCGGACTCGAGCTGCGCGCCCTCATCGTCGAATACAAAGTGCGCCGAGCCGATAATCGCGCGACGCCCCTCAATGGACGAAGCGATGCCGTGCGCCACGATGTACTCGACCGCAGCGTGACGCTCGCGATGCTCGAGCCCGCGCTCGCGTGCCGCATTGACCACGGCGCGTGCCACCGGATGCGGGAAATGCTCCTCCAAGCAAGCGGAAAGACGCAGGACTTCGTCCTCGCTCCAGCCATCGGTGGTCAGCACGCAGGCAAGACGCGGCTGCGCCTCGGTGAGCGTGCCGGTCTTATCAAACACAATGGTGTCGGCCTTGGCAAACGACTCAAAGTACTTGGCGCCCTTGACCATGACGCCCATCTTTGCGGCATCGCTCATGGCGGTCATGACGGCAACGGAACCCGTGAGCTTGAGCGCGCACGAGTAATCGACCATCAGCGCCGCTGAGGTCTTGATGAGGCTGCGCGTGGTGAGCGCGACAAGGCCCGCGAGCAGGAAGTTCCACGGGACGATCTTGTTGGCAAGGTCCTCCATATGCGACTGGCCTTCGGACTTGAGCGAGTCGGCTGTCTGCACGAGCGAGACGATTGAGCGCAGTTTGGTTTGCGCCGTATTGGCGCGCACGCGCACCAAGATGCCGCCGTCTTCCACGACGGTACCGGCGAACACGTCGTCGCCCACGCTGCGCTCGACGGCCAGCGGCTCGCCAGTCAGGGTCGCCTGGTTGACCATAGCGCTCCCCTGCTCGACAACACCGTCGATGCAGATGGACATGCCAGTGCGTACGGCGACCAGATCGCCGGGCTCAAGCTCGGTGGCGGCAACGCTTACCTCGGTGTCGCCGACAACCTTTTGCGCCTTGTCGGGTACGTCGAGCAGCGAGTTAATGAGCTCGTTTTCGCTCATGGCGCGGGTGTAGTCCTCGAGCAGCTCGCCCACGTTGAGCAGGAACATCGTCTGGCCCGCGGTGTCGACATCACGCTTGACGAACGAAATGCCGATGGCCGAAGCGTCGAGCACGGGAACGGTCAGGCGCGTCTGCGCCAGCTCATGAAGGGCAGCGCGCAAAAATGCCATGTAACCGGCCACGACAAACACCGCACGCAGAGGCGTCGGCAAGAACCAGCGACGTGCGTAATGGGCACCGACGAGTGTCGCCAGGTCCATAACGAGTTTGTGCTTGCGCGGCTCGAGTTGCATCACGTAGCCCGACTTGGCATCGGCGATAGCTTGAGCATCGAGTGCGCCCAAGGCGTCGAGCACGCTCGCGCGGCGCGGCTCGTCGTACTCCAGCGCCATCTGGCCAATGCGGCCATACACGCGCACCTTGTGCACGCCGTCGATATCGCCGCCGAGCTTAAGAAGTGCATCGAGATCGCTCTCTGGCACAGGACCCGCCAATTGAAGACGGGTCCTGCCGGGGATCTCGCTGATAATCGAGAATCTCATAGTTTGTGCCTGGGAGCGTTACTCGGCTGCCTCGTCAGCAGCGGCCTCGCTCTGGGTGATGTAGGCAGCCTCGGCAACCATGTCGTCGACATTAGCCTTGGCCTGCTCGACCATGTCCTGGTAGCAGTTCTTGATGCGCATGCCGCACGCAATGCCCTGCACGCAGGCGTTCTTGACCGGAGCGCTGGTAAGCAGCTTGATGCCGGCCGTGCCAAGCAGAAAACCGCCACCGACAAGCAGGGTATTGAACGTCGACTTCTTCATGTTGCTTCTCCCTTTTACCGCACAAGCGCGGCATGGTGCCTTAGCACCCGAGTTCATTAGTTTGCTCGAGCACACTTTTGAGACTAGTTTAGTATAACTATTTGGTCAACTATGGCTAACTTTTTGAAAACATGCGGTCCAGACCGCCCGGTACTCGGCGGTTCACCCACCACGACGCAAATCCGCACTCCCACGGGTATCCGCCCCCGCCCTTGCCACAGTCCTACAGCTGCCAGTCCGCCGACTCCTTTTGCAGCGCAACCATGCGGGCGAATTCTCCGCCTGCTGCCTTGAGCTGCGCCGGAGTGCCCTGTTCGGCAACCACTCCATCCTTGAGCACAACGATTTTGTCGGCATTTTCCACCGTACGCATACGGTGGGCAATAACGATAACCGTCTTACCTGCAAGCAGACGGGAGAGCGCCTGCTGCACCACGGTCTCGTTCTCCACATCCAAGCTTGCCGTCGCCTCGTCCAACAGCACGATGGGCGCGTCCTTAAGCAGCGCACGAGCGATGGAGATGCGCTGGCGCTCGCCGCCGGAGAGTTTGGAGCCGTTCTCTCCAATCATAGTGTCATAGCCCTGCGGCATGCGGTTCACGAACTCGTCACAGTTGGCGGCACGCGCGGCTGCAAGCACTTCCTCATCGGTGGCATCACGACGCCTGAGGCGGATGTTTCCCATCACCGTGTCGTCAAAGAGCAGCACGTCTTGGAACACAATGGCGTAGTCGCGCAGCAGCACCTCGGGATCCACGCCCGCAACATCCACACCGCCCACGGCAACCTTGCCCGCAGTGGCATCCCAAAAGCGCGCGGCCAGGCGGCTCACCGTAGACTTACCGGAACCCGAAGGACCGACCAGCGCCGTGACCTCGCCTTCCTTGGCGGTAAAGCTCACATCGGTAAGAACTTTCTCGCCGGCGCGTCCGTCCTCGCCCGCACCATAGCCAAATGCCACGTGATCGAACACCACATCGTGGCCCGCAGGCTTAAAGTTCTCGCTGCCCCGCGCCACAGGCTCTTCCATGATGGAACGCATGCGCTTGGCAGACGACTCGGCGGCAAACAGCTCGGACATTAACATTAATGCCTGGTCAAAGGGCGCATAGATACGGCTCACCATAAGCAGGAAGGCAAACAACACCAAAAAGTCGACCTGCCCGGAGGCGACCATCGCGGCGCCCGTGACCAGCGTGGTGGCAATGCCCAGACGCAGGATGGCAAAGGCGGAGTTGACCAAAAGCCCGTTAACGAGCTCGCCCTTGGTGGTCTCGCGCTCCTCGGCATCGATCACGGCGTTGAGTCCCTCAAGATAATGGGCCTCCTGGTTGGTGGCGCGAATCTCGCGAACGCAGTCGAGCGTCTCTTGAATAGCCTCGGTAACCTTGACCTTCTCGGCGCGCACGCGATCAAACACCGGAGTCATGGGGCCGCGTGTTAGATACAACACGGCAAAGGCCACGGGAACGCTCCAAAACGCCGCAATCGCCAGCTGCCAGCAAAAGAACAGCGATGCCACGAAGACAATGGCGCTTGCGATGATGGCACCCCAAAGCTCTCCCAGCACGTGGCTGTAGGCGTGCTCCATGGCCTGGACGTCGCCCATGATGGTCTCGGTTAAATCGGCCAGATCACGACGACCAAAAAACGACAGCGGCAGTTTGCGCAAGCGCTCGGCAATCTCCATACGCTGCTTGCCGCACTCCTCGTAAAAGATGCAGTAGGTGTAGTAATACTGCTGCCAGTTAGAGGCAAAGAGCAACACGAAAAAGACCAGGAGGCCGCACACAATCGGCAGGGCATCCGGCAGGTCAGCCCCGCTGGCGAGATGCTCGACAAAGCCGGCCATAACCAGGAATAAAAAGCCCATGCCAGCCATGGTAATAAGATTAGTGAGCGTGGTCCATAAAATGCCGCATTTTACGCCGGCGACGCCTTTATCGGATAGGAAATACTTCTTTTGGAATGAGGCGAACATTTAGGCCTCGCCTCCCTTCGTGACGGCGGCATCCGCGGTCGCAGCAGTAATCTTCCAGCTCGCGGCCTGCTCGTATTCGGCCCACATCTTGGCATACAGGCCATTTTGGGACAGCAACTCGGCATGGGTACCCGACTCCTGCACGCTGCCCTGGTTGAGCACCACGATTTGGTCTGCGCCCACCACGGTCGAAAGCCGGTGCGCAATCATAATGACCGTGCGACCCGCCGCCAGCTTGCTAAAGGCGCGCTGAATGAGCGCCTCGTTCTCGGGATCGGCAAACGCCGTGGCCTCATCGAGCACCACGATAGGCGCGTCTTTAAGGATCGCGCGGGCGAGGGCCACGCGCTGGACCTCGCCGCCCGAAAGATATGCTCCGCCGGCACCGAGCATGGTATTGATGCCCTGTGGGAGCTTGGCCACAATGTCGTCGCACTGAGCTGAGGAGAGGGCCGCACGCACTTCGTCGTCAGTGGCCGTAGGCTTGGAGGCGCGTACGTTGTCGGCAAGTGTTTGCCGGAACAGCTGGTTGGTCTGGAACACGAAGGCGACCTGGTCCATAAGCTCGTGCGGATCCATATCGCGAACGTCCACACCACCTACGAGCACTCGACCCGAGGAAACATCCCAAAAACGCGGAATCAGGCTTGCGCAGGTTGACTTACCGCCACCCGAGGGACCCACCAGGGCGAGGGTGCCACCAGCGGGAACGCTGAAACTTACATGGCTAACGGCGGGTGCTTCGGCACCCTCGTACGTAAAGCTCACGTCCTCAAATCGCACGTCGCCGCCGGCAGGGTGCTTGGGTTGGGCGGGCACGGAGAGCTGCTTGGAATCCATGACGCTTCGAATACGAGCCAGCGAATCGGCACTCATCTGAGAGGCCTCGCCCACAAACATGAGCTTGGTCATAGCCGTCGGTACCACGGCCGAAAATATCGCGTAAAACGTGAAGTTGGTCATAAAATGCGCGAAGTCCGTCTCGCCTGGCGCCAACAGCAACGCCACGGGCAATAGGAATGCCACAAGACCATTGAGCGCGGTAAGGTTGAGTACCTGCGGACCTCGGCAGAACGTGCCCGCATAGTTTTGTGCCATGTCGGCGTATTCGGCGATCGCATCGTGGAAGGCCTTAAAGGAGTAGACCGTCTGCTGAAACACCTTGACCACGGGGATGCCACGTACGTATTCGGTTCCGGTCTTGTTCATCTTGACCAGCGCTCCCATGTAGGCCTTCATGAACTCGGCGCCTTTGCCGCTCATCATGGTGGCCATGGCGCCAAACGAAACGACGACCGAGATAAGGCATGCCGCCCCCAAACGCCAATCGAGCGCGAAAAGCAGCACGAGCAGGCCTGCGACCATGGCGGTGGCGCCTGCGATATCGGGCAGCATGTGTGCGAGCAAAGTCTCGGTGGAGGCGGCGCATCCGTCTACAATACGGCGCAGCTCACCGGTGGCGTGCGTGTCAAAGTAGCCAAGCGGCAGCTTAAGCAGGTGCTCGCTCGTAGTCTTGCGGATATTGGACGCGCAGCGAAACGCGGACAGATGCGTGCACATGAGCCCCACGAAATAAGCTACGATGCTTGCCAGCGCAAACCCCACGGCCCACCAGCCATACGTCGCGATGTCGCAGGCTTCGCTCCAGTTAGGTGCCACGGCGATCAGATCGCGCGCGACAAGCCAAATGCACACGTACGGGCCAAAGCTCAGCAGCTGCGAGAGCGCCGAGAGCGCCATGCCCAAATACGTTAGGAATTTACGGTCGCCGGCATATGCAAGCAGCTCGCCGATACCGCCGCCTTCCCTTTTTGATCCCTTTGCCATGAGATTCCTTTCTAACGGCTTGAGAGTTAACCGTAATGAACTTATCATTGATGTGTTAGCCATGGCTCACAATTAAGCCAGGCATGGACGTTTCTGCAAAGGAAAGGGACGCTTTTGCAAATACGGCGGGCAGCGACCGACATAACCGAGCTCTACGCACCACAGTTTGAGCAGTTTGGCCTGGAGCTTTCCGGCAAGGGCGCTGTCTTTACCGGCGAGGTGGCAAACGATCGGGCGCACGGACGCGCATGGATCATGCCCCTCTCCCCTGCCTGCATCGTCATGGAGCATTTCATCACCCCGACGCACGATATGTACCTGGCCGAATACACACCCGAGCCATATGCCTGCGTGAGCGAGGTCAGCGCGCCCACACTTACATGCATGCCCGAGGCTGGCATAACGCCCGCGAACCTCAAACCATTGCATGGACCGTGGCCAAACAATGCCGTTTGCAGCTTTATCCAAGATAACTGTGGCGAGGAATTAAGCCCGCTGTTTGCGGGGGAGCTCTATCACTCGCGCTCGGTGCTCTTTTTGCCTGGATATTTTGACGAACTGGAGCACCGCTATCCCACCGAGTTCGCGGGAATCTTTGAGGCGTTTGCCGAGCCATGGCACGAGGAAGCGACGTCTGCCATCTGCCACACGCTGCGCCGGATTAACGAGGACCGCGCTCACACCGTAGGCGGACACGTCTATATGCAGGGCATCGTGGAGACCATGGTCGCGGAGCTCGCCTGTTCGCGCGCGGCCCACAAGCAGGCGCGGCAGGCGGCAGACACACGCGTCAGCATAACCATTGCCGAAGAAGCAACGGCAATGATTGAGCGCGCGCTCGACAAAGGCAGACGTGTGGGTATCAACGAGGTGGCCGAGAGGCTCTACACAAGCCGCTCCAAACTATGCGCCACCTTTAAGGCCCAAACTGGCGAGTCCCTGGGCACCTACATTCGCAGACGCCGTATGGAGCGAGCAAAGGACCTTTTGGCCGATAGCGCGCTCACAATAGCGCAGGTGGCAGAGCGTCTAGGCTACCCTCAACAGGCCGCCTTCGCCCAAGCCTTCAAACAATACACCGGCACCACCCCCACCGCTTGGCGAAGCAAGCATCGCTAAGGCCCAAGCTCCCTGGCCGTAACGGAGCGATTAATTAGCCGCCGCCCGTCAGCTCACCCAGGATCTAAACGTCAAGATGCGCACAATCAAGCGCCTTTTTGATAAGAGGGACAGATCGATCAGCCAAATACAACGGAATGTTGAGCACCCCGTCGTCGAGCTTTAGGTTCTTAAGTGAGTAGCGGACCCTCAATGGAGTCGTCTCCGCATGCTTGTCGGCATAGTACTTAAGGCTCTTGGAATGAACGACCTCTCCCGATTTGACCTCGACGGGAACGATTTCGTTTCCGACTTGAATCAAAAAATCGACTTCGTGCTTCGGCTTCTCGTTTGTCCAATAACGCGGAGCAGCATCTAACTGTGAAAGTAATGCCTGAAGCACATAGTTCTCGGCGAACGAACCTTTGAACTCCGAAAATAGCGCATCCGAGATGGCAAAAGCGGACGCATCCAGCCTTGCCATGCGGCGCAGCAAGCCGACATCAAGACAGTAGACTTTAAATGCCTTGAGGTCATCGTACGCAGAGAGCGGCACACCACCGGCAGCATTAAGGCGAACCGCCGTGATGAGCCCAGCATCGGCAAGCCATTCCAGAGCATCCTCGTATTCTCGAGCACGAGCCCCCTCGCGCACCGCACCCCAAACGAACTTTTTGTTCTCGCGCGCCAACTGAGCTGGAATCGAGTTCCATATTTGCGAAAGCTTGGCGAACTGCGCACGGCCACCATGCTTGGCAAAATCGCGCTCGTAGGAATCCAAGAGATCAGACAACACCTTATCGACCTGAACGATATCGCCCGTCTCCGCCCACCGGCCAAGAGCCTCTGGCATGCCGCCGCATGCAAAATAACGACGAAGATGCTCGACGAGACGGACATGGAAGAAATCGGGCACTGTCTCGATCTGATCCAGGCCGCCAAGGTATTCGTCGTAGTTTGCAGCGCCCTCGGCTTTCAGAAACTCGGAAAAGCTCATGGGGCGCATCTCCATGAACTCGACCTTTCCCACCGGAAAAGCGCTGGTCTCACGGGACAAGCGAACGCCCAACAAAGACCCTGCGCATGCGACGTGATACTCGGGGGCCTCGTCACAGAAGTATTTAAGGGCACCGACTGCAGAAGGACAATCCTGGATCTCATCAATAATAAGCAGCGTTTCGCCGGGCTCGATAGGCTGTCCAAGTGCCAGGGAAAGATTTGAGATGATCCGTCGAGGATCGCGCGTACCTTCGAAAAACTGAGCGTACTCGCTCTGTACCCCAGGTGACGGCTCCTCGAGCGTCAGATACACAAAATTGAGGTACGAGGTTCGGCCGAACTCCTTAAGCGCCCACGTCTTTCCAACCTGGCGCGCCCCCTTAAGGATAAGCGGCTTACGATATTCTGACGCTTTCCAAGCGTTAAGCTTGGCAATGATATCTCGCTGCATGACCGAACCTCCCGCAAAGAAACTTCCGTAAACGTGATATTTCCCACATTTTACCCTAGGTAAAACGTGACATTTATCACATTTACGGAAGTTTTAAGTTCATTTCGCCACACTTCCATCACATTCAAAAGGCGGAGGCGCATTTTGCGCCTCCGTCACCATCTTTCCTATCAGCCTACCTGACCCGAACGGCCGAGTCGTTGCAGAACCCGGGAGCCCCGGCAGGGCGGGTGCTTGCTCAAAATGAGTTCCGCACGCAAAGAAGGCCACTTAATGTGGCCTTCGTCTTGCGCAGGACTGTTCGAAATTTTGAGGAAGCACCCGCCCTGCCGGGGCTCCCGGGTTCCCGCTTACGAGAGCGACGTTCTCAGCAACTCGTTGAAGAGTTTTGGGTTGCCCTTGCCGCGGCTCGCCTTCATGCACTGGCCCACCAAAAAGCCAATGACCTTCTGGTTGCCGTCACGATACTGCTGCGCCTGCTCGGCACAGTTAGCCAGCACCTCGTCCACGATCGGCTGCAACGCGCCGGCATCGCTCACCTGACGCATGCCGCGCTCGTCGACGATCTTATTGGGGTCGTCGCCGGTCTGAGCCATGGCCTCAAAGACCTCGTGCGCCTGGTTGGAGCTGATGGCATCGGTCGCCAGCAGCTTGGCCAGCGCTGCCACCTGAGCCGGCGCGATGCCGGACTCGGTCAGCGAGACGCCCGCACCCTTAAGATAGGCGATCATCTCGTTCACCAGCAGGTTTGCGACCGTCTGAGCCTCTTTGCCAGCCATGCCGGCAGCGGCGGCCTCAAAGAACTCGGCAAACTCCGGGTCGCCGGCGATTTGCTCGGCATCGGCCGCCTTAATGCCAAAGTCGGCCTCAAAGCGGGCGCGCTTGGCATCGGGCAGCTCGGGAATCTCGCCTCGGCAGCGGTCGATGAACTCATCGTCCAGATCGAACGGCGCCAGGTCGGGATCGGGGAACAGACGATAGTCGTCGGCCGTCTCCTTCACACGCATGACCACGGTGCGCTTGCGGCTGGGCTCCCAGTGGCGGGTCTCCTGATAGATGATGCCGCCCTCCTCGAGCACCTCGGCCTGACGGCAGATCTCGTAGGCAAGGCCATCGTGCAGGCTCTTAAACGAGTTGAGGTTCTTGAGCTCGGTCTTGGTGCCCAGCTTGGTCTCGCCGCGGCGACGCAGCGACACATTGCCGTCGCAGCGCATGGAGCCCTTCTCCATGGAGCAGTCCGAAATGCCCAGCGTCACAAAGATGCGACGGAGCTTTTCCATAAACAGACGCGCTTCCTCGGGCGTGCGCAGGTCGGGCTCGGTGACGAGCTCGATGAGCGGCGTGCCGCAGCGGTTGTAGTCGACGAGCGACTCGGCCGCGGCGGTAATGCGGCCCTCGGCACCGCCCACATGGACCATCTTGGCAGCGTCCTCCTCCATGTGGATGCGCAGGATGCGAATGGGCACCGTGTAGGAACCGTCCTCGCGACGCTCGGGCATCTGCAGGTTGGACGCGTCATAGCTGGCCAGATGGCCCGCACGCCGATTGCCCTCGCGCATCGTCGAGGACATGGACGTGGACAGGCCTTCGGCATTGGCCGAGGCGCTCGCCAGGCTCTGGGCCTCGGCCTCGCCAAACGCGCAGTCGGGGCGCTCGGCGGCACCGCGGCCGGTCACGTCCAGGTCCAGGTGACCGTACATGGCAAAGGCGACCGGACCCTGCGTGGTCTGGAAGTTCTTGGCCATATCGGGATAGAAGTAGTGCTTGCGGTAGAACATCGAGTGACGCTGGATCTCGCAGTTGGTGGCGAGGCCGGCCTTGACGATGCTCTCGATGGCGCGCTTGTTGGGCACCGGCAGGGCGCCGGGCAGGCCTAGGCACACCGGGCACACGTTGGCGTTGGGCTCGTCATCGTGGCTGAGCTTGCAGTTGCAGAACATCTTGGTATCGAGTGCGGTGAGCTCGGTATGGATCTCCAGGCCGATCACGGCCTCCCAATCCTGCAGGACCTCGGAAAGCTCCTTCATTACAGCTCGCCTCCCTTCCCGGCAAAATCGGGCGCGACGGAAAGCGCGGGCGCACCCGTGGCGGCATCGGCAAAGCCGCGCTCAAGGGCGCGGGCAAACGTGAGCAGCTGACGGTCCTTAAACGCCGGACCAACCAGCTGGGCAGAAACGGGCAGCTGAGTATCCTCGCCCAGGCCCAGCGGCACCGAGATACCGCCGTTGCCGCAAATGTTGAGCGAGATGGTGTACAGGTCGGAGAGGTACATCTGCGTGGGGTCGCTGATCTCGCCAAACTTAAAGGCCGTGCGCGGCGAGGCGGGCATGAGGATGGTGTCTACCTTGGCATACGCGGCGTCGTAGTCCTGCGTGATGAGCGTGCGGGCCTTTTGCGCGGCGTAGTAATACTTGTCGTACACGCCCGAGCTCAGCAGGTAGGCGCCGAGCATCTGACGGCGCTTGGCCTCGGCACCAAAGCCGTGGGCACGCGAAAGCGAGCTCTGGTCGGACAGGTTGGCGCAGCCCTCCTCCTGATAGCCGTAGCGAATGCCGTCGAAACGTGCCAGGTTGGAGAACGCCTCGGCCGGGCCGATGACGTAGTAGGCGGCGATGGCGGCGTCCAGGTGCGGCAGGTCGACCTCGACCAGCTCGGCACCCTGGTTCTGCAGCTCCTGGGCGGCGCGCTGAACAGCGGCCTTGACCTCGAGCGTCAGGCCCTCGGCCTCCATAAACGCGGGGATGATGCCCACGCGCTTGCCCTCGATGCTGTCGTTGAGATGCTCGGTAAAATCGACGGCGCAATCCTGGCTGGTGCAGTCGTACGGATCGTGGCCCGCGCCGGTAAGCGCGTTCATGGCCAGCGCGACATCCTCGACCGTGCGGCCAAAGGGTCCCACCTGGTCGAGCGACGAGCCAAAGGCAACCACGCCGTAACGGCTCACGGCACCATACGTGGGCTTAAAGCCCACCACGCCGCACAGCGACGCCGGCTGGCGAATGGAGCCGCCGGTGTCCGAGCCCAGCGAGAGCGCGACCTCGCCCGCAGCGACGGCGGCAGCGGAGCCGCCCGAGGAGCCGCCGGGCACGCGCTCGGTATCCCAAGGGTTGTTGGTGCGGTGGAAGGCAGAGCTCTCGGTAGAGCTGCCAAAGGCAAACTCGTCCATGTTGGCCTTGCCCATGGGCAGGCAGCCGGCATCGAGCATGCGCTGGACGCAGGTGGCGGTGTAGACGCTCTGGTAGTTCTCGAGCATGCGGGAAGCGCAGGTGGTGCACGTACCCACGAGGTTCATGTTGTCCTTGATGGCCAGCGGCACGCCCGCGAGCGGGGGCAGCGGCTTGCCTGCGGCACGGTCGGCATCCACGCGCGCAGCGGCCTCGAGCGCAAGCTCGGGCGACACCTGCAGGAATGCCTGGACCCCGCCCTCGCGCGCCTCGATGGCGGCAAGGGAGGCCTGGGCCACCTCGGTAGCGGTAAAGTCGCCGGCGGCAACGCCCGCGGCGATCTGGGCGGCGGTAAGGGAATCGAAGCTTAGCGCCATTACTCGCTCTCCCCCTCTCCCAAAATGGACGGCACGCGGAAGTAGCGGTCGCGCGCGCTGCCGGCGTTTTCCAGCGCAACGTCGAGCGGCAGATCGCGCTCGGGCTCGCGCAGGTCATCGCCCATCACGTTGGACAGGCTTCCGATGGGATGGAACGTGGGCTCCACGTCGGGCAAGTCATATTGCAAGACGGGCTCGAGCATCTGGACGGCGTCGTTCATGTAGGACGTCATCTGGGTGAGCTCGTCATCGGTCAGTGCGATCTTTGCGTACTCGGCGATGCCGCGCACGTCTTTCTCGCTGAGTGCCATAGGCGCTCCCTTCCGCATAACAGATAAACCGCTCTAGTATACAAGGCAACGCCGGCTTGGAGCAGGCGCTTTACCCAAACGCAGCGAAAACGTAACGAGGGCGACAGCTGGCAGGCTGCGGTCTGGCGATTCTGCAGCGAAACCGTACCGTCCGTAGCGAAAACCGTCCCGCCCATAGCGAAAACCATCCCGCCCACAACGAAGACCATCACAACATTCGACACTTTTCGCCATAATCGCGATTTTCATCAAGTGTTGTGATGGTTTGGAAGCCCCCGACCACCACAAAGATGCCTGTCCCCATTGTGGTGGTTCTGGACGATGTCTTATGCCGAGGCCTTGGCCTTGCGGCGCTTACGGACCGCGTGGATCACGATGTCCAGCAGCAACAGCACAATGGCCACGACCACGATAAGCACGGCAAACTCGCGCTTGCCCCAGTGGCGGCCGGCCAGCGACTTTTGCTTGTCGACGTCCTTCTTGCTGTACTTGGTGCGTACGCAATGCACCAGCAGGCGATGGTCGTTCACGCCGTAGGGCGTGCAGGTGACGAGCGTCACCTTGTCGGCACCGGGCTCGATGGTCAGCGACTCCATCTCCTCGGGCAGCACCACCTCGGAGTCCACCATCTTGTAGGCGAGCGTCTTGTTCATGGTGTGCAGCAGCACCAGGTCGCCGGGCTCCAGCGAGTGGATGTCGTCGAACATGCTCAGGTTGCGCATGCCCGAGTGCGCGGTGAGCACGCAGTGCGTCGAGGTGCCGCCCACCGGCAGGCTCGTGCCCTCCAGGTGGCCGACGCCCGCCATAAGGACTTCCTCGCTCGTGCCGTGGTAGATGGGCATGCTCACGTCGATGGAGGGGATCTCGACCCAGCTCATCATGGGGTCGCGGTCGAAGATGAGCTGCTGAGCGTAGGGCTCGATCTGGTCGGCGGGGAGCTCGGTGGCCTCGCCCGCCAGCTGCTCGTTAAAGGAGCGCGCCTGGAGCAGAATGCGCTCGCGCTCCTCGGCAGACAGCGCGTCCACGGTGCTGGACACCGTGCTGATCTGGTTGAACACGCCCGAGGCCTCGAGCCGGTCCAAGATCCACGGCCAGGTCATAAGGCCCACGCCAATAAGGATGATGACGATGGTGATGAGACGGTCGGCCCAGCGCGGCAACCGCTTGCGACGACGCTTGGGCTTTGGTTGAGGTTTGGGTTGAGGGCTTGAGCCGCCGTTGGCCGCGGCGTTATTGCTCTTCATATGTTTGGCGCCCTGCACCATCGCCGGTCACTCCTCTATAGCTCAGGTTGTCTAAACAAATAATAGCCGATTAGCGAGCTTCCGCGCCGGACAACGCAGCTAGACTGCACCGTCCGGGCCACGTAACCACACTCAACCAATCAAGCCATATGTTGCTTTCATCGTCTCAAGCAACTGCGCCATCGTTGCGCCCGCAACCCCGATCTGTTTCAGATTGACTTCGCCCACCTCACAATCTTTAACAAACGCAATCATATCGTCCTTCAGTTCTCCGCGCAGGTCGACACCTTCCGACTCGCCAAGCAGCTGAGCAAGCCTCAGCGCATCGCGTTTATGCTTTTTTACCTTCTTCGAATCAACGTTCTCCCCCGCTTCCCTTCTAGCTTTTAGGTCGAGATACGCCTTCGCTTTGAACGGGACAATGTATTCCGTACCCAGGACCGAAACGCCGCCTACGGTCCGAATTCCCTGAAGGAACAAGCTGTAGTAAGCATCGTCCAACAAAATTGCCGAAAGACTGCTTATGTTTTCATCAACGTGAATTGGCGCCACATCAATCTCCTCACGACCCTTTAGAAAGTCGGGGCACTTCGCGAAGAGTTCGATCATATGGGGGTAACCCGGCCTCTTAGGCTCTGTGAACCGATAAAAACATGAGCCTTTGCCTTCGCCCCAGCCGCAGCGGTAACCGCCATCACGCACCAAAGTCCATATGGCTTCTGCCGTCTGAGGCAACCGGTCATCGGCGACAATTACCACATCAAAATCGTGAGTCGCCCTAAACGGAAGTCCCGCCTCCGCGAGCAAAATGTCGCATGCCGTGCCGCCGATAAGGGCATACGATCCTGCAGCTTCTTGCATATGCTGCTGAAATTCTTGGAGGCCTTCTACAGCGCTTCTTGCCATGGATATTCCCTTTCAAACATTCGATCGACTTCGAGCTGAATTCGCTCATCGTCAATTGCCACCAAAGATAGCGCAAGCGAAATGTTGTCGACACGGGAGGAGTCGGCAAACACGGGCGCATAGCGCCACACTTGGATCATCGCCGTCTCGTTATCCGGCAACTCCCCGTCTGCGACTTCGAGGTCGCTCAGTTGACGCCATGCACTTCTTAAGACGGCCTTTTGTTCCATGCCCGGCGCAGCGAGCATCGAACGCGCGGCGAGCGCCGTCTCCCCGGCGTCAACAAGACAGTCGATCTGCGGCGTCTTCCTTGCAAAAAAGACCTTCGAGACAGGCGAGGAGAGCTCTGCCATGTGCTCACTGAGCAAAAGATCAACAGCAACAGGGAACACGACGACACGTCGCTCGCGACGCTCGCGCCTCGCGAGCCCCCTGTCAACAAGCTCGGTTATGGCCTCACTCGCGCGGCTTGCCGAAATCCCAAGCGCACGACAAAGGTCATAGGGACGATATGGCTCCTGGGCTACTCCCCAGATTGCGGCAGCCTGTGCGTTGGGTGACATCTTGGTCGCGCGATTGCGAAACCGGGCACCGCCCCTCTCCGTGCAGGCTGTGCCCATAAATGGAAGAAAAGCCTGTCTACCTGGGCAGACAAAGGGAATCCCTTGTGCGATCAATGCTTTGCGCTGACGTGCATCGGCATCAGGAAACGAAACGACAACAGGAGTCTCCGCGCGTAAGGCTAGCTGACTATAGACTCTCTTAGCCTCGGGAAGCCCGACGCCAGTAGGCAAACTTGCAAGCAAAAACGAAAAACCGTTTGCGTCAACAGCGCGGACCTCAACCGCCCGCAGATGCAGCGGCAAGCGTGTGGATCCAGGCCAAGTTTTGGCCTTGGCGGAGAGGCCTAGTGCTTCTTGTAAGTAGATTAGCGCTTCGTTCATTTCCATCATTTTCGTTTGATTCCAGTTTATATTGGAATTATACATAATTTTCGGAATTGACGAGATTCCTTTCGTGCATAAGCCTGCATTTGCGTTTTTAAAATGTCCCGGATCGGCGGGGCGATTCGGGATACAATGTCAATAGAAAACGACGCATCCCGCGTAAGTGTACGAGAGCGCGGGCGGCCTAGTTTTCAGCTTTTGTTAAATGCCCGGGATCCGACCCCCGGGCATTCTTATTTGCGCTTGTTGCGGCGCAAATGCCTTCTACCGTCCGCACCGCGCGTGCGCCTACGGACCTTAAACCGAACTTCATACGAGTCAAGAAACGCGATGACGAACGTGCCCACCGCCGCGAGGGCGGCGAGCGCGTTAAGGAATTTCAGCATTTGGGGACCTCCGATCGAGTCGTCGGCCGCCCGCGCACGGGATGCGTCGCAAAGCCATTTTACTGCGAGTGTATGCACCCACGCCTGGTAAACGCGATTTTGACAAACATTTGTTCGATAGTTACAAACACGATCCCTCGCCCAGCGGAGCCTGGCCGCATTGTCCGGTTTTGCCCGACGTGCTTGCGTTTTCAAAATGTCCCGAATCGGCGGAGCGATTCGGGATACAATAGCTACAGGAAACGACGCACCCCGCGTAAGTACTTAGGAGCGCGGGCGACCAGTTTCCGACGTTGTTAAATGCCCGGGCCTCTAACCCCGGGCATTCTTATTTGCGCTTGTTGCGGCGCAAATGCCGCCCACCGTCCGCACCGCGCGTGCGCCTACGGACCTTAAACCGAACCTCATACGAGTCAAGAAACGAGATGACGAACGTGCCCGCATCGGACGATGGAGGCTGGCTGCGTTATCTCAAAAAGAACGGGGCAGACTCCAATGCGGAGTCTGCCCCGAAAAGAGAATGGCAAAGCAAGAACGTTGATGGACGAGAAAAGTGTCCGCAAGTCTCATGGCCATCACATCCCACCTGCCAAGGGGATGGGTGAGCGAGCGTTACTCCTGCTCGGACTCCTCAGCCTGCTTACGGCTGCGGATGAGGTGCGCCACGCCGATGCACAGCACCGCGCCGCCAGCGATCCAAGTAAAGGTCACGCCGTTAAGGCCGGTAAGCGGGAGGCCGGTGCCCTTCTGGTCGACAATAGTGAAGCTGAGCTTACCGGTAGATACGGCGGCGGAATCTGTCTTAACGACATCCTTATCAGCCTTGATGTTGGCGAGCTGCTTATCAGGAGTCACATCGGTACCATCTTGTTTAATAGCACCGCGCGCAATGGTAAACGTAACACCATTAGAGGCCGAATTATTATATCCAGGAGCAGGCGTAACCTCTTTGAGGATGTAAGTGCCTTCATCGAGACCGACTACATTAATCTGACCATCGCTGTTTGTCTTGAGCGTGGCATCCTGGGATTTAATGTGTTTTAAGCCTTTGGCGTCAATGTATTGGTCCTGCGGTGTGCCGTTAATAACTTCCTGCAGCGTGAACTCAACATCCTTAAGATTTTTATTTTTCCCGCTCTTGTCGAAATCAGAACCCACCTTGGTGACATCGATGCCATAGGTGTAGTCATAGGCAGAATGATCGACCGTAGCACCGATACCGTTGCCGTGCGGGTTGTTAGAGTACTCCAGCTTGACCGTGTTCGTCTGAGCCTTGCCCAGCAGCTTATCCTTGTAGATATCCTTAAGCGTACCATCATCATTGCAGATAATTTGGGGATCAAGCATGGCCTCATATTCAACGGTCACTCGAGAGTTGGCCGTCACAGGAATCACATGGCCATCCTTGTCCTTGCAATTCTTGAGATCGCCAAAAGAAACCGTAAACACGTGGTCCTGCTGTCGATAAGCAGGCTCAAATCCTTCCACAACAGTCGTGTCATCGATCTTAACCGTGACATTGGGAGTAGTGCTGTTCTCAGCGTCAGTGTACTTGGGCGTCATGGTCTCAGGCAGTTTATCAGTGAAGGTATATTTATAATTACCGAATGTATTGATATTATTCGCAACGGTACCGACAAGCCGATACTTAACGTAATCGCCAATAGCGGAGTCTGCACCCTTGTTGGGAGAAGTGAGAATGTCGCTGCCGCCAAACGTCCAGTTATCATCGTCAAGGACGGCCTTGTTGACTGTAGGAATGCTGGTCTTCTCTGTAACGATAACGGGGTCGCCACCGACAATAGCGAAAATTGGCGAAGTGCCGGTATTTGCTTTCTTGCTTGCATCAGTTGATGCGCTAATGCTGCCGCTGTCAGTCAAAAAGAGGTAGTAGCCCGAATTATCAAAGGAGACTGGAGAATTCGCAACGAACGCAGCACCACTAGCACCATTTGGCTTGACGGGATCGGTGGCCTCGACCAAACTGGCAATCTTATTGAGCAGGGCATCGTTATCAACAGCCCCCGCACTCTGGATATTCTCAGCCAGCCAGTTAGCAACGTCCTGCGCAGTCGCGCCAGTTTTGGGAAGTTGCTTTTTCGATGTGCTGTAGTTATCGCTGCTCGTGATTTCCGAGATTATTTCCGCCTGAATCCCAGTATCCACGGCCCATTTGACATTGGAAACAACCTTTTTGTCTCCCTCGTTTATAACATCCGCATTGAAAATCCGATAGGCCTTGAACTTGGTGAGTGCATTGTCATCAACCTGCCTAATCGTAATGCTGTTGTCCGAAGTCGTCGCACCCTCAGCAAACGCCATGGTCACCGGGGCCATGACTCCGCCGAAGCTCAGCGCTGCTGTGAGGCCGGCGGTTACTGCCAGGCGTGCGATGTTCTTGCTCATGCTCATCTTCTTTTCCTCTGCTTTCTGCCCGAATTCCATTTGATCTAAATCTGTCTGTCTGTGTCTTAGCATCTACTTCGCTACGTCTCGCCCCGCTCTCTGTGGGGCTGCCAGCTACTCTTTATGGCTGCCACCTCCCCGCTTGACCAGGAGCGCGACCGCGATGAGCGCGGCTCCGGCGACCGCTGCGGCGGCCGCGGCGTACATTGCCATATCGCCAGTCGAGGGCATAAAGCCTCCGGTGGTAATGCTAGGGGGCGTGCCGGTGGGCGTGTTGATGAGCGACGCCTCTAGGCTGCCCGTCGACCCGTCCGCGCTGTCGGCGCGCAGGGGCGACTCGGCCGTGACGGTGAGTTTGGGCTTGGCGGCGGTCACCTGGTCGACGTCCAGGCCCTCGGCCGTAACCGTCACCGTACGTTTGCCCTCAAAGGCGGTGTAGCCCTTGGGCGCCTTGAGCTCGCGGACCTCCAGCTTGCCCGAGTCCACGCCCGAGACGGTCACGCGGCCGTCCTCGCCCGTGGTGACGGTGGCCTTGCCCTCCGCATCCCACGTGCCGTCGGCCGCCAGTGTGCGACCGCGGTCGTCGGCGATGCTCAGGACCGCCCCGGCAAGCGGCTTGTCGCCGTCGCTGCCGCGCTTGGTGAGCGCGAGATCCCAGGTGTAGGCGCACGCGTCGTCGCTCGGCGTGCGGGTGAAGCCGGCGTCGCCGGACTGGTCGGCAAAGGGAGAGCGCGGGTAGCGCAGGTAGACCTCGTTGGGGTTGCCCTTCGCGATGCCGTGGTTGCATGCGCCGTTGAGCGGTGCGCTGTACACGGCGACCACGCGGGCGCCCGCGGCGAAGGCGTCGGCCCCGCCGAGCTCGGCGATGAGGTCGCCGGTGCGCACGGTGAAGGTCTTACCGTCGGCCGCTACCTTGGTGGCGCACTGGGCCGTGATGTCGGCCCAGCCCTTCGCGGGCTCGGTGCCGGCGCGGCCGTCCTTGCCGGCCGAGACGGCGTCGAAGCCGCCGTCCGCGCCCGCCGCCACGTACACGCGCATGCTCGCTGCCACCTTGGAGGGGTCGAGTCCCGCGCCCATGGTGTCGACGAACTGCACCGTATAGGTGTCGTAGGCAGTGAGCCCGGCCGGGACCGTGGCCGAGAGGCGCCAGTACAGGTCGTCGGCGACCGTGGCGTCGGCGGCCTTCTGCCAGGCGGCTGTGCCGTCCTCCAGCACGTGCTTGGAGACCTTGGGGGTCGCCGCCTTGGGCTTGACGGCGACGGCGCCGCCGCCCACCAGGGCCATGATCGGCGCGGTGCCGGCCTCGTTCTGGGCGATGGCGTCGTCGTCGGCGACGATGAGCCAGTATCCGCTGGGCAGCTCGGCCGCCGTGCCCGCGTTAAGGGCCATGGACACGGCGCCAGAGCTCTGGAGGGAACGAGCGAGCTGTGCGCTCAGCGCGCTCGTAAGGTGGGAATCGGTGTTGAGCCACTCGGCAGCTTCCTGCGCGGTGGTCTGGGAATTGGGCATGCCGGCGCTGTGCAGCACAGGCAGCGCAGCGTCGCGCACGGCGTCGCTTGCCCAGGCGAGGTCGGTGGCGATCTTGGCGTCGCTGTCGCCGTCGACGACGTTGGCGCTAAAGATCTGGTAGGCGTCGTAGCTGCTTGCCACGGTGCCGCTCACCGTGATGGAACCGGTCGAGGTCGGCACGGCCTGCGCGGATGCGGGGAACACAACCGCGCAGGTGCCAATCAGGAGGGCAAGCAGCGCAAACAAGATCGGGAAGGAGCAAACTTTCTTATTCACGACGCTTACCTCCCTTCGCATTCGCCTTGCGACGAATGTGCATCCAGGCCGCAGCAGCGCAAAGCACCGCCGCGCCGGCAAGGTATGTCACAGTGACGCCCGACATACCGGATAGAGGCAGAGTGGTGGAGTAGGTGTTGGTGAAGGTGGAGGCGGGAATGGCGTCGGGCGCGGCGGCGGAGGGTTGAACCACGACGCCCTGCCCGTTCTCACCCAGGGCGTTACCCATGTCATCCTTCATCTGCGTGACCGTGGTGGAGGTGGTGAGGCCGGAGTACTTACCATTGTCCCTGGCAACCTTCACCGTGACGGCAACCTGGTACTCGGCCTTGGAGTAGCGGAGCTTATTGACGGCACCGGTGGCGGGCGCGACCTCCTTTACCGTGTAGGTGTAGGTCTTGGCGTAGTCGTTATCGGTGCCTGCTTCAGTGGACAGGTGCGACATGTTGAACGTAATCGCGCCAAAGGTCGCCGTGATGTTGTTGAGCCTGGTGGCGTCAGTCTCCCCTGCCTTTGGGGCAACAGAAATCTTGAGCTCTTTGGGCTTGGGGGCTGTGTCTGCGTAGTCACCCGTAGCCTCAATGCTGAACTCGAACGGCACATAGCCTTTGTCGCCCTTCGGCCAATCCATGTTTCGAACCGATTTGATCACCGGGATCTCCACGGACGTGGTGGTGAGAGTGTCAGAGATGTACGTAGTGCCATCAACGATGCTCGGCTTCTCGTCCCCGGTCCACGCAATGGAACCGTTCGTGTTCACCGTGAACCAATATTCCGTCGGGTTCTTCTCGTAGCCAAACGGAGCCTGGGTCTCAACAAGCGTGTACGTGCCCGGCAGCAGGCCCTCGAGCGTGAACTTGCCAGGCGCGGTGTCGGTGTCTACCCACGTGGTATCGCTCGAAGTCGACTGGTCGCTCACCTGGTCGATCACGGTCCAGGACTGGTCGGCCGTACTATCGGCATCCTTTTTCTTGGTGAGCTTCCACTCAGAACCAGGCAAAGGAGTGTGTTTTGTGTCGTCCTCCGCCACCTTGGTCCAAGACACCGTACCGGTGATCCTGGCGTTGGGGATGGCACCCGTAAGGTTATTCTCGAACGGGACCAGTGAGTTGCGATTTGCCGTATCCACATAGCCCTGAACGTAGTTGACCGTCTCACCAGCATTGTTCATGGTGGCATAGTAGATCTTGTCCGAAACCTGGTAACCCTCCGGCGCCGTCTCCTCTTTGATGTAATACGTGAAGTACTTGGTATCCTTGGGATCGCCGATGTTGGCCTTCTGATTCAAATAGTTGAACTGAAGCTCGCCATGAACCGAAGCGTAATCATTTGCGCCACCGTCAGTCACCGTCACGATAGCGTGTTGGCCCGCGACAGCATCCTCGACAGAACCATAGATAGCCCACGAGGAACCGGGGAGCAGCGTAGTGCCGTCCGCAGCGTCGACCTTGCTCCACGCAATGGCAGAGCCGTCCGGTGTATACGACCCGGACCACGGGAAGTTGTGACGCTCCTGATCCATATCGATGACGGAAGCCGAGTTACCCTCACCAAATGCTGCGGCAACCTTCGGGCTGTTCATTGAGAAATCGACGCCCACATAAACGCGACCGTTGGTAGTCACATGGTCGTCGAAACTTCCGTTGGGAACGAGAATCGATCCGATCATAGCCGCCGCAGGATCGTCGTCAGTCCACTTAGCACCGCTGACTGTGCCACTGTATCCCCAGTCCGCGCGGTCCTCTCCCGCGATGCCGCCTCGAATGGTAAGGCTGGTGGTATCGACGAAGTTCCACATGATGGACTGGGAGGCCAGCGAGTATTTCGCGTCAAGGTCTTTCTTGGCGTACTGACTCTCGTAACCGCGAGATATTTCTGTATCTCCCCACCAGAAGCGCCAGCCGTTGTGGAACTCGACAGGATTAGTACCTGTAACGTTCACGACAATGGATGCGCCTTCGGGGATATTGGTGAACTTAAAGTCGACGCCGCGGTAGTAGACGCCATCCTTCCAGTTGGAGAGCTCGGAACCGGCGATGGTGAAGACCTGTTGCATAGAAGTTCCATCGCCGGTAAAGGTGATGAGTCGCTCGGTGTTGCGAATCATATTGTTCGGGATTCCGGTATCGAGCGCACCGGAAACAGACTTGCCGCTACCATCGTCGCTACCATCGAATTTGAGTGTATAGCTTGTTCCGTCGTTATTGTACTTGTTGATGACGTAGTTGCTATTAGGCTCTGCAAAGCCGTTGACATCCACCTCGCCGGTATCTTCAAACGAGTCGAGCTGTTTCGATAGCTTCGAGAGGTATCCATTTGTACCGTTATAGCTCGAATAATCGCTACCGTTGACATTAGTCAAATCAACAGCTTTATTGAACAGGGTGCTTTCCAGAGCAGACAAGCCCTCGTACCAATTACCCTGCATTGTCACCACAGACTGGCGTTTATACTCGCTATCGCGCCAGTATGTGATGGGGCCTGCGATTTGCGCGGTGTAGGCAAAGCCGGAAGGAGTCGCGCCCTCAGAAGGTCTCTGCTGTCCGACCCAAGCGCCTTTGTTCCAAGCGCCAACGGTAGTCGCCCCCGGCAAGTTGCCGTTGTAACCAACGCTCATTTTGGTGATCGCACTGTCGATTCCGGCGACCGCAAGCACGGTGCTGCCGTAGACAGGACGGAACTGGGAACCAAAACCAACGGTGCCAAAGCGGAAACCAGCGCCGCCACTATTATTATAGGGCCAGCTCTCTTTGAGTGGATTCATGGCAAGCTTGCCACGGACCACGGTAAGGCCCTCCGCCTCAGCGGCATATGAGCCGGTGGGGGCGTTGTCCGCATCAAGATTACTAGTGTCGCTCGGCTTACCACCGATGTACATGTCGCGGCCGACGTAGGTGGCCACGCCGGGATCGGGGGTGGAGACATCGATATTCGTACCGATACCGATAGACGTGGGAACGTAAATTCCCGGCTTCACGGTGGCCGTCGCTCCCGCTGAAGCCGCATTCGCACTCTGAGCCTGCTCAACACTATTTGAAGAGCCAGACTCGCCGCCATCGGTCTCGTCGCTATTCTGGTTTTCGGCATCCTCGCTGGTGTTACCTACAGCAGCGGACTCACTTGAGGAACCCCCCCCCATTACAGTTTCCGCGGTAGAAACTGTCTGGGCATCGTTGGCGATGGCCTGCGAGATCGGGGGCATGACGAGCGACAGTACCAGGCTCAACACGGAGGCTCCGCACAAAACGCCTGCCAGTACACGGCGCGTCGCTTTTTTGCTCTGCTTAGATTTGTCTGAATTCGCTTTCATCGATGTCTCCTCCCCAAGAGACCGCGATCTTGCTCTTTCACTATCAAACGTATCTGCGCAACCTGCAATTGCACACGCTTATAGTACATATTGTAACGATTGTTTGAACATCTAAGCAAAAATACCGATAGTTTTGTAGCGAATTCTCAATTCTCTTGACATTTGCTCGGATTAACCTTCGTTTATTCGTTATTTAGTTTTTATTTCTGCTGGTAATTTAGTTGCCTATCATTTTTTAATAGCATTTTATTTATTTGCACAACATTTTGCTCAAGAGTAAACATCCTGTGAACGGTTGAAAATCGACCGTGAGCGGTAGGTCATCAACCGGGAGGAATACCCTACCAAACTGATGAGAATATCTTTAACCCATCGGTGGTTAGAAGCGTAATGTTCAGACAACTAAATTTGAATTTTCGCGCAGATTTTAGGCATCAATTCGCCCAAATCGCCTGAGGCCACCACAAAGGTGCCTGTCCCCTTTGTGGTGGTTCTCCCCCGGCGCTAAAGCAGATGCTCCTCGATAAAGATCGCGATGCCGTCTTTGTCGTTGCTCGCGGTTACAAAATCGGCGGCGGCACGGGTGGCATCGCTGCCATTTGCCATGGCCACACCCACGCCGGCGTCAGCCACCATGCAGGTGTCGTTGTCTGCATCGCCAAACACGCAGATGTCCTGGAGCTCCATGTCGTTGAGCTCCGCCACGCGCACAAGGCCGCGCGTCTTAGACACGCGCGGATCCATGAACTCGTAGAGCCGCTGCGTGGTTTGCAGAGCCGCCGCCTTAACGGTGTTATCGGCAAACGTCGATGCTCGCTCGATGACCTGCGGCATCACCTCAGGCGCCATGGTAAACATCACCTTGGGCTGCGGCTCGCGCAAAAACTCGGCAAAATCGACCACCTGGTAGGGCACGCCGTCGACGCGCGACAGGTGCTCGACGCACGCGTTGCTCTCGGGCACGTAGAACACGCCGTCTCGGGGACAGACGGGCGTTGCCGGAAGGTCCGCCATGTGCTTGCAGATGCGCGCGATGGTCTCGCCCGGCAGCGGATAGCTCAGCTCGTTGATGTCGTGCGCACGGTCGATGACCTCGGCACCACCGCAGCCCACCATCACGTCCACCAGGCCTTCGATGCCCCAGAGCTCGTACATGGCCTCGGTCGCGTGGGCGTCGCGCCCGGTGCACAGGCCAAAGAGCACGCCGCGCTCGCGCAGGGCGCGGATCGCCGCCACGGTGCGCGGGGACACCGTGTGCTGGCTCGTAAGCAGCGTGCCGTCGATATCGCAGAACACGGCTTTGATGTGGCTGAAGGTGGTGTCCATGGGGGCCTTTCTGGGTTGTGCGGCGGTGTGGGGCGTATTCGTGAACGGCGTACATGGTATACCAAGGCGCAGGCCGTTGGGGCCCGATCGCCACAAAGGTGCCTGCCCCCTTGTGGTGGCCGGACCCGAAGGGTGGCCTGGCCCGGGGCGCAAAGCATCACAACATTCGACGTTTTTCGGCAAAATCGCGATTTTCATCGAATGTTGTGATGGTTTTTACTGCCTTGCGGCACGATCCAAATGCCGGCGTCCAAACAGCAGCAACGCCGCGGGAACTGCCGTCACGACCATGCCCGCCCCTACGAGCGTCTGCTGCACGCCAAACGTCGCCGCCAGCCACGGGGCAATCGCCAGCGGCGCCACGCCGGCGAACATGTTGCCAAAGCCCATGACCGAGTTGACGCGGCCGAGCTGTCCGAGCGGGGCCGTCGTTTGCACGATCGTGTTGTGGAGCGGGTTGACGACGCCCCAGGCCACGCCCAGGGCAATCTGGCCGACAAGGGCTACGCCCACGTACGGCGTTCCCACGTAGAGCAGGCTTCCCAGACCCACGGACATGAGTGCCACGAGCAGCGTTTTGAGGCTGACGAAGCGCGGCGGCAAGCGGAGCGCGACCACGGCGCCCAGCACCGCGCCCACACCGCTGGCCGACGAGAGCCAGCCCATCCATTCGACACCGACGTGCAGAATATCGCGGTAGAAGAACGACTCCAGCGGGTCAAAGGCGCCATAGCCGAAGTTCGAAAGAAAGATGATGCAGAACAGTAGGGCGAGAACGCTGTTGGTAAAGACTGTCTTGATGCTGGTCGCGAAGGTTGCGCGGGTGGATTTGCTGGAGTCGGAGCTTTGTCCCGCACGCTCCCCTTCCTCCGCTGAATCGGCATCCGCATGCCCGGAGACATGGCTGGTCTGCGGCCTAAAGCTCCAACCGGCAATGAGCGCCAACGCGGTAAAGAGCATCATAAGCACGAACACCGCGCGCGACGACGCAGCCGCCGCGATAAAGCCGCCCAGTGTGGGGCCAACGATGATACTCACGTTTGAAAACATGGCGATGGCGGAGTTGATGTCTTTGAGCTCGACAGGATCGTTGGTGAGGTAGGCTGGATAGGATGTGGCGATGGGCTGGGCGAACCCCATCACAAAGCCCAGGAGCGCCGCACCGAGCAGGACGATGCCGGTCGCGCTGCCAAAAACGAGGATCGCCGCGCCGGTTGCCAGCGTACCCACGATGCTCAGCAAGAAATGGTGGCGCGGGCCCCAGGCGTCGAGCGCAGCGCCGCCCGCAAAGGATCCCAGGATCACGAATACGTTCATAAACAGAACGGCCAGCGATGTCGCCACGACCGAGGCATCGTCTGCATAGGTGAGCGTTCCGATGACACCGATAAAGTAGCTGGTCTGAAAACCGGTGTAGATGAGAAAGCGCATCGCCACCAGGCGCTTGGCCTGCACGGACAGCGATGGTTGAGGTTTTGAGAAAAGAGAGGCGAGCATGGAGACTCCTTGTTTCATACGAATGCGGACGGCGGGCATTCGCCACCGCCTGTCAAATCAATCTATCCGCATGAAACATTAAGGACACATCAAGCCCCTTCTCTCCGTTTTTCGCCCGTCGTGGACTACTTGGTAGATTATAAGGCATGTCCCACACATCTACTAAAGCAAAATCCACCACAAAGGTGCCCGGCCCCTTTGTGGTGGAAATGACGTTTGCCCAGATAAAACCTGCCAAAATAAACCTGTCTCTTTTTGGCAGGTT
Source organism: uncultured Collinsella sp. (assembly GCA_937982065.1). Taxonomy (GTDB): domain Bacteria; phylum Actinomycetota; class Coriobacteriia; order Coriobacteriales; family Coriobacteriaceae; genus Collinsella. The sequence goes on from CALJMO010000052.1 coordinate 275,697, forward strand.
TTAGGCCAGATAATCTTGAATCAGGTCGCAGATGGCTCGGGCGTCGTTGATGTTGATGGCTCGGGTCGCAAAGCCGGCGTCGAAGGCCTGACGCGCCAGGGCCTCGTTGCAGGCAAGGGCCAGCGTGTGACCGTCGACCAGGTCGAGCGAGCTCTTGCCGCGCAGACGGTCGACACCGGAGCGCGCGACCACGATGTTGTCGAAGCCCTCAGTCTTGTAGCCCTCGATGATCACCACGTCGACATCGTTGTAGCGCGACAGCAGCTCGCGCGCGGGCATCTCGTCCTCCTCGCGCGTGTCGGCGTACTCCGCCCAGCGCGTGGCGCAGATGAGGCCCACGTGTTTGGATCCGGCCTGGTGATGGCGCCAGGTGTCCTTAGCGGGCACATCGATATCAAAGCCGTGATGTCCATGATGCTTGAGCGAACCCACGCGCAGGCCGCGGCGGGTGAGCTCGGCGATAACCTTCTCGACGAGCGTGGTCTTGCCCGAGTTCTGGTAGCCGATAAACGCAATCGCAGGGACGGTTGGAGCGGGCGCGACGGCGACGGGTGTGCTCGCGGGCGCGTTACCGTCTGCGGTGGCGGCCTCAACGGCAGCGGTCTGGCGCCCTGCGCGGTCCCACACGCCCGAGCGGCCGCCCTCCTTGTGCAGCAGGCGCACGTCGACAATCTCCATACCGCGATCGACGGCCTTGCACATGTCGTAGACGGTCAGACACGCGGCACTCGCGCCGGTCAGGGCCTCCATCTCGATACCCGTCTTGCCCGTCACGCCGGCCGTAACCAGTACGTGAAAGCCAACCTGCCCGTCCGCGCGCGCCGACGCCCAGCCCTCGGGCACGTCCTCGGCCGGCGTCCCCGCCGCAGCGATGGGCGCAATGTCGCACTTGCTCTTGGTAATGAGCAGCGGATGGCACATGGGGATGATGTCGCTCGTGCGCTTGATGGCCATGATGCCCGCCACGCGCGCGCAGGCGAGCACGTCGCCCTTTTTGGCGCGGTCCTGCAGCACCATGGCCTGCGTCTCGGGATGCATGAGGATGGTGCCCTCGGCGATGGCAATGCGATGGGTCTCGGCCTTGTCGGACACGTCGACCATGCGCACCTCGCCCTTGGCGTCCACGTGCGTCAGCTCGTCGCGACGGGCGTCGCGGGCGGGCTCGGTGGCAGCGCTGGCAGTCGACTGCGCGCCTGCAACGGCATCGCTGGCCGCAGCCGTGACTTTGTGGGCAGACATCGCGGCCCTGCGAGCGGCCTTGGTGGCATCGGCGTACCTGCTCTTGGCCATATGATCATCCTCCGATTTGGGACATAAATCGTTGCGTGCCCTCAATTATCGCGTGTTCCTGCGGTTTGTGGGCCACGGCATCGCGCCAAATCGAAAGTACCTGCATATCATCACCACGGCGCAGCGCCTCACGCACCGAATACTCGGCATCGCTGAACAGGCACGGACGCACGTTGCCATCGGCCGTCAGGCGCAGACGGTTGCAATTCGCACAAAAATGGTTGGACATGGCGCTGATAAAGCCGACCGTTCCCGCCGCGCCCGGAAAGTGCCAATAGCGCGCAGGGCCCGCGCCGGCAGGAGCGTCGTTGATGTCGAGCGGCTCGAGCTCGCCCAGCCCCACCGTGGCGGCCCCGGCATTGATGCGCGCCCGCAGCTCGTCACTCGGCACGGTATCGCTCGCGTCCCACAGTTCGGGATTGAGCGCGGGCGCATGCGGGTCCACAGCGCAATGCGAGCTCGTGCGCTCGTCGCCGATGGGCATATATTCGATAAAGCGCAGGTGGATGGGGCGGTCGAGCGTGAGTCGCGCGAGGGCCGCCACATCCTGGTTGAGCCGGCGCACCACAACGCAGTTGACCTTAAGGGGCTCAAAGCCCCAAGCCAGCGCCGCGTCGACGCCAGCCATGGTCTGTTCGAGCCGGCCCAGGCGCGTGATCTTTCCAAAGAGCGCGGGGTCGAGCGTGTCGAGCGAGATGTTAACGCGGTTAAGACCGGCATCTTTGAGCTGCGGTGCCAGCTTGGGCAGCAGGGCGCCATTGGTGGTAAGCGAGATGTCCTCGATCTGCGGAATCGCGCGGATGTCGCGGATGAGCGGAATGATACGGCGGCTGACCAGCGGCTCGCCGCCCGTCAGGCGCACGCGGCGAATGCCCTCTCCCGCCACCAAGCGCACAAAGCGGGCGATTTCCTCGGCGCTGAGCAGCTCGTCGTGCGCGCGGGGCGCCACGCCATCGGCCGGCATGCAGTAGATGCAGCGGAAATTGCACTTGTCGGTAACGGCAATGCGCAGGTAGTTGATATCGCGGCCAAAGCCGTCATGTTGCACGTGCCCGCCCACGCGGCCCTCCCCTCACGCGGCGTTTTATTCTTCGGAAAACATAATACCCCACGATAGAATCATGCCGACACCCGTACGACAGGACAGGTCGCTTCGAGCAAGTCCGGCTTCCCAAGCCCATCCTCAGCATACAAACCATCACAACATTCGATGCTTTTCCCGTTTTTGGCAATAAACGTCGAATGATGTGATGGTTAGCCTGCCCACGGCACCCCGTAGAAGGACCAAAGCGTCCCTAAAGGCCGCCGTCCCAGTGCCGAATCACGAATTCTCGCAGGTCGTTTTGACGTTTCTGGAACGCTTCGCTTCGGTCGCACTTAAGACCCATAGCGAGCGCGATGGCATTCATCGCCCGGTGCAATTGCAGCTGATGGGCAAACTGAGTCCCGGTGAGGACGATCATCCTAAAGCCCAGCGCGCTCAGCACGGTCATACGCTCCGCATCCGACGCGCTGCGCTGTTTATCAAGATGGTCCGAGCCGTTGTATTCAATCCCCGTACCGCTCGCAGGCGCATATACGTCGATTTCGAAATACCCGGCCTTAGCGAGATACTTGAACTCGTTGGGAACATCGACCCAATGGTTGAGCTCGACCTTGGCGTATCCCAGCCCGCCCTGGGAACGTTTTGCTACGATCATGATTGCGGTGGCCGTCTCCATGGGCGACCGCGCGCCATCGTGCACGCGCTTGAGCACGGCGGCCGCGCGTATAGCCCCCTGACGAGATCGGTTCTCGTTGCAATAAACAATCAAGTCGGCAACGGTGTGCCTCTGCCCCATCTCGATATAATCGCCTGTCGACAGATGATTCAAATGGTAACGGGCGCAGATTTCATACCCATATTCCAGCTGCTCGGGCTCGCTCATCCACGAACCCGCCTGGACAAAACACATGGCCTCATCAACCACCAGAAGGCCCTCTGCCACCTCAATAAGATGGTCTGGAGGTACCGGCGCTCCAAACACGTGGCACCTAAATCCAGCCGGCGTCGAGCGCTCAAAATCGAAGTTGACGAGCGTGTCGATATGATCGAGCTCTTCTCGTGGAATACCAAGCGAGACCAGATAGTCGGCAACGATCCCAACTGCCATTGAAGCCCTCAGCCCCTTGGCATCGAGTCCCAATTTGGGCAGGCTCGCGGTCGGCTCCGCCTCGCTAGCAAGCGAGTCCTCATCGTATAGGCTGCTTGCTCGCGAGAGCGGCTCGGACGGGCGCGCCACGTTGTGGTACAGCCAGGCAGTCTTATGGGACAGGACGATCGGCAAGTCCATGAGCCCTCCAATGGAGTCGGATAACCAGCCTTATTCCCCTGCCCACGGGTCCGCACACCTTCGTGCGCAAGAAAGCGATTCCACCCGGTCGAGTGGCAGAAAAACCATCACAACATTCGATGCTTTTCCCGTTTTTGGCGAAAAACGTCGAATGTTGTGATGGTTTGAGGCGAGGTGAGGCGCACGGAGGGGCCAAAGCATCGTGCTTGGAGCGTGACTATTTTCGCCCCACTGCCAACACAAACCTTGACTCTACAATCGTTGTAGGGTTTTCACTACACTGGTACGTAAACAGACCAAGCCAGAAAGCCCCGCCCATGGAACACGACCTCACACGCGGCAATGTCCTTAAGACCATCGCGGTCTTTGCCTTGCCCTATATGCTCTCGTACTTTTTGCAGATGCTCTACGGCATGGCCGACCTGTACATGATGGGGCAGTTTAGCGGTGCCGCCGGCATCACCGCCGTGGGCAATGGCGCGCAGACGCTCTACATCATTACCGTGACGCTCGTGGGCCTGGCCATGGGAACGACGGTCATCGTCGGCCACGCCGTGGGTTCGCGCCGGTTTGACCGCGCCGAGACCGCCATCGGCAACACCATCACGCTCTTTATGGGTATCTCGGTGGTGCTGGCCGTCATCTTATTTGCACTATGCCCGCAGGTTGTAGCGCTCATTGGCACGCCTGCCGAGGCGGTCGAAGGCACCGCCGCCTACCTGCGTATCTGCTTTGTCGGCATTCCCTTTATCGCCGCGTACAACATCCTTTCGGCCATCTTTCGCGGCCTGGGCGATTCGCGCTCGCCCATGTACGTAATCGGCGTGGCATGCATCATTAACATCGCGCTCGATTTTCTGTTTATCGGCCACATGGGGCTCGGCCCCGTGGGCGCGGCGCTCGGCACGGTAACCGCCCAGACGGCAAGCGTTGCCCTCGCGCTCGTGTGGCTCAAGAGCCGTCGCACGAACATCCACGTTAAGCGCAGCGACCTGCGCCCCCAGCCCGAGGTTCTCGGCAGCATTCTTAAGATCGGCGTGCCTGTGGCTGTGCAGGACGGCTGCATCCAGGTGGCGTTTATGTTTATCACCGTCATCGCCAACCACCGAGGACTCGTCGACGCCGCCGCCGTGGGCCTGGTCGAGAAGATGATCAGCTTTTTGTTCATTGTGCCGAGCTCCATGGGTGCCACCGTCAGCGCGCTCACGGCGCAAAACGCCGGCGTGGGCAAGGGCGACCGCGCACGTCAGGTGCTCAAAGACGCCATGACCATCTCGGTAGTGTATGGCTGCCTGATCACGGTGCTGATGTGGCTGGTGGCGCCGGCGTTTATCGGCTTTTTTGCCAAGGACCCCGCAGTGGTCGCCGCCGGCACCGGTTATATGCACAGCTACATTTTCGACGCAATCTTTGCCGGCATCCACATTTGCTTTAGCGGCTTTTTCGCTGCGTATGGCAAGAGCTACATCGGCTTTGCGCACAACGTGCTGGCCGTGGCGCTCATTCGCGTGCCCGGCGCCTGGCTGCTGTCGAACGCCTATTCCGACACGCTGTTTCCCATGGGCATCGCTTCGCCGTGCGGATCGATTTTGTCGGCGGTCATCTGTGTTGTCGCGTTTACCGTACTCAACCGGCGCGGAGCTTTTGACAAGCTGGTGGCGTAGCGAGGCAACGCGAAATCGCCCTCATCGACGATATCATCAGCGACGACCCGGCGACCTACGTGACGCAGATCACGGTGCCGGTTGTTCCGGCAAAGTAAGAACCTCCCGAAAGGCATCGTGCTTCCGGGAGGTTCTTACTAATCATCATCCAGCAACTCGAATCGATTTCTAGATATCACCAATGCAGCATAATCTTGGCTTTGGTGAAAAATATGGGCAATCACAACGTCCTCGTTATCGTAGTAATAAAGCATTACATAAGAATTAACGAGGCAAGCATGGTAACCAAGCACTGCAAGCTCGGGTAACTTCGATAAGCCGTAGTCAACTACACCACTTTAAAGAAGCTGGAGCTGGCTACGGTATTTATCAAGAAAGTGCCGGGCAGTAAAAATACCATGCCCCAATAGATAATCAACGATATCGTCAACTTCTTGTTCAGCTGAAGGCAGAATCTTGACGTTATAGGCCATATTTTGCCTCAAGGTCATCGAGAGCCTCAAAGGCATCACGTGCCGTACCAGCAGCACGCTCCCGTTCGGCCACAGCTATACGAGCCATCAGACGAGCCTTAGCCTGTTCCTGAACCATGAGGTCGTAGTCCTCGGATCGAAGTACAACAAATTTGCTATAGCCGTTTTTTGTAACAGTCACTGGACCAGTAGTAGTTTCAACGAGCTCCGAGAATTTCGCGGTGTCCCGCATATCTTTAATTGGAACGCAAACGGGCATGGCACACTCCTAACATAATTGTGTACATAATTATGAAGTATAGCTCAGCTAACGAGCGTCGGCTACAGGAGAACTACCATGTCGAGGACAGTCCCCGATATGGCGGTTTTACTCCTCCGGAATCGGAAACGCACGGATGAACTCTGCAGGCGAGAAGGTCTTGATGGTCGAGCGCACAAAAGCGGCGCGGTCACGCGTGATGATAAAGTCCACGCCGGCACGCTCGGCCATCGCACGGATACAGCCGTCCTCAAAGTCCGGCTCATCGGAATAGGCGGAGGTAAAACAAGCCTCTTGGTCGAGAGGCTCTACCGAGTAGCTCTTAAGGCAGTCGCGCACTACCTCGCGCCCGCGCGCCTCGCCGGCCTGTTTGGTGAGAATGTAGTACGCGTCCTTGAGAGAGCAGGCCGAAACAACGCCTTCGATAAGCCCCACGTCGACGAGCCCCTTGATCGTTTGCGCCGCTGCGTGCTCCGGCCGGCCCGGAAGCACGCAATCGAGCAGAAAATTGGTATCGAGAAATGCTCTCATAGGTAGCGCTCCCTCGCGACGCGCTTTTCATCTTCAACCGTCATCGTATCGAGCGGCGTTCCCTTTGGCATGTTAGCCACGATATCGAGATACTCCTGGTAGTCCTCATTCTCCGCGAGCATCTCGCGAATCTCCTTCCAGGTGATCTTGGGATGCCACATCGTACCCACGTCGCGCTTGGGCTTGCCCGTGTCGCACGTCGGTTTTGCGCCCCCACGCTCCTGGGCAGCGTCATATTCCACCGTAACTGGACCTTCATAGTCGAGTGGCACGATCTTGAACAACGGCTTGCTCCGCTTGAAGACCACAACCTCCTCGCCCTCATTGGCAACCTTTTCGGCCACCTGCGTAAGGTTTTGGCGCAGTTCCGAAAACGCGACCGTAACCATAACTGCTCCTCTCAACATATATCTTCACTGCTGAGTATACACGTTAATGTTAATGTTAAAGTGTATAAAACTCATCACAATGGGGCAGCCCCGTTGTGGGACCTCACTGCGGGGCCCCTTTGCTTTGCATGAATCTTCTATCGCTCCGGAACGGCACCGCTCCGCAGGGTCACCCTCAGCAACCTACATGACGCAGATCACGGTGCCCGCCATCACGCCCAAATAAAAACCTCCCGGAAAGTATCAACCTTTCCGGGAGGTTTTCTAATTTGATTATCGATGTCCTAAGCCTGGGGCACCTCACCAGTCGCCAGGATTTGCTCGAGTGCGTCCTCGTCCAGCACGGGCACACCCAGCTGCTCGGCTTTGGTGAGCTTGGAGCCCGCTTTGGGGCCGGCGACTAGATAGCTCGTCTTCTTTGAAACACTGCCCGAGACCTTGGCACCAAGCACCTTGAGCGCCGCGCCTGCCTCGTCGCGCGTGCGGCTGACGAGCGTGCCGGTGAGCACGAAGGTCAGACCCGCGAGCGGCTGTGCGTCGGCGAGCTCGCCCGCCACGCCAGCGTCGGCCGCGGCTTGCGCGTGCGCGGTGCCCAAGTCGACCTCGAGCGAAAGGCCCGCCTGACGCAGACGTTCCAGCACGGCAAGGTTTTCGGGCACGGCCAGGAACTGCTTAACGCTCGCCGCAATCTTGGGACCGATGCCCTCGCACTCGGCAATATCCTCTTCGCTCGCCACGATAAGCTTGTCAATCGACAGGAATCGCTCGGCGATGACCTCGCCCACACTCTTGCCCACGTGGCGGATGCCCAGGGCAAACAGTACGCGACCGAGTGGCTGGCTCTTGGACTTGTTGAGCTCGGCGATGATTTTCTCGGCCGTCTTGAGGCCCACCGGAATGGGGTCACCCTTCTTGACGCCCTTTTTACTGTTGGAGCTGGCATAGGTGCGCCCCGTGTCCAGGTCGGCGATATCGTCGACCGTGAGCTGGTAGAAGTCTGCGACGTCGTGAATCAGCCCGGCGGCGATCATCTTGTCGACAATCTCGTCGCCTAGGCCGTCGACGTCCATGCAGCCGCGGCTCACCCAGTGGAGCAAGCGCTCCTTGAGCTGCGCGGGGCAGTCGATGGAGACGCAGCGGTAGGCAACCTCGCCATCCTCGTGGACCACGGGGCTGCCGCACACGGGGCAGACCTCGGGCATGTGCCAGTCGACCGAATCGGCCGGGCGCTTGTCGAGCACCGGGCCCACGACCTCGGGGATTACGTCGCCTGCCTTGTGCACGATGATGGTGTCGCCCTCACGCACGTTTTTGCGACGGATCTCGTCGATGTTGTGCAGCGTGGCGCGCGCGATGGTGGAGCCGGCGACCGTCACCGGGTCGAACTCGGCGACCGGCGTGAGCACACCGGTGCGGCCCACCTGGATGCGAATTTCGCGCAGGACGGTCTGCTTTTCCTCGGGCGGGAACTTAAAGGCAATGGCCCAGCGCGGCGCGCGGGCGGTAAAGCCCAGGTCGAGCTGCTGCTGGAAGCTATCGACCTTTACGACCACGCCATCGATGTCGTAGTCCAGGTCACCGCGATGTTCGAGCGCCTGGGCACAGAACTCGTGGACCTCGGCCGGCGTGGCGCAACGAGCCACGTTGGGGTTGACGCTAAAGCCGGCGCTACGCAGCCAGTCGAGGAACTCGCGCTGGCTGTGGACGTGCAGCGGATCGGTATCGGCAATGGCATAGATAAAGGTGGCCAGGTCGCGGCGCGCCGTGACCTTGGGGTCCTTCTGACGTAGGCTGCCGGCGGCAGCGTTGCGCGGGTTGGCGAAGGGGTCGCGGCCCTCGGCATCGGCCTCGTCGTTCAGACGCACAAAGCTGCCCTTGGGCATGTAGACCTCGCCGCGCACCTCGATGGTACGCTCGCGGTCGGCGCCCATGTGGGCGAGCGCCGGCTCGGACAGGTGCATGGGCACATCCTTGATGGTGCGCACGTTGAGCGACACGTCCTCACCCGTGGTGCCATCGCCACGTGTGGCCGCACGTACGAAGGTGCCGTTTTGGTAGGTAAGTGCCACGCCCAGGCCGTCGATCTTGAGCTCGCAGGTATAGGTAACGCTACCGGCGCCGAGCGCATCCTCGGTGCGTTGGAGCCACGCGTCGAGTTCGTCCAGATCCATGGCATCGTCCATAGAATACATGCGCGCCATGTGCGTGACCGGCGTAAACTGCTCGCTCACGTAGCCGCCCACACGCTGGGTATAGCTGTCGGGCGTTACCAAATCGGGGTAGGTCGCCTCGATCTCCTGCAGCTCAACGAGCATTTTGTCAAAGGCGGCATCCGTGATCTCGGGCGCATCGAGCATGTAGTAGCGATAGGCGTGGTAATCGAGCTCGTGGCGCAGCTCGGCCGCACGCGCTGCCGCCTGGGCACGGGCGTCGACCGGTGCGGTGGCATCTGCGCTCGCGGGCGTTTCGGTATCGATGTCCACGCCGTCACCAAACAGGCTCGATTGCTCCATAGCGGCACTCCTTCGCTCGATTTCAAACGGATACAAGAGTACCACCGGTCGCAACGGGGCCGAATAGCCCTTTCAAACCGCACCGAAACGGCAGCCGCCAGACTGGGGTGGACAGTTAGTTCAGATACGTATAAATCCTAGAGCTGGATCGGGCACAAACACCTCTGTTTCGACTAATTTTGGGTTCCTCGAGACCATGTAAACGTCCCACTCTCCCTTCCAAACACCCATCCGAGCCCCATCCCAATCAAAAATTGCTCAAAACGCATCCCAAGCTGCCCCAGATTTATACGTATATGAACTAACTGTCCAGACCATTACGAACCAGGCCTCATGCCAGCCACAAGTGATCCGTTTTCCTCCGTCCCCAACGGATCAATAAGAAAAGAGGGGCTGTCCCGCGTTGATGGGACAGCCCCTCTGGTTTCGATATATGCGATACGGCTCGTTAGAAACCCTGACCGTAGCCTTGACCCTGGCCCTGGCCCTGCTGGCCCAACAGCTCCTCCAGATACTGGCGCAGCTGCTCATCGGTAATACCGCCGTTGCCGGTGTCGGTCGCGCTGTCGTCCTGCTGCTGGTTCTGCAGCTCCTCATCGGAGCCCAGCTCGACGGTGACCTTCTTCTCTTCCTTGCCGCGCACGAGCGTGATCTCGACCTTCTCGCCCACCTCGTGGCTGCGCAGTGCGATGATCAGGCCATCGGCGCTCGTGATCTCGTCATCGCCCAGCTTGGTGATGACGTCGCCCTCCTGAATGCCGGCCTTGGCAGCAGGACCGTCCTCGACGACACTTGCCACATACGCGCCGCTATCGGTGCTCAGCTTGTTAGTGCGGGCGTTAAGCGCATTGACGCTCGAAAGCGTAGCGCCCATGTACGGATGCACCGGCGTCTTGCCGTCGATAATCTGGTCGGCAATGTTCTTGGCGTAGTTGACCGGAATGGCAAAACCCACGCCCGAGCTGGAGCCCGAGTAGCTCTCGATGAGCGAGTTGATACCCACCAGCTCGCCATTGTCGTTGACGAGCGCGCCGCCGGAGTTGCCCGGGTTGATGGCGGCATCGGTCTGGATCATGTTGGCATAGATGGTGTTACCGCTGGTAGAGCTCATGGCCGTGGAGCGGTAGAGCGCCGACACAATGCCCGTGGAGACAGACTGCTCGTTGCCGAACGGCGAGCCGATCGCCATAACCCACTCGCCCACGTTGAGCTTGGAGGAGTCGCCGATCTCGATCGGCGTGAGCTTGGAGGCGTCGGCGTCCTTGAGCTTAATGACGGCGAGGTCGCTCGAAGCATCGTTGCCCACGAACTCGGCCTCATAGGTGGTGCCGTCGTCCATGGTCACCACGTACTGGTCGTAACCATCGACCACGTGGTTGTTGGTGAGGATGTGGCCCTCGGTATCGAGCACCACGCCCGAGCCGACGCTGCCCGAGCTGTCCGACTCATCAGCAGACTGCGAGAGCGAGCCATTCTGGCTGCCGCTCGAAGTGGCGGTGATGGAAACCACGGAGGGCAACGCCTTGGCAGAAACGGCCTCGGCCAGCGTAGTATCCTCGGAGTCAATGGTGATCTTTTGCGTCGACGAACCCGAAGCACCCGCCGTCACGGCGTTCTTGCCGCCGCCGATATCGAGCGTGCCACTCATGATAAGCGCAATGACCAGCAGAGCTCCGCAGGCACAACCGGCGAGCGCCGTAATAAAGATCGGCAGCTTTTTGGTCTTGGTCTTGACCACTGTGTGCTTGTTTACAACCTGCTGGCCGCCCAGCGGCTGGCCGGTCTGCGTGTCGTAAGCCTGCACGTAGGGAATGTTGCTGCCGGCAGGCGTCGACTCCACCTGCACACGCGGCTGCTGCTGGGTCTCGCCGGCGTGACCCGCATCCTGGGGGCGCTGGGAATCGTTCTCGCTCATGGCTGCGATCCTTTCGTCAAATAACCAAAGGCCCGCCAAACATGTGGCGGGCCATCATTGTTCACGTTGAGTTGTACCCCAATATGCGGGCGAACGTGTATGAGAACGCAATCTTTTAGGAAGGCTTAAGTTCTGCTGCAGATTCGAGAGGAACCCGCACCTGCGTCAAGACCACCACAAAGGTGCCTGTCCCCTTTGTGGTGGAAATCTAGTCCTTAAACAGATAGCCCACGCCGCGGACGGTGGTGATGTGTGCCGCGATCTGCGGGCCCACCTTGGAGCGGATGCGTCGGATGTGCACGTCGACGGTGCGCGTGCCGCCGCAGTACTCAAAGCCCCACACGCGGTGCAGCAGCACCTCGCGGCTGTAAGCACGGTTGGGGTGCGTTGCCAAAAAGCTCAGCAGCGAGTACTCCATCAGCGTCAGGTCGATGGGCTCGTTATCGAGTGTCACCTGGTAGGTGGCCAGGTTGATCTCGAGGTTATCGATATTGAGCACATCGTCGGCGGCGACGGTCTCCTCCTCGCCCATCAGGCGCTGCGCACGAGCCTTGAGCTCGTTGGGCGTCGCCGTGGGGCATACAAAGTCGGCATGCGCGTGATTCGGCAGGCGCAGGGTGCCAAGGGCCTCATCGTCGACGATCACCAGCATGGGGACGCCGCCACGATCGTCAAGCCACTTGGCAATCTGATCGATGCGGTCGCTGCGAATGCCGTCGGAATCGAGGATCAGCAGGTCAAAGTCGTGCGCCGCAGTCGGCGAATCGGGGGTTGCCAGGCTCACCTCGACACCCAGGGTGGTCGTCAAGCTGCGGGCAAACTCGTGGAAGCGCGTCGTGCGCGCCATGAACAGGGCACTCTTTTCGGACATATCGGCCTCCAAAGAAATGAGCTCAATCGTACTGGAACAAGCCAGCGCGATTAGGAGTTCGCCAGGTAGTGCTTGATCTCCCACTCGGTGATCGTAGACTCAAACTTATGCCACTCGTTGCGCTTCTTTTTGAGGAAGAAGCTGTGGATGTGCTCGCCGAGGGCATCCTTCATAAACTGCGAGTCCTCAAACACGTCGAGCGCCTCTTTGAGCGAGCGCGGCAGCGGCGTGTAGCCGGCCTCGAGCATCTGACGGTCGGTAAGCTTGAGCGTCTCGGCCGTTGCCTCGGGCGGGAGTTCTAGCTTGCGCTCGATGCCGTCGAGACCAGCCGCCAGCGTGACGGCGTTGACCAGGTACGGGTTGGCCATGGGGTCGGGACTGCGCAGCTCGATGCGCGTGGACAGCTGCTTGCCAGGCTTGTAGACCGGAATGCGGACCATGCTCGCGCGGTTGCGCAGGCCCCACGTGGCGTACTGCGGTACGGAGTCGCCACCCGTGGTGATGCGCTTGTACGAGTTGACCGTGGGGTTGGTGATGGCGCTGATCTCGCGCGCGTGCGCCAGGATACCGGCCATGTAGTGTTTGGCGATGTCGGAGAGATGGTACTTCTCGTCGTCCTCGCCCCAAAAGACGTTGTTGCCGTCGTGGTCGAATAGCGACTGGCACAGGAACATAGCACTGCCGTCCTCGCCTGCCAACGGCTTGGGCATAAAGGAGGCGTGGCAACCGCTCTCGTAGGCCTGCTGCTTAATGATGAGTTTGGCCGTGGTGATGGCGTCGGACATGCTCAGGGCCTCGGCGTGGCGCAGGCTCATGCCGTGCTGCGAGCGGCCGGCGGCATGGAAGGTGTACTCCACGGGCACGGACATCTTCTCGAGCGTGAGGACCGTGTTGCGGCGCAGGTCGCGAGCGGCATCGCTTACCGAAAGATCGAAGTAGCCCACGTTGTCGAGCGGCTCGGGGGTATGCTCGTCGGGGAAGTAGTAATACTCCAGCTCGGCGCCCACGTTGAGCAGGTAGCCGGCCTTCTCGGCCTTATAGAACATGCGGCGCAGGGCGTCGCGCGGGTCGCCGGCAAACGGCTTGCGATCGGGAGTGCACACGTCGCAGAACACGCGGGCGACGCCGTTGTGGCTCGGGCGCCACGGCAGAATCTGGAAGGTCGAAGCATCGGGAAACGCCAGCATGTCGGCTTCCTCGGGCGTGGCAAAGCCCTCGATGGCGGAGCCGTCAAAGCCAATACCCTCCTCAAAAGCGACTTCGAGGTCCTCGGGGCTAATGGCAAAGTTCTTGAGGCGGCCGAGAATGTCGACAAACCACAGACGCACAAAGCGGATGTCACGCTGCTCTACGGAGCGGAGTACGTAATCGATGTTCTGCTGGTTCATGTCGCTCCCCTTTCTTTCGGGCGGGTTTCGACTGGTCTATATCGCAGATACTATCGCAGAAAAATGTTTCCGCAGGGTTAAAGCGTATCAAGCGCTCAAAAAACGTGTGCGAACAGGCAGTTGCGAACGAGCGGCTAGCGCGAGGTCGATGCGCGGTGTTCGATGTGGCCGGGGATCTCGATGCGTTTAGGCGCCAGCTTCGCGGCCTCGCCCACGGTGGTGGTAACGACGTCGATGCGCTCGGACAGGCGCTCGACTACGCGCTCGGCAATGGTGATGGTGTCTTGCGCTGCCGTGGTCACACCGCCAAAGAGCACATGGTTCCAGGGGTAGTCGTCAAACGTCGCGATCTTGAGGCCAGCCGGCAATGAGGGTCCCAGCTGTGCTAGCGCCTCGGTCAGACGCAGGAAAACCAGGCCGTTGACGGCGATGAGGCCGAGCCTTTTGCCCGCATAGCCGCGGATGGTCTCGTCCAAGCGGCCAACGCCAGTGGCACCGCCATCGGCCAAGGTGACAACCTCGCAGGCAAGGCCGCGTCGCGACAGCTCGTCGGTAAAGGCCTCGGCGCGCTTGCGACGCACGGGGCTGTCGTCGCTTGCCTCGGTGAGCAGGCACAGGCGCTCGCTGCCAGCGGCGGTCAAGGCGTCTACCAGGCCGGCGACCAGCTCACGGTTGTTAGATGTCACCAGATCGACACCGCCGTCGGCAACGTCGCGGTCGAGCAGCACAACGGGCAGGCGCCCCGCGGCCGCGGCGATCGCCTTGTCATTGCCTCCGCAGGTGTTGACGACCAGGCCGTCCACGCCGGCATCGATAAGTCTCGTGAGCGACTCCGCTTCCTTTGCGGGATCGTTGCCGCTAATGGCCGTCATAAGCGAGCAGCCGCGCGCGGCGGCGCTGGCGGAAAGCCCTTCGAGCATGGCGCTCGAGAACGGGTTGGCGATGTCGGCCAGAATCACGCCGATGAGGTTGGTGCGCGAGCTGCGCAGATTGCGCGCAGCGGCACGCGGGCGATAGCCGGTGCGCTCGATAACCGCCGCGATGCGAGCACGGGTCTCCTCGGTCATCTGCCCGGGGCGGTTGTTGAGATAGCGCGAGACCGTGGCCGGGCTCACGCCCGCCTCGGCGGCAATGTCCTTGATTCTCATCTGCGCCATAGCGCACCCCGTTTCCCAATTGTCGGCGGTCTGAGTCATTTTAGGCATTTTTTTAAAAATCTCGGTTGCAAAACGCTGTAGGTAAGCAGCGTCATTTTTACGTCTCGAGCAGATACGATGATGGGCTAGATAGACGAGTCTTTAAGCAGCTCAAAGTAGTCGGGATGCAAGGCGATAACCGGGCCCTGCTCCTCGGGCATCAGGTGCAAGTGCGTCTCTGCCAGATAGCTCGCCGCATCGGTATCGCCCCTCTTAATTGCCTCGAGAATCCGGCGATGCTGCCGACGAATCGGCTCCCAATCCAGGTCCTGCGACACCATACGCAACCAGTTGTATCGCTCAAAATGTGTGTTGACGCTCTTCATCCAATCCCACAACATGTGACGGCCGGCAATCTCAAAACACGTCTCATGGAACAGGTTGTCCAGATCGAAAAAGCGACGCGTTTCGCTATGGTCGAGCGACTCGGACTCGGCAAGAATCTGCTCGAGCCGCTGCTTTTGCTCGGGCGTAGCAGCCGAACAGCATTTAATAAGCACGCTTCTCTCGAGCTTCTCGCGCAAGAAACAGGCGTTCTCGGCGCGCTCCATGCTGATTTTTGAGACATAGGTGCCGCTTTTGGGACGCGTTTCCACCAGCTCCTGCTCACGCAGGCGCACAAAGGACTCGCGAATGGGCGTGCGCCCGATTCCCGTCTCCTTTTCCAGACCAATCGCCGAAAGGCGCGTGCCGGGCTTGAGCTCGGCATAGATAATCTTGGAGCGTAATGCGTTGTATGCCTGATCTTGCAGGCTCTGATAATGCTGGTGCTGTTCCATAAAGCCCTCGGATAAACCCTCGGTTAGTCGAATACCACCATGCAATACTATCGCATCGACACGCCCCAGCTCCCAATCAGTCTTTTTGGGACGGGGCTCTTTTAGCTACCCTGGCCCGCAGATCGGCCCCCTTGCCACAAAAGTGGCCCATCTACTACGTTAACACGGACAGCCTCGGCCATACCGAAAACCGTGAAAACAAAACCGCAGGTAGGCAGCTTGTCGATTTTCGAAAAAGCCGGCTATGGTTGACCTCTGCGGCTTAAACGTAGTAGATAGGCCCTATTCGTGGCACAGCACCACTCCATCCCAAATTGGCACCCCGAGCCCTCGTGAGTTGCCAACAAGCTGTTCGACCAGCGCTTTATCCGCGCGGCATTTGGAAAATAGCACCACCGCAAAACCCGCGAGTAGCGCTTACTTTGCTATATCTCACTATATTTTGCTATATCTTGCTATACTTTGCTATATCTTGCTATATCTTGAGCAAAGGTGGCTCACATGCAAACAAACCCTTTTAAGCCCACAGCAGGTAAAACACCTCCCACGATTATCGGCCGCGAAGATGTACTTGAAGAATTCAGTGAAGGCCTCACCAACGGGCCTGGTGCCCCTGGGCGCCTAATGCGCATAGCCGGCGTCCGTGGAACGGGCAAGACGGTCCTCCTTGACGAGTGCTCACGTTTGGCGCAAAGCCGTGGCTGGACGGTCATAAAAGAGGTCGCAACCGAGGGACTTTGCCAGCGCATTCTCGAACAGCTGCAGCCCAAATTCCAGGCCAAACACGCCAGATTTGAGCCCACCGTAGCTGGCATATCCATCGGCAGCATAGATATTGAGCGAATCGGCCCATCGCTACGCGACGCCATGAGACAGACAATATCCAAGAATGGAAATGGCCTGCTCATCACTCTCGACGAGGTTCAAGACGCAGAGCTCGATGAGGTCCGAACGCTCTCCATTGCGATTCAGCAGGTTATCGGCGAAGACCTTGATATCGCCTTTGTTTTTGCTGGGCTGCCTTCGATGATTGAAAGCATCATCAACGGAAAGACACTTACGTTTTTGCGTCGTGCCCTCCCCTTTGATCTGAAGGCTGTGGCAGTAACCGAAGTGTCGTACTCCCTCGAGGAAACCATTGAAGCGTCTGGCATGGAGTTGCAGCCAGGTATTGCCGGCCAACTTGCCGAGGCAACGCAAGGCTATCCTTTCATGATCCAACTCGTTGGATACTACGCATGGCAGCTAGCAAGACGTGCACATACAGCGATTATTGGAGAAGAAGAAGCCGAGCGTGGCATTGCAACGGCACGCGAACGCTTCTGCGCCATGGTGATTGAGCCCGCGCTGCAGCGCATTCCGCCCACGTGCATCGCTTATCTGCTGAGCATGGCGTCTTTGGGGCAGACGAGCTCGACCAGCATGGTTGCCGATGCCCTAAACAAAACGCCTCAACAGGTGAGCTCCGTCCGCAGCCGCCTGTTAAGAGAATCGATTATCGAGGCTCCTTCGTACGGCAAGGTCTCATTTGCCATCCCCTACATGCGCGACTACCTCTACGAGCACAAAGCCGAACTGGAAGTTGAACTGTAGAAACGGCAACTGCCCTGCAAGACGAAAACCGTTCCAGGAGTACTTCTTTGCCAACGCCACCGACGAGGCCATCATCGCCAAGGTCAAGGAGCTCCTGGGCCCTAATCGGACTATCTGCGCCTTCCCGTCGAACGCAAGCGGCGGCTGCCCAACACACAGGGCAGCCGCCGCTTTTTGCAATCGATTGGTGCAAAGGGGTTGACTAGAGTTCGCAGGCAACCTTGTAGCCGTCGCCGATGGCGTCGCGAATGTTGCCGCACTTGTTGGCGTCACCCAACACGTGGGTGGCAACACCGGCAGCGGCAAGGTCGTCGGCCAACTTGGTATTGGGACGATAGCCCATGGCAAGCACCAGCGTATCGGCATCGGCGATGGTGTGGACCTCGCCATCCTTCTCGTAGCTGATGGCGTCCTCGGTAATCTCGGTCACCTTGGCCTCGGTCAGCACGTGAACGCCCTTTGAGAGCATGCGCGTGATGAGCACCGCGCGACCGGCGCCGCCCTCGTTGGCGGCGAGCGTCTTGGTCATCTCGATAACGGTGACATCGCGATTGGCCGGCGACAAGTCGTTGACCAGCGGGGCCAGGTAATCTGCCGTCTCGCAGCCAACGGTGCCGCCGCCCACAATGACGATCTTCTTGCCCGGGAAAGCCTTGCCACCCAGCAGGTCGTCAGCCGTCATAACCTGCTTAAAGCCCTGCATGAAAGCCGGAGCGATGGGCTCGGCGCCATAAGCCAGGACAACCTCGTAGCCCGCGTAGTCACGCTGAATGTCCTCGGCAGTAAGCTCGGTGCCAAATATGCACTTCACGCCCGCCTCGGCCAGACGACGGTACTGATACTTGATCACGCGGGTGAGCTCCTGCTTTGCCGGCGGAACGGCCGCGATGCGCATCTCGCCGCCCGGTTCGTCCTGCTTGTCCACGAGCACCACGTTGTGGCCGCGCTTGGCGGCAATGTAGGCTGCCTCCATGCCCGCAGGACCGGCGCCCACAACCAGTACGTTCTTGGCCTCGGCGGCAGGCTCGTAGCCGGCCTCGTCGCGCTCAACATCGGGGTTGACGGTGCAGGAGATGCGCTTGCCAAACATAATGCCGTTCAGGCAGCGCAGGCAGCCAATGCAGGGGCGGATGTCGTCGGCGTTGCCGGCAGCGGCCTTGTTGCAGAACTCGGCATCGCACAGATTGGCGCGGCCCATCATGCAGATGTCGGCAGCACCGTCCTCGATCAGCTCCTCGGCAATCCAGGCCTCGTTGATGCGGCCGACGGTGGCGACGGGAATGTTGACGTGCTTTTTAATCTCGCGCGAGCAGGCGGCATGCGAGGCCTGCTGCGTACCGGCGGCGGGAATCGCGGAGCCGCGCTTGATGGTGGTACCGCCCGACACGTGAATCATGTCGACGCCGGCCTTCTCCAGGCGACGTGAGACGTAGATCATGTCGTTGAGGGTCAGGCCGCCATCGGTGTACTCATCGCCCGAGATGCGAACGTCGATGATAAAGTCCTTGCCGCAGCGCTCGCGAATCTCGGCGATGACCTCAAGCAAGAAGCGCATACGAGCGTCGAGCGAGCCGCCGTACTCATCGGTACGCTTGTTATAGAGCGGGGTCAAAAAGCCGCCGAGCATGCCGTGAGCGTGTGCCGCATGGACTTCAACGCCATCGACACCGGCCTTCTGCATACGCACGGCAGCGTCGCCAAACTGATGCGTGAGCTCGTGAATCTCATCGACCGTGATAGGACGCGGTGCCTCGCGGGCATAGGACGGGCCCACAAAGGACGGAGCGATCAGGCGCGGCGTGCCCGGAATGTTAAAGGCCATGTAGGCGGGATGGAAGAGCTGCGGCATGATCTTGCAGCCATACTCGTGGACGGCCGCGGCGAGCTTTTCCCAGCCGGGGATAAACGTGTCGTCGTAGCAGCACATGTCACCCGGCAGATAGGTATAGGTGGGCTCGACCGTCACGACCTCGGTAATGATGAGGCCCACGCCGCCCTTGGCGCGGGCACGGTAATGATCGACCAAGTCGTCAGTCACATAGCCATGATCGGCCAGGTTGGTGGACACCGGCGGCATAAAGACGCGGTTCTTGACCTCGGTCGTACCGACCTTGATCGGGCTAAAGAGCATTGGATAGGCGGAGGACTCCATGCGGGATTCCTTTCATTTGAGCCGCTAGGCGGCAGTTGCTGACGTACCTATCGTACCAGCAACTGCCGTATCCGCAGTCAAACATGCCCAAACGCCGGTCGGCTAATGAATACCGCGGCCCAAGTCTTCGGCGATTTTGTCCACGCCCTTAAGTGCGGCGCACGTCTTTTTGTTGGAGCAATGCCCCGTGCAAACGCCACCCTGAGCGCAGTCAGCGCAGGTGCCCTTGCGGTAGATGCGCACGCATACCGCGACAAACGCAATACCGATAACAGCCAGTACAACAATATCGATAGGTGCCATAGCAAGCCTCCTCTAGTTAACCATCACTTACTTTACCCCATTCTCCACCTACCAAAAAGGGACAGGTTTGTTTTGGTCGGTTTTATCTGCGGAAACGCCACATCTCCCCCACCAAAAAGCCCGAGTGTCGCTGGGACACCCGGGCTCGTGGAAAGGGGTTAATCCTTATTCGGACTTAAGCGGAAACTGCGGCGGAAGCAGTGTTGGTCTCGTCCTCGTCGGTCCATGCATGCTTGGGCATGGGACGGAAGATCTGGAAGAGCATCGCAACCAGCAGCACGATGGCCACAATCGTCCAGATACCAAACTGTCCAAGAACAAGCAAGTTGTAGAACTGGTTGATGAACAGGCCGATCACCCAAGCGAAGGCGCACTCGTAACCGATGGCGATCGCAGTCCACTTGCCGGAATCCATCTGGTTGCGGATGGTGCCAATGGCGGCAAAGCACGGAGCGCACAGCAGGTTGAAGGCGCCGAAGGCAACGCAAGCGCCCATGGTGGGGAACATGCCGGCAAACGCGGTCCACAGGCTCGGGTCGGTCTCGCCCGCGTCGGCGACGGACAGCAGCGAGCCGGCGGTGGCGACGACGTTCTCCTTGGCGACGAGGCCAGAGACGGACAGTGCTGTTGCCTGCCAGGTGCTAAAGCCGAGCGGGGCGAAGATCCAGGCGATCAGGTTGCCGAGCATGGCAAGCACGGAGTAGTCCATGAACTCCTCGGGGATGCCGTCCATCGCAGGCAGGAAGCCAAAGGAACCGTTGTAGCTACCAAAGTTGGACAGGAACCAAACCACAACAGTGGAGGCAAAGATGACCGTGCCGGCCTTCTTGATAAAGGCCCAGCAGCGCTCCCACACGTGCAGCGCCCAAGAGCGGATCGCCGGGAAGTGGTAGGCAGGAAGCTCCATGACAAACGGTGTCGGGCGACCGGCGAAGAGCTTGGTCTTCTTGAGCATGAGGCCCGAGGCGATGACGGCAAAGACGCCCAGGAAGTAGAAGAGCGGGCTGATCCACGCGGCGGTGGTGGAAGAATCGCCGATGATGGAACCCATGAGCAGGGCGATGATCGGCAGCTTGGCACCACAGGGAATGAACGTGGTGGTCATGACCGTCATGCGGCGGTCCTTCTCGTTCTCGATGGTCTTGGTAGCCATGACGCCGGGAACGCCGCAGCCTGAGGACACGAGCATGGGGATGAAGGACTTACCGGACAGGCCAAAGCGGCGGAACACGCGGTCCATGATGAAGGCGACGCGGGCCATATAGCCGCAGTCCTCCAAGAAGGACAGCATGACGAACAGCAGGAACATCTGCGGCACAAAGCCGAAGATGGCGCCCAGGCCGCCGACGATGCCGTCGCAGACCAGCGAATCGACCAGGCCACCGTCCTCGGTGCCGCCCGCCACAAGGGCGTCGTGGACCATGGTGGTAATACCCGGGACATAGGGGCCGTACTGTGCCGGGTCGACCGAGTCGGCATTGTCACCCGCAGCCTCGACGGCCACGTCGTAGGCGTCGCGACCCTGGCCGAGCACATACCAACCGTCGGTACCGAAGAGCTGGTCGTTGGTGAAGTCGGTCACCGTGCCGCCCAAGGTAGAAACGGCGATGTAGTACACGCAGAACATGATGACCACAAAGATCGGCAGGCCCAGGATACGGTTGGTAACCACGCGGTCGATCTTCTCGGAGGTGCTCATCTTGGCCGGAGCCTTAGTGAGGCACTCATCGATGATGTGCGCGATGACGCCATAGCGCTCACCGGTGATGATGGACTCGGCATCGTCGTCGCAGTCCTGCTCGCACTGGGCGACCAGCTCCTCCACGCGAGCAGCCTTCTCCTTAGTGAGGTTGATGAGCTTGCAGGCGTCCGCGTCGCGCTCGAACAGCTTGACGGCGTAATAGCGGCGCTTGTTAGCGGGAACGCTCGCAGGCAGATTGTTTTCGATGTGGTCAAGAACGTCCTCGATGGAGGAATCGAACTTGTGCTCCGGCACCTGGCCCTTGGAAGCAGCAGACTTCTTGACCTGCTCGAACAGCTCCTTGATACCCTTGTTCTTAAGAGCCGAGATCATCATGACCGGGCAGCCGAGCTTCTTGGAGAGCTTGTCCGTGTCGATCTTGTCGCCGTTCTTCTCGACCAAGTCGGCCATGTTGAGGGCAACAACCACGGGCAGGCCGGTCTCGATAACCTGAAGCGCCAGGTACAGGTTACGCTCGAGGTTGGTGGCATCGACAACTTGGACGACAACATCGGGCTCGCCGCTCATGAGGTAATCGCGCGAGCATTGCTCCTCGGGGCTGTAGGGGGAAAGCGAGTAGATGCCAGGGAGGTCCGTGATGGTAACGTTCTTGTCGCTTAGGAGCTTGGCTTCCTTTTTCTCAACCGTGACGCCGGGCCAGTTGCCAACGTAGCCGTTGGCGCCGGTGATCAGGTTGAAAAGCGTGGTCTTGCCGCAGTTGGGGTTACCCGCCAGCGCGACATGGATCTGAGAATCCGCCATTCAATCCTTCTTCCTTGTGTGCCTGCGCTGCTTTCTCCGCGCAGGCTGGATAATGTGCTTCAAAGATGCTGCATTAAGTTAGAAATACCTAACTTTATCTGCAGAAATATACGCCGCGAGCCCTTACTGGACCTCGACGACGGCCGCCTCCTCCTTGCGGATGGAAAGCTCGTAGCCGCGCACGTTGATCTCGACCGGATCACCGAGCGGTGCAACCTTCACGACCTTGAACGAAGTGCCCTTGATGAGCCCCAAGTCCATAAGGTGGCGGCGAAGCGCACCCTCACCGTGAAGCTTGACGATGGTAGAGCTCTCGCCCACCTTAACGTCACCCAACGTCTTCATCCTCTTGTCCCCCTTTCGGTTTTTATGAAATGCTGCTGACTAACCGACGGTCATGATGTGCATGGCAACCTTGGAATCGATGCCAAAGCGTGCGCCCAGCACCGTGACGATGATATTGGCACCACTCGAGCTCACCACGTGGATTTCGTTGCCCTCGACAAAGCCGAGGTCCTTGAGGTGGTGTTTCATGTCCTCATTGCCCTTTACACGAGACACGCGCACGGTTTCGCCCGCTTTTACCATCGAAAGCGGCATGGCCGGCATCTGCGGTCCGCAAGACATGAGTTGCTCCTAACGTCAGTTCGTCCTCAACATCGACGCGATAAAAGTTAACCACGTCTATGTTCGCTTTAGTAAACTAGCACGTGGTTAACTTTTTGGAAAGGGTCCCTATTCAGATTTCGAAAAAGTTTCCTATACGAAACAAAAAGGCGCGGCAAAGGACCATCCTTTACCGCGCCCTATCATGCTTAGAGCGAGAGATTTCTGATCGATGTGACACAGGAGGCCTCATCCACGCCCGAAACGCGGAACACGATGTCCTCGCCACATTCGCCACAGAGTGCCATGAGCCCTATAACGTCGCGGCCATCGACATGACGATTGCCAATCGAAACCGACACGTCACTACGATGCTTGGCGATAATGTCATAAAGCAGCGCAACCGGGCGGGCATGCAATCCCAACGGATCTTTAATCGTCTTCGTAAATTCGACCATGTCCCCTCCCACGACATCGCACATTCGGCCGGCAAACCCAGCCACGTGGTAGCTATTGTAGCGTTAGATGCTTGTTGAGGGCGGGACGGAAATCGCATCCCAT
This sequence comes from uncultured Collinsella sp., assembly GCA_937982065.1. Lineage (GTDB taxonomy): Bacteria > Actinomycetota > Coriobacteriia > Coriobacteriales > Coriobacteriaceae > Collinsella. Next base: position 299,016 of record CALJMO010000052.1, read on the forward strand.
TTCGAGCGTCAATGATGGGACACAGTTTCCGCCAGAAGGCTCAACCGGAAAGTGCGACCCGTTATTTGGCTGGATTCTGGGACGCAGTTTCCGCTGAGCGACCCTGGCGGAAAGTACATCCCATTCTGGACGCAAATTCCGGGACGCAGTTTCCTCGACGTCCGGTCACCCCATGCCCTCACAACCTCGGCGCATAAAAAACGAGGGAAGGCACGCGTCCTTCCCTCGTTACGGGCAATATGTAGCCGCTTGCCTACATCAGGCGCAGGCTGACGTCCTTGAGCTGGGCGCCACTAACGGCACTCGGAGCACCCGACATAAGGTCGGAGCCGCTGGCCGTCTTGGGGAACGCCATGACGTCGCGGATGGAGTCGGAACCGGTGAGCAGCATGCACACGCGGTCCAGGCCCAAAGCGAGACCGCCCATCGGGGGCGCACCAAACTTGAGGGCCTCCATGAGGAAGCCGAACTGCGACTCGGCGCGCTCCTCGGTAAAGCCCAGAAGCTTGAGCATGGACATCTGCATCTCGGCGTTGTGGATACGCATACCGCCGCCGCCGGCCTCAAAGCCGTCCATGACAAAGTCGTAGGTGCAAGAACCGGCTGCCAGCGGATCGGCCTCGATCTTGGCGATGTCGGTCTCGGTCGGCAGGGTAAAGGGCTGGTGCTCGGCAGCATAGGCCTTGCGATCCTCGTCCCAATGGAACAGCGGGAAGTTGACGACCCACAGGAAGTCGTGACCCTCGCGCTTGATCTCGAGCGCATTGGCCATGTGCGAACGCATGCCGCCCAGGATCTCGTCGGAGAGCAGGCGCGGGCCAGCAGCGAACATCACAAGGTCGCCGGGCTCGACGTCCATGCGCTCGCGCAGAGCAGCCATCTCCTCGTCCGAGAAGAACTTGACGATGGGGCTGTTGATGGAGCCGTCCTCGCGGAAAGCGATCCATGCCAGGCCCTTGGCGCCAAACGTGGAGGCCACGCCGGCGAGCTTATCGATCTTGGCACGTGCCCAGGCACCGGCGCCCTTGGCGTTGATGGCCTTGACGACAGAGCCTTCCTCGTTTGCGGCAGTCGCAAAGACCTTGAACTTGGAGTTGGCAAAGATGTCGGTCAGGTCGACCAGATGCATGCCATAGCGGGTATCGGGCTTGTCGGAGCCATAGGTGTCCATGGCCTCCCAGTAGTTCATGCGACGCAGCGGCGTGGGCATCTCGACACCCATGCGACCGAAGGCATCGGCAAGAACCTCTTCGAGCGCGCTCATGACATCGTTCTGGTCCACGAAGGACATCTCGATATCGACCTGGGTGAACTCGGGCTGACGGTCGGCACGCAGGTCCTCGTCGCGGAAGCACTTGGCAACCTGGTAGTAGCGCTCAACGCCACCGACCATGAGCAGCTGCTTCAGAAGCTGCGGGGACTGCGGCAGGGCGTAGAAGTTGCCCGGCTGGATGCGGCTGGGAACGATGAAGTCGCGGGCGCCCTCGGGCGTGGACTTGAACAGGGAGGGCGTCTCGACCTCCATGAACTCACGGTTGTGCAGTGCCTCGCGAATGGCAAAGGTAAAGTCGGAGCGCAGCTTGAGGTTGGCCATCATCTCGGGACGGCGGAGGTCCAGATAGCGATAGCGCAGGCGGGTGTCCTCGCTGGTCTCGATGCCGTCCTCGATCTGGAACGGCGGGGTGACGGACGTGTTGAGAACCTTGGCGTGGTCGGTCAGGACCTCGATCTCGCCGGTCGCGAGCTTGGTGTTGGTGGTCTCCTCGCCACGGGCGCGCACGACGCCGTGAATCTTGATGGGCCACTCGGGACGCATGGTCTCGGCGATCTTAAAGGCATCGCCGTCGGAGTGCTCGGGGTCGAAGGTGAGCTGCGTGATGCCCTCGCGGTCGCGAAGGTCGCAGAAAATAAGGCCGCCGTGGTCGCGGCGACGGCTCACCCAACCGGTGAGGGTGACCTCTTCGCCCACGTTCTCGAAGCGAAGCTCGCCGCAGGTACGGGTGTGCATGGAATGCTCATCGATGGGACGGGTCTGGCTCATACCAGTGATCCTCCTTTATGGATCTGTGCCGCCCCGTGTCGTTCCGGGCGGCGTCGTACAGATTTGCCCAGCCTGCGTAAACCGCGCAGCCGGACATGGCGTTCTATCTTATCGCACCCACGTCGATGTGCCGCGGAAAAGTAGCTCATGCCCAAAGACTTGACGGAGACGAAACAATTGATGCGCCGTGGCCGTCGCCAAGGCGCGCCGCGTGCGACAATGTGCCCCAATACAACTGCACTCGGAAAGGCCCGCCATGACTGCACGCCTCATCGTTATGGATATCGACTCTACGCTCATCAACCAGGAGGTCATCGACCTGTTGGGCGAGGAGGCCGGCGTGGGCAAGCAGGTAGCGCAGATCACCGAGCGCGCCATGCGCGGCGAGCTTGACTTTAAGCAGGCGCTCGAGGAGCGCGTGGGGCTGCTTGCCGGCCTGGACGAGAGCGTGTTCGAGCGCACCTTTGCGCGCGTGACGTTTACCCCCGGCGCGCTGGAGCTTGTGCGCTCGGCGCACAGCAAGGGCTGGAAGGTCGGCGTGGTAAGCGGCGGCTTCCACGAGGTCGCCGATAAGATCGTGGCCGCTGCGGGCATCGATTTTTGTCTAGCGAACCGCCTGGAGGTCGTAGACGGCAAGCTCACCGGTAAGTTGGCTGCCGACATCGTGACCAAGGAATCCAAGCTCATCCAGCTGCTGGATTGGGCAGTTGAGTGCGGCGTCGATATGGCCCACACCGTCGCGATCGGCGACGGCGCCAACGACATCCCCATGATTCAGGCCGCGGGCACGGGCATCGCGTTTTGCGCCAAGCCCAAGACGCGCGAGGCCGCCCCGTTTGCCATCGACGAGCGCAATCTGATGCTCGCCATGGACATCATCCTGCGCGACTAGTCAATCCGTCTAACAACAGAATCAATTCCTCTATGTCTAGTTTCCGAACGATTTTGTTCTAATGTTCGGAAACTACCCTTCTCGTGCTAGACTTTGCACCGTCGAAGGGAACATATATGGATAAGCGAGATCTTGAGCAATTGCTGAGCGATGTTGCCGACGGAACAGTCACCCCGGCAGTCGCCCTCACGCGCATCCAGACGGCGCCAACCGCCAATCTGGGTTTTGCGCAGCTCGATCTTTCACGCGGGGTGCGCCAGGGAGCCGGCGAGGTTGTCTACGGCGCCGGTAAAACCGCCGAGCAGATTGCCGCCATTATCAAAGCATTACTCAATGCCGGCCAGGTGCGCATCCTGGTCACGCGCCTGGACGCCGAAAAGGCAGCCCGCGCCTCGAAGCTCCTCGGCAACGGCATCGACCTGGGATATGTCCCAGACGCACAGCTCGCCCTCGTGGGCGGCAAGCCCTCCCCTACCGGCAACGGACGCATCGTTGTCGCCTGCGCCGGTACGAGCGACCTGCCCGTCGCCGAGGAAGCCGCGTTGACGGCCGAATTCTATGGCAACGAGGTCGACCGCCTCTACGACGTAGGTGTCGCAGGCCTGCACCGCCTGCTCGCGCATGCCGAGGAACTTGCCCAGGCGCAGGTGGTCATCGCCATCGCCGGCATGGAAGGCGCCCTGGCGAGCGTTATCGGCGGTCTGGTGAGCTGTCCGGTCATCGCCGTTCCCACCAGCGTGGGCTACGGCGCAAATTTTGGAGGCGTAGCCGCGCTGCTCGCCATGCTCAACTCCTGCGCCAGCGGCGTATCGGTCGTCAATATCGATAACGGCTTTGGTGCCGCCTACCAGGCAAGTCTTATCAATCATCTGAGCGCCGGCACATCCTGCGCCCGTTAAGGAGCATTCCATGTCCAACCATCAGCACACGCTTATCATCGACGGCACTTCGGGCATCAGCGGCGATATGACCGTCGCGGCCCTGCTCGACTTGGGCGCCAGCGAGGAGCACCTGCGCGAACAGCTCGCCACGCTGCCGGTCGACGGCTTTTCGATCGCTGTAACGCGCGTAAACAAGCATGGCATCGACGCCTGCGATTTCGACGTCCAGCTTGCAGAGGGCCTCGAGAACCATGATCACGATATGGCCTGGCTCTACGGCAACGAAGCAGCTGTCGAGCATATGCATGAGCATGAGCATGAGCACCACCATCATGGCCATGGCGAGCACGAACACGAGCACACACACGACCATGACCATGAGGCCCACGGCCATGGTCACGAGGGTCACCATCACGCCCACCACCATCACCACCGTTCTTTGGCGGACGTCACCGCCATCATCGACGGCTCACAGCTAAGCGATGGCGCCAAGCGTCGTGCGCTCGCCATCTTTACCGCACTTGCCGCCGCCGAGGCCAAGGCCCACGGCAAAACGCCCGAAACCGTCATGTTCCACGAGGTGGGCGCCGTCGACTCCATCGTCGACGTCTGCTCTGTCGCCATCTGCCTCGATGACCTGGGTATTGAGGACATCGTTGTCGAGTCGCTTTCCGAGGGCCACGGCACCATCCGCTGCGCCCACGGCCTCATGCCCATTCCCGTCCCCGCCGTTGTCAACCTATGCCAGGCGGGCAATATCGCCCTCACGCCCGTACCGGTCGCCGGCGAGCTCGTGACGCCCACGGGCGCCGCCATCGTCGCCGCGCTGCGCACGTCCGAGCACCTGCCGGCACGCTACCGCATCGAAGCCGTCGGCTACGGCGCCGGCAAGCGTCCCTACGAGGGTTGCTCCGGCACGCTCCGTTGCCTGCTTGTTCAAGTGGATGCATAACCATGGATGCCCGCAAAGAAAAAAGCCGCGCTGCCATCGTTGCGGCGTTCTCCGAGCTGCTACGCGAAGTGGACTACGGCAAGATCACTGTCGGCGACATCATCGCTCGCGCCCACGTAGGCCGCGCGACATTCTACGGCCTCTTTAAGAGCAAAGACGACCTACTGTCCGAGCTCGTGAGCGACATCTGCACCCACGCCCTCGACGACGATGGTACGCCGCTCGACGACCCACTCGTGCAAGTCGAGCATATCCTCAACAACCTCTGGGAGCGCCGTCAGGGCGTACGAGCCCTCGTAGCCGGTGCCGGCTCACGCGTCTTCGCCGACTGCTTACGCAAGACCATCATGTCACGAGCAGCCGAAACCGTCCCTACCGACCCAAACGGCCCCTCCGCCACCATGGACCGAAGCTTCCTACTACACCACATAGCCTCAAGCTTCGTAGCCACCGTCCAATGGTGGGCCTGGCACAACTTCCAAGCAAACAAAGCCGACGTAGCCAAAGACTACCTCTCAGCCATAAAACCCCTCTTCAACTAAGTAACTATCCCTTCCCAAAGTGGGAGCCCCATCCCAAAGCGCGAATCCCATTCCAAAGTTCCGCTCCGACTCAAGACGCCACGCATCCCAAAGTGCCACTCGCACCTCAAAGCGCCTAACAACAAAGTGCCCACCACATCCAAATTCAGATATATATGTTGGTTGCTTGTTCGAACGCAACTGGATTCCCGCAGGGTCCGGCATAGGTTAACTTTCCGCCGCACTCCGCAGGACGCAAGAAGCTCCCGCCGCACGAAGTGCGCAGCGGGAGCTTCTTGCATGTCCGAGGACGCGGCGGAAAGTTAACCTATGCCGGACCCGGGCGTTATATCAATTGTCTTGGACTAGAACATGCCCAAGAAACCATGCACAAACAGCGCAGCCAGAGCGGCACCGACAAACGGCGCGATGCCAGGAACAAGCAGGCCGTACTTCCAGTTGTTGTCAGCCTTGTTCTTGATCGGCAGCACCTGATAGGCCATGCGAGGACCAAGGTCACGAGCCTGGTTCATGGCGAAGCCGGTGATACCGCCCATGCCCATGCCAACAGCCCAAACGATCAGACCGACGCAGATGGCGAGCATCAGGACGTTCTCGCCAGCACGGTTAGCAGCAGCAAGGATGGCGCTGATGAACACAAAAGTGCAGATAGCCTCGCAGAAGAAGTTGCGGGCATAGTTCGTACCCTCGGTGGTGGGGTTGGTCGAGAAGATATTGCGCTGGGCAATGGGATCGACGACACCATCGGAAGCCTTGAACTCATCGGCATACATAAGCCACGCGATCACGGCACCCGCAAAGCCGCCGAGCATATCGGCAATCATGAAGGGGATGCAGCTGCTCCACGGCACCAGGCCGACGATGCACTGGGCAAGCACCATGGCGGGGTTCATGCACACGGCGCCGCCAAAGATAAACAGAGCAACCGAGATGCCAAAAGACCAAGTGGTGATGGCAAACATATGACCAGAGCCCTGATACTTGGTGCCCTTGAGCACGGTATCGCAGTGCACGCCCACGCCAAAGATGATCATGAGGGCCGTTGCGCCGAATTCGCAGAGGAGTTTGGTAAGCATAAAACCTTATCTTTCTTGTCGGTTATAAACGATTCGTTTAGGCCGCGTACTAGTGCTGAGCGACGACAACGCCCAGGCCATCGGGAATGACGGCCACCTTGGCATCGGCACCCTTCATCTCAAAGGCGAGCTTGAGCGCCTCATCGAGGGTGTTAACCGGCGTCATGTGCATATCCTTGATCATCTGGTGATCGCACAGGTCGGTAACCATGATCACAGGGTGATGCGCCAGGATGCGGGCAAAGATCTGGCTCGTCCACTGGTCGGGCAGGGTCTCGTCCTTAGGACGGTCGATGCAGGCGCGCTCAAACTCTGCCGGATCATTGTCGGCGATGTTGTGATAGAAGCCCTCGCCACCGTGACCGTCGGCACAACCGGCGACATCGATGATCACGCCGCCCTCGGGAAGTGTGGCCTCTGCAGAGCACATGCCCTTCACGGCCTGATAGATGTTCTGGTCGAGCGGGTAGCCGCCGTTGGTGGTAATGGCAATCTCGCACTCGACGGGCTCAACGCCGGCAAGGCTCTTCACGAACTCGCAGCCAGCCTCGTGCGCCTTGTGGATGTCGCCGGCAAAGGAGCCGATGACCTCGTGCTTGCCGTTGAGCACCACGTTGAGCACAAAGGCAAGGTGAGCCATCTCGGCAGCGGCAAACATGTCCTCGCTCACGTGGTTGTGGCACAGGTTGCCGGCACGCGAGTGGGAATCATTCACAAACTGACCGTTGTGGTTGTACATGATGGTCTTGTAGCTGGCGATACCAGGCAGAACGGACTTGCGGCTACCAGAGAAACCGGCAAAGAAGTGCGGCTCAATAAAGCCCTCGGCAAGCAGCAGATCGCAATCGGCAGCAATCTTGTTGATGATGCACTCGCCGCCAGAAGGCAGGGTGCCGATCTTTTTCATCATGCTGTCATCGGTCGCGACGTGCATAACGATTTCCTCGTTGGCAACAATCTCCTCGCCGTACTTGTTGACGAGCTCCTCGTGCGTCGAAGGACGATGCATACCCGTAGCAACCAAAATACGCACGCGAGCCTCGGGCGCAGCGGAATGGATGTGATGCAGCAGAATAGGCATCGTCACACGCGAGGGAACGGGGCGCGTATGATCGGAGCTAATGATGACAATATCCTTCTTGCCAGCACAAAGCTCCTCGAGCGAAGGCGAGCCATAAGGGTTGGCAAGTGACTCCTCTACCAGCTCTTCCTGTGATTTCGTGGTCTTAAACTCGTTTTGATGACCTTCCATCACACCCGCGAAGTTCTTATCCTCGAGCTCCAGATGCAACGTCTTGTGGTCAAACGGCAGTTCACATTCAAACAATGACGAGCGCCCTCTTCCTTTCAACTGACACATTAGATAAACCGTTGGAAGGATACGCCGCTCACCGAAAAACACCACCGTCCACCGACTCATTAACACAACGTTCATATTTGACCCACAACAAAACAGCCGCGACCCCAAACGGGACCGCGGCCGCCTGTCAAAGACACTACAGACAGGATGACTTACGCAGCGCCGAGGCAAACATCTACCCCGAGACGTACGCACGTAAGCCATTTTGCATAAATGCGTTAATTAATTGCATAAAATGGCGCATGGATTTCTAGCCGTAACAGGGTAGTGCCCTCCGGAGCGTGCATTTTTGCGAGTATTCAGCATCGCGAGATAAGATTTTGGTGTCAAAAGTCTTTCAAAAAGTAGATAGTCCTCATGACTCGACCCATCTGAATAGCATGCGGCGAGAAACCAGCCATATATGAATATCACCAAAGCCCAATCGTCGTGCAAAAGCATCAACAGGGGCCGCAAACGTCACCCATAGCCTTATGCACCAATCTTTGGCTGCTGAAAACTCCTTTTTTTGCACGTCGCCCCAAGCACCACCCTCACCCAGCGGCTGATCCGCCGAAGACCGGACATCGCAGGGCCCGCCATTAGTTTACTTTTAGGCACACTCCGCAGGACGCAAGAAGCCCTCGCCGCACTCCGCATTGGACGCGAAGCGCACTTTAATCCCTTCAGCCCCAATCCCTGAAGACCGAGGACGAAGGGACCCGACGGGTTTCCCTCTGAATGCATTCCGCAGCACGAAGCCCCTTCCAAACGCGCGAAGCGCGCCATTAATTCCCCCAGCCAGTAATCCGCCGAAGACCGGACATCGCAGGGCCCGCCATTAGTTTACCTTTAGGCACACTCCGCAGGACGCAAGAAGCCCTCGCCGCACGAAGTGCGCAGCGAGGGCTTCTTGCATGTCCGAGGACGTGCCTAAAAGTAAACTAATGGCGGACCCGGACGACTACAGGGCTATCGATTACCCCGTGTTCTGCAGTCCTGCCGAGACGCCGGTCACAGTCGAAAGAATCAGGCTCGTGTACTCGGCCTTCTTCTCCTCGGCCATCTCGTCCTGGTTCATACGCACCTCGCGAAGGGCACGGACCTGGGCGATGGACAGAGCGTCGACGTAGGGGTTACGCACGCGAACGGCGCAACCGAGCACGCGGCGGCGCTGCAGTGGCCACTCGTCACCGACGATGGCAAGGACCCACTTACGCGTGAGCTGCATCTCGGTAAAGACCTTCTCGGACAGATCCTGGCGATCGCCCAGGTGCAGATACATCTTGGCGATGCGCTGGTCGGTCTTGGCGATCGACATCTCGATGTTGTCGATGAACGTGCGGAAGAACGGCCACTCCTGGTAGGCAGCCTTGAGCTGGTCAAGATCGCCAAGCTGCTCGCAGGCGGTGCCCAGACCGTACCAAGCGGCCAGGTTAATGCGCGCCTGGCTCCAGCTGAAGATCCACGGGATGGTACGCAGGTCGTCGAGCGACTTGGCACCCAAGCCGCGCTTGGCAGGACGCGAGCCGATCGGCAGCAGACCGACCTCGGTCAGCGGCGTCACGGTCGAGAACCACGGTGTAAAGTCCTCGGTGTTCAGCAGGTCCAGATAGCGCTCGTGGCTTGCGGCGTTGAGCTTCTCGGCCATATCCCAGAACTTCTGAGTGGTCTCGGTGTTAGTCTTCTCGACACTCGGGGCCGACTGCAAAAGCGTTGCAGCAGCAACGGACTCAACATGGCGCTGAGCCAGCGTGCGGTTGCCGTAACGGGCAAAGATGACCTCGCCCTGCTCGGTGAGCTTAAAGAAGCAGTTGACCGAACCCTTGGGCTGCGCCAGCACGGCCTTGTTGGCCGGGCCGCCGCCACGGCCCACGGCACCGCCGCGACCGTGCATGAGCACCAGGTCGATATCGTTCTTCTCGGCCCACTTGGCGATGCGCTCCTGCGCGGAGTGCAGTGCGAGCATGGCCGTGGTAGGACCGGCGTCCTTGGAGGAGTCGGAATAGCCCAGCATAACCTCCATGCGGCGGTTGGTCTGGGCAAGGCGCTTTTGCACCACGGGCAGCGTAAGCATCTGGTCGAGCACGTCAACGCAGCCCTCGAGGTCCTCGAGCTGCTCGAACAGCGGGATCACGTCGAGCTCGGGAACGTCTTCCTCGTGTGCGAAGGACAGGTGGGCCAGCTCAAAGACGTCGGCCACATGCTGGGCACTCTTGGTAAACGAGATGATGTAGCGGTGCGCCATCTTCTTGCCGTAGCGCTTTTGGATGGAACCGATGGCACGGAAGGTGTCGATGACCTCGCGCGTCATGGGCTGCAGGTCACCATGGATACCGTTCTCGTGGATATCCTTGAGGGCGCGGGCGTGCACCACGGAGTGCTGACGGAACTCCATCTCGACCATGTGGAAGCCGAAGGACTCGACCTGCCAGATGATGGTCTGGACCGGGCCGTAGGCAGCACGGACGGCACCGCAGGCAGCAAGCGAACGCTGGACGACGCGCAGGTCATCCAGGAACTCGTCGGCGCTGTGGTACATGGTGTCGGTGATACGGCGCACGGTGGCGTTCAGACGGTCGGCCATGACGAGCATGACGGCGCGATGCGGCTCGTGCTCGGAGATCAGCTCGGCGCGGGCCGTGTACTGGGTGCTCATCTCGACCTGATGGTTCCACAGGTTGATGAGCTCGGCCGACGGCTTGCTGTAGGTGGCCTCGAGCGTGAGGTTGCGGCCGATGCGACGGCACTTGTCCTCGAGCTTGAGCACCATGTGGGTGAAGTACTTGGCGGCGACCTCACGGCTCACCTTGGCGGTGACGTTGGGGTTACCGTCGCGGTCGGAACCGATCCAGCTGCCGGGATGGAAGAACGCCGGGCACAGCGGCGGCACGGTACCGGCCTTGTCGCCCAGCACCCAGTCGTCAAAACGACGATAGATGACGGGGATAACGTCGAACAGCGTGTTATCAAAGATGTCGATGATGGTATCGGCTTCCTCGACCGGCGTGGGCTTCTTGAGCGCGATGGGGCTCGTACGCACCAGGGCGTCGATCTCCTGCAGCATATGGCGCTCGTTCTCCACCAGGTCGGAGCCGCCCAAACGCGGACGCTCCTCCAGCAGGTTGGAGATACGGCGAATCTTGCCCTCGACGGCCTTACGACGGGCCTCGGTGGGATGTGCGGTAAAGACAGGGTGGAACTCGAGCTTGCCGAGCAGCTCATTGGCACCCTCGACGCCCATCTCGTTTACCAACTGGTGATAGGCGACGGTGAGTTCGTTGGCGGGATCGACCTCGGTATCGGTCGATGCGCCGGCCTCGCGCTCGCGCAGCTGCGCCACACGGTAGTTCTCCTCCGACAGGTTTGCCAAGTGGAAGAAGCTCGTAAAGGCGCGAACGATGACCTGCTGCTTATCAAGCGGCAGGCTGTCAATCAGATCGACGACTTCGCGAAACGCCACGGCGGTGGGCTCGTCGGCAGTGGGCACGCCCTGTTCGTCAACGGACTCGTCGGCAGCGCGGCTACCGGGGTTGCCAGCATTGGCCACAATCTCGGCTGTCAAAATCTTGTCGAACAGGTCCGCGATCTCGGGATCATACTCGCTAAGCACACGACGTTCCAGGCGCAGGAACAGCGCCAGATTATCGCGCAGCTCCTCGGGGATCTCGATCTCGGCGAGACGCTCCCTGGACTCGGCATTCGAGCCGATTCGGTTAACGAGGCGGTTGACCACGGCAGCGACGCGCGCCGCGGCTTCGGGTACAGACTGGTTGCTTAGGTTCTCAGCCACGTTTCCTCCCATTCCTCCTTCTATGCACGTAACATGCGGTATTCATTATAGGCGCTTGAGAAATACTTTCGACACTGATTGCGCTTTACCACACAAAAGTATTTTCTGCATTGCAAGGGTTTTTGCCCCAAATGGTCGTATTTCTCGGTGGGCGGCATATGCAAACGAGGGCATTCCGCATAAATGCGAAACACCCCCGTAACAATAGCTCGTCGCGAGCGGGACATGTTAGCGGGTCCGCAGCTCAAAAATCATGCGCTACAGACGCTCGCGAACCGCCTCGACGACGTTGGCCAGATCGGCAAGAACCTCTTCGTGGCTCTCCATGTCGCGCACCTTGACCTTGCCGGCGGCAAGCTCGTCGCCGCCCAGGACCAAGATGAGCTTGGCGCCCACCTTATCGGCCTGCTTAAACTGGGCTTTGAGCGAACGGCCCTGATAGTCGGCCTCGGTCACGATGCCTGCGGCGCGAAGCTCCTGCGTAATGGCAAAGACGTTCTGGCGCAGCTCCTTGCCTGCGTTGGCGACATAGACGCACGGGGCCTCCTCGGCACCCAGATCGCTGCCAAAGGCCTGCAGGGCCAGCAGGGCGCGCTCAAAACCGACGGCAAAGCCGACGCCTGCCGTGGGCTTGCCACCCTCGAGCTCGACCAGGCCGTCGTAGCGGCCGCCGCCGCCGATGGAGCCGACGCCGGCGCCAGGGGCCTCGACCTCAAAGACAGTACGGGTGTAGTAGTCCAGGCCGCGCACCAAGGTGGGATCCTCGACATACTCGATACCGGCGGTATCCAAATAGCGCTTGACCTGCTCGTAGTGCTCGCGGCACTCGTCGCACAGGTTGTCGCCCATCAGCGGGGCGTCGGCCATGATCTCACGGCAATGGTCGTTCTTGCAGTCGAAGGCGCGCAGCGGGTTGAGCTCGGCGCGCTCGCGGCACTCGTCACACATCTCGTCTGCGTGATCGAGGATGAACTGCTTGACCTGCTCGCGGTAAGCCGGACGGCACTGGGCGTCACCCATCGAGTTGATGAGCAGACGAAGCTTGGAAAGATCGAAGCCCAGGCGCTTGTAGAACTCCATGAGCATGATGATGCACTCGGCGTCTGCCGCCGGATCGGGAGCGCCGAGCCACTCGATGCCCACCTGGTGGAACTGGCGCAGGCGGCCCTTCTGGGGACGCTCGCCGCGGAACATGGCCTCGGCGTAGTAAGCCTTAAACGGCGTGGAGCCCTGGGGCACCAGATTGTTCTCGACGACGGCGCGCACCACGCCGGCCGTGCCCTCGGGGCGAAGTGCCAGGCGCTGCTTGGGCTTGAGTTTGGTGTCGGTGCCCTCGGTAAAGACGCGCTCCAGGTTGGCACCGCTGAACACGCGGAACATTTCCTTGCGCACGACGTCGGTCGACTGGCCGATACCGTGGACAAACACGTCAACCTGCTCGATCGCGGGCGTCTCGATGGGTTTAAAACCAAACGGCTCGAACACGCCGGCCGCAATCTGTTGCATCTTTTGCCAGGCGCGCATCTCGGCGCCGATAAGGTCGCGGGTTCCCTCCGCCTTCTGTGCCTGCATGGGCAAACACCTTTCTTTTGTATCGCGTCATAGGTAGTGGACATTATACGGCACAAAGCAGCAACGCGGCGGCGCGCCTGACCGAACGAGGGTATGGGGACTCGTTCGGCCAGACGCGCCGCCGCGGACGAAGCGGACAAGCGGCGATGCGCTTTGGCCTACCTACTCCCCCGCCACGCTCGCGCGCAGCTTGGCGGCGATGGGCTCGGATGCCAGCAGGAACACGAGCATGACCACGGAGCACGCCAGGCACACAATCCAGGCGCTCGCAAAGGAGCCCGTGGCATCGAACAGCACGCCCGAGACAATAGCGCCCACGGTGCCGCCGACCATCTCGAGCGAGGTAATGGTGCCCGTGACCTTGCCGAGGTCGGCCATGCCAAACTGCTTGGACGCGGCAATGGTAGGCGTGATAGTGCCCATGCACGTTCCGACACCAAAGCTCACGGCAGCCACGATGGGACCAAGATCGGTCGCGGGGAAGCACAGGGCGACGCAGGCGATAATGCACGCAATGGAGCCAAGGATATTGCCAAAGCGCAGACCAAAGCGGTCATAGATCGCACCGAGCGAAATCTTGGCGATAACGACGGTGACCATGTAGGCCGAAAGCACGGTACCTGCCCACATGGGATCGTGGCCGCCCGTGACGATCTTGGCGCCGTTGACGGTAACACTCGTCATGTTGGTGACCTGGTTGGGCAAGATGGCGCCGTTAACGAGACCCATAAAGAGGAAGGCGACGACGAGCAGCCAAAACGCCGGGCTCTTCTTGATACGAGACCAGCCGACGCTAACCTCGGGCGCCGTGTGCTCGTCCTTGTCGCCAGCCGTCGAGACGGACGGATCGCCCGGGTTCTCGCCGAGCGGCTTAAGGCCGATCTCGGAAGGCTTGGTGCGGAAGGAGTAAGCCGTGATGGGCAGTGCCGCCACCATGCAGACGGCAGCGAGTACCAGGAACGCAGAGCGCCAGCCCACACTCACGATAAGAGAGCTCACGATCGGCGAGAGAATGGCTCCGCCAAAGCCCGAGCCCGAAAGTGCGATGGAAATGGCAAGGCCGCGTTTAGCGGTAAACCAGTTGGCGGTCACAAGGCTAATGAGCAGACGGGTCGAGGCCACAGCGAAGCAGCCCGAAACGGCAAAGAGCACGTAGACCTGCCACAGCTCACCGACAAAGCTCATGCCGGCAAGCACCGCCGAGGTAGCGATAACGGTAAGCGAGCCCAATACGCGGCCACTCACCTTATCGGCAACATGACCGATAACGAGCGAACCCACGACACTCACCACGGTGGAGATGGCATTGGAGACGTTGTACTGCGCAAGGGAAATACCCAGGTTGCTGACGATCAGCGGCTGGAACAGGCTCATGCAGTTGACGAAAATCGTGTAACACGTGGCCATGATCACGAAGCCGGAGGCCACCACGAGCCAGCCGGGGAAGAACTTACGCTGCTGGGGCATACTGCTCCTTATTTAACAAACGAATAGCCGGCGCCGGGCGCCGGTAGTGCCCAAGATTGCCTTGAAAGACAAGGGCATAGGCCTTACGGCCATGCCCGCAGGCTTGAAAGGCAAGGTTGGATGCTACCGGTGGTCGGCGATATAGCCCAAAGCGACGGCGGTATAGGCCGCAGCACCGAGCGGCAGCTCGGCATCGTTAAAACGTGCCTTGGGATGGTGCTGGGCAAAATGCTCGTCCGTGTCGGTTACGGCCGCGCCCACGGTAAAGTACGCACTCGGAATCTCGCTCGAGATAAGCGCGAAGTCCTCACTCGCCATGGCATGGAAAAGCGGCAAGAAAGCCGCCTTGGGCAGCACTGCGCCCACGTAGCCAAGCGACGCCTGAGTCATATCGCTGTCGAGTACAAGCGGCGGAACATCCGAAAGCGTCTCGATGGTCGCCGACGTACGATATGTTGCAGCAACGCCGTTTACGACCTCCGCGATGCGGGTCTTTAGGTGAGCCATGAGCTCAACATCAAAGCCGCGCAGCGTTCCCTCGAGCACGCAGGTGTCAGGGATGACGTTGGCCGCCAAGCCGCCAGCAAACTTACCAACGGTCAGTGCGACCTCCTTGGCCGCCGGCACTTCGCGAGCAATGAGCTCCTGGAGCGCCAGGTGCACATGGACGCCGGCCGTGATGGGGTCGATGCAAATCTCGGGGCTCGAGCCATGGCCGCCCTTGCCCTGAAGCGTGATGCGAAAACCGTACACGCCCGAAAGCGCCGGGCTGCCGTAGAGCACCAGACCAAGCGGCGACTGGCTGTTGACATGCATGGCAAAGGCCGCCTGAGGGCGCGGGTTCTCGAGCAAGCCGTCGGCGATGGCAGCGCGTGCTCCCTCAAAGGTCTCCTCGCCCGGCTGGAACAGCAACTTAACCGTAGCGTTGGCATCAACAAGCTCTGCCTCGCGCGCTTTGAGCATACGAGCCGCACCAAGCAGCGCCGTCGCGTGCATATCGTGACCGCAAGCGTGCATGCAGCCGTTGGTGGATGCAAAGGGCTCGCCGGATTCCTCGGCAACGGGCAGGGCGTCCATGTCGCCACGAAGCATGATGACCGTACCGGCCTGCTCATTCGTGCAGACGCCATTGCCTTGGGCCGCGGCGGCACCGGCGCCGACAAGGCCCACAACGCAGGAACCATCGACGAGCGTAGCAAATGGGATGTCCATCTCGGTCAGGCGCGCTTGGATATACGTAGAGGTCTGCGGGAGGCTATTACCCAGCTCGGGCATCTGATGTAAATCGTGTCGCCACGCAGCGAGCTCGTCTGCAAAAGCCTGAGCTTCTGCAACAAGACCGTCACCGATAGCGGTCTGCGCCGCCGCGGTGGCCTTGGGCGCTGATTGCGGTTGAAGATCGGACAGTGCTGGTGCCATAGATGCCCTCCAGTAACGTTTTTGCAGCAAGCACTTTGATAGCGTAAAGTGCAAGGTACTACTTTAAGGGCGACGCATAAAAAATGCCGCCCCGGGAGGCGGCGCAACAAATTGTTTACAATTGCGGACGCGGCTTTCGATGCAAAAAATCGAAATGCGTCTCGCTCAAGATAATCGAAAGAAAGATGAGCGCGAAGCCGGCGAGCAGGCGCGAGGTGAGCGCCTCCCCCATCAGCAGCACCGAGAACAGCACACCCGAAGGCGACTCCATCGAAAGGAGCAGCGAGCCTGTTGAGGCCGGGACATGCGCCAGGCCGACGTTTTGGATGAGCAGAGCCACACACGTACAGCCCACCGATAGAAACGCCATCACACCGATAAAGCTCGGCGTCCACACGGACAGCGGCGCTTGGGTCTCGAATAACAGCGACGAGATCAGGCTCAGCACGCCGTTGCCCACAAACATCCAAAACGTGATGACGTTGATGTCCATCTTGCGGCCATACTTGGCGGTCACCGCCATCTGGATGGCAAAGAAGACCGCACCGCCCAGTGTGATGACATCGCCGACATTGAACTCGACGCTATCGAGCGCCACCAGACCAATGCCCGCCAGGCACAGCAACGCGGCGCCCAAGTTGTAACGGGTAAGCTTTTCGCCGCTTAGGACGTAGCTCGCAAACGGCACGAGGATGCAATAGGTACCCGTCAAAAATGCACTCTTGCCCGCCGTGGTCTGTGCCAGGCCAATCGTCTGCAAACCGTACGCGCCCCACATAAGTGCGCCCATACCAAGTCCGACGATAAGGTTGCGGGCATTAAAGTGCGCGATGATGCGTTTGTGGAAGATGGCGAACATAACCAGCGAAGCCGGAAGAAAACGAATATAGAGCAGTTCGAACACCGGAATGGTGTCGAGCGCATCTTTCATGGTGGTAAAGGAATAGCCCCAGATGACCGCCACCGATAGCAGCAAGACCTTCCAGAAGAACGGGGAACGCGCGCCGGCGCCGCGGGAGGTGCCGCCGGCGCCCAGGTCCTCCCGTGCGACAGGGCTATCGGGCATGTTTTCGATTTCGTTGGCAGCGTATTGGGCCATGGAACATCCTCACACTCAATCTGGGCGTGGTGTCCGCACGCGTATGGCTGCGTGCCGCCTCATGGTCAAATAAAAACGGGGCGCACCGGACCCCCGGCACGCCCCGCTACTGTAGCAACAACCAAGCAGCCCACGCAATTCACTACGCTAAAGCGTCTTGTTCCGCCGTTCTACCGAACGGCGGACCGGCCGACGCTGCGCGAGCCGCATTCACACCAATCTGACGTTCAATTTCAAGGGCGCGACCAGAAGGTCAGCGCCCTTTCATTTCACGTCACCTTGGCGCAAATGCGGCTCGCTCGCTGACATTGCCGCAGTATCAGCGTTTACATTGTTGCGCTAGATTAATTTAGTACTCTCCAGCTTTTCGATAATCCAGTCGTTGGCCTTGATGACCGGACGGCGGAAGACGACGCCCAGTGCCAGCGACGGAATCAGATAGCTCGCCAGAATGCCCAGCTCAACCCAGTACTCCATATGGTAGGCGCCAGCCATGGCGGCATGCATGGCGTTAATGCCATGGGTAAACGGCAGGAACGGATAGATCGCCTGGAACACAGGGCCGGTCATCTCGATGGGGAACGTACCACCCGAACCGCCGACCTGCATGACCAGCAGCACGACGGCGAGCGCCTTGCCGATATCGCCAAACGACACGGTGAGCGTGTAGACGATATTGGAGAACACGAGACTCGCGACCCAGCCCGCCAGCACAAACTGCAATGGGTTATCGCACTGGATGCCAAAGAACAGGATGTCGCCCGCACACACGAGCGTTGCCTGCAGCAGGGCCAAACCGCCAAAGAACAGGTAGCGACCCAGGTAGATCTCGTGCAAGCGCACGGGGATGAGCTCGTTGATGAGTTCGTCGTCGACCGAGACCTTCATCATGGCCGCCAGCACGATCGAGCCGACCCATAGCGACAGAATCGTGTAGAACGGTGCCATGGCCGAACCGTAGTTGCGGATCGGATAGACCGGCTTGCGATCGAGCGCGACGGGGCCGGAAAGCGACACGGCCAAACCCTCGGGATCGTTGCCAATCATCGTCTTGATCGTGGCAAGGTCGTCCGACATCAGGGCGCCATCGAGCTCGTCCTTAAAGGCGCTGATCTTATCGGACGCTTCACCTAGCTGATCGGAAGCCTTGTTGACCAGCTTGGCGGCCTTGGAGAGGCCCTTTGCCAGCGAACCGGATGCGTCGGTCAGGCCGTCTACGGCGCTATCCAGATCGCCCGAGATGCCATCAAGCGAGTCCAGAATGCCCGAAACCGTCTTCTTGAGCTCCTTGGCCTTAACCGAGAACGTGGAATCGTAATCGGATTTGGCACCTGCGATGCCGGCCTTGGCATCAGCGATGGCCTGATCGACCTCGGCACGCGAGTTGTTGACCTCGGCCATGCTATCGAAGAGAGACTTCGCGGTAGCCGCCAGATCCTTGGCATTGTTGCGGTACTCAACGGCGATTCTGCCCGACGACGTCGCGGCGGACTTGAGGCCGTCCTTCAAATTCTCATCGCTCACCTGGTCGGCAAGACTGCGGAGCTGATCGGCCATCGCATCGATATCCTTGGCGCGCGCATTGAGGGCCGAAGCGGCATCGTTGAGTTGGGACACCGTAAGGTCGACATGCTGGTTCGCGGCATCGAACGCCTTCGCGAGCTCGGCAGACACATTGTCGAACGAACCCGCACTTCCATCGATCGCGGCATCGATGGCATCGTTTGCCGCCTTAAGCGCTTCTTTGGAATCATCGATACCGCTTTTGGCATGTTCCATGAGCTGCTTTGTCGACTCATCGACGGCACCGGTCTGCTTGAGCATGCCGCTCGCCGACGTCAGCGAATCGGACGTGGAGCTCAAAATGCCCGCAAGCGATGTTGCGCTGGCCTGAACGTCTCGCAGGTCCTGGATCGAATCGCCAAGCGTCGAGGACAGGTTGGCGATAAAGTTGCTGACCTGGTCGGTGCTCATGTAATCGAGCAGGCTGGACACCGTCTTAAGACCGATGGTCGTGATGGTCTTGGTAAAGGTCTCGTTAACCTGACTCTGAACGGCGCTCGAGCCCTTCTCGGTCACGATCTGGGCAATGGCGTTGGCCTTCTGATTCTCGTAGAACTCGATATCGGCATGCTTCACGTCGGTCGAAAAGAGCGTCATCATATCGGCACTAAACGTCTTAGGGATAACGACAGCCGCATAGTATGCGCCCGATTTGACGCCCTCGATGGCCTTTTCTCGATTGTTGAGTACAACCCAATCGAAGCTCTCGTTGCCGCGCAGGGTGGCGGTCACGTTTTCACCCACGTTGACCTCAACGGGGATCAGATCGCTCTCGTAACCCTCATCGGTGTTGACCACGGCGATCTTAAGATTGCCGGTGTTGCCGTACGGGTCCCAGCTGCCGGCGATGTTAAACCACGCGTACAGGCACGGTACGATAACGAGGCCCATCACGACAACCAAGCCGATTACGGAGCGAGACACATTTTGGACATCGCGCTTAAACAGATGCAGGATGTTCTTCATTTATGCCTCACCTCCTTTGGAGTGCTTGCCAAGCGGAGTGGTATCTCCATCATTTATGGCTGTGCTGTCGCTGTCCTGAGATTTATGGTTCGAGCCTATATGCGGCAAGCGGCCCGTGGACTGATCGCCGCCCTTGGCACCACGCTCGCTGGCGTTGAGGCCAAACATGTAGCGGGCGGCAGGGATCGCCGCTGTGTGCTCGCGCATCTCGCGGCGCAGGTCCTCGTCCGAAAGCGCCGAGATACGCATCTGGGTGTTGAGGCTCGATCGGATGTACTCGATATTGATAAGCCAGCCGCAAATGGCGATGACCGAGATAATCCAGATGACCAGCAGGATGATCTTGCCGTTGTTGTCGATGTCAAGGACCGTCGAAAGCACAAAGAGCAACACCTGAACGCCCACCACGGCAGCAAAGCCGCCCTTGATGTAGTACGGATAACGGTGCTCAAAAGTCACCGCATGGTCGAGCAGCTCGCGACGGTACGAATCGGAATCGAGCATGACACGCATGGCCGTGCGCAGCGAGTAGCGCTGGCGCGGCAGGTCATTGGACTCGCAGATCATCATACCGGTCGTGGAAAGCTGCTTATCAAAGAGCAGGTTAAGGTTGAGCAGCAGCGGACGCAGCTGCAGGCCGATAAAGAGCGCCACGATCAAGAACACGCCCAGAATGCACAGGTTAAACAGGTAGTTGAACGAATACATGCCGCCGACCGTCTCGCGCAGCAGATTGATGCCGTAGGTAAAGGGCAGCAGCGGGTGCAGCCACTGGAAGAAGCCGGGCATCATCTCGATGGGGTACATGCCCGACGAACCCGGGATCTGCACGATGACGAGAATGACGCCGATAGCCTTGCCGATATGCTTAAACGTGGTGGACAGCGCATAGATGATATTGACGTAGGTGAACGAAATGGCGATGCCGCCCAGCACGAACAGCAGCGGGCTGACGCACTGCACGCCAATCACCAGATCGCCTACCGTAACGATGATGGCCTGCAACGCGCCCAGGATCACCATGAGCAACCAGCGGCCAAAGTAGCCTTGGCGCGCCGTAAAGCTGCCAACACCTTCACGGTCGACCTCGAGCTTGTAAATGGCGATGAGCACATAGCCGCCCACCCAAAGCGCCAGATTGGTGTAGAAGGGAGCGATGCCCGAGCCAAAGCTCTTGACCGGATAGATTGACTTGGACGTCAACTCAACCGGAGACGCCATGAAATCTGCCACGTCATTGACATCGACGCCCATCAGATCGGCCAGCTCGCCCATGGACTCGGAGGTCTGCAGCGCCGCGATGTCATTGGCGGCGGTTGCAAGCTTGTCCTGGACCTTGGCAAGCGAGGAATCGGTCTGGGACAGCGTGGTCTTGGCCTGGCCGAGCGTAGCGCTAAGCTGCGCCAACGTGCCGCGCGCATTTGCAAGTGTAGGTGTCATACCCGAGACGATACCGGTCAGGTCGCCCGAAACGGCAGCAAAGGAGTCGAGCGCGCTCGAGGCCTTCGGCAGCGCGTTTTGGCCCAAGTCCGTCTGGGCTTGGCCAAGGTTGGTCGCACCGGTATGAATTGCGTTATTGATAGCGTCACTGGCACCCGAAACAGCCGCTGCGTCATTCGCCATGGCGCTCGACTGCGCGGACAGACCGTCCTTGATGCTCTGAAGCTTTTCATTCTGCTCTCGAAGCAAATCGATGGTCGATACAATGCGCGCGTCAATTTCCTCGGAACCTGTCGACGTGTCATTGGCGAGAATCTCCAAGTGCCCGATAACGGCCTTATTGTGGTCGATCGTCGCTTGAAGAGACTCGAGCGAGTTGTCGATACGGGTGGTCGTAGATGTGACCGCGCCCGTCAGCTTGCCGATGGCAGCGTTCGCAGAGGCCGACGTCTTGGTGAGCGCAAGGCTGCCTTCCGAGAGCGCCTTGGAGAGCGAGGTGATGGAGTTGCCCGCCGTGGTGCGAGCTTCGCTCAGCAGGTCGTTGCCCTGGGAGATCGCCTGCGTCAGCGACGGTGCCTGGCCTTGCAAGCCGGCAAGTGCCGCATCAGCCGAGGCGATAGCGCCACTCGTCTTATCGATGGCGGCATTCATATCGCCAATCGAATCGCGCACCTCGCCCAAGGTGTCGGACGCCTCGGACACCGAACTTGCCAGCGAGTCCTGAGTCTGGGTTGCCTTGTCCTTTAAATCGACACCGGCATCCTTGGCGATACCGGCAACAGTCTTGCCTACCGTAGAGACAAATTCCGAGTTGATCTGCTCCTCGATGGTGCTTGCACCGGTGTCGGTAACCTTGGGCGCAATAGCACTCTTCTTCTCATTGACGTAGTACGTAAGCTTGGGCTGATGGTAGTTGCCGTCGAGCATCGAGACCAGGTTATCCGAGAAGTTCTTAGGGATTACGATGGCCGCATAGTACTCACCGCTCTCGACGCCCTCCTTGGCGTCGGCCGCCGAATCGACGAAGGTCCAGCCCAGCTGATCGTTCTCCTTGAGCTGATCGACGACCTGGTCGCCCGCGTTGAGCTCGCCCACCAAGTCGTTTTGGGTGCCCCGATCGTTGTTGGCGATAGCAATCTTGATGCCTTGGGTGTTTCCATACGGATCCCAGTTTGCCACGATGTTATACCAGGCATACAGCGAGGGAATAACGCACACGCCTAGGGTAACCACCAGGGCAACGGGGTTCACGAGCAATCGCTTGATGTCGCGCTTAAAGATCGCAAAGGAGACCTTTGCGTTGGATAGTTTGCTGCCGAGACTCACGCTTGGACCATCCATCCTGTTGTTGAATCGAATCGTACTATCGATAACCATTGTACGTAAGCGCTTTAGCGTCTCAGAGCACAATGGTATTGAGTTTTGCGGGTAGCAATATACTACGAAGACGAATTAACGTACAGTTGTACAGTATCTTTAATTTCAGCAGGTCACAAAACCACAACCCGCACAAATTAGCAATTCAAATAGTCATCGGGGACGTTCTTAAACGACTGGTCAAACAAGAACGCCCCCAACGACTAGTTTGGACCACGGTAACATCGATGTTTTAGCAATGCCAGCGAGCGGGCGCCAGAGCGAACAAATTGGCATGAAAAGAGGACGGCATAGACCTTCTGGTCATGCCGTCCTCTTTGAATGACAAGTTGTCGCTCTGGCGCCCGCGCAGCGTCGACTGGTCCGCCGTTCGTTAGAACGGCGGAACTGAGGGCAGCGTCGGCCCGTTACGCGGTTTGGTAAAACCGCGTAACTACCTAACTACATCAAGTTGCAAACAGCCGCCGCGAAGGCAACGGGGTCCTCGGGGAGGATACCCTCGACCAGCAGGGCCTGATCGTAGAGCAGACCAGAGTACTGCTTGATCTTGTCGGCGTCGCCTGCCTTCTGGGCAGCGACAAGCTTGTCAAAGACCGGGTGCTTGGCGTTGAGCTCGAGCACGCGCTGGCTCTTGGGCATGCCGTCGGGCGCGCCCTCGGGTCCCTTCTGGAGTACCTTCTCCATCTCAAGCGAAAGCGGACCCTCGGTGGTGATGCAAGCGGGGGCATCGGTCAGGCGCGCGGAGACGGCAACTTTCTCGACCTTGTCACCGAGTGCCTCCTTCATAGCGCTAAAGAGGTCCTCGTTCTCCTTGGTGGCGTCCTCGGCCTCCTTCTTCTCATCCTCGGTCGCCAGGTCAAGATCACCGGTCGCGACGTTCTTGAGCTCCAGATGACGATCCTCGACCTCGGGCTCGGCACCGTCGGCCACAGCCTTCTCGGCAGCCTCGCGGGTAGCATCGTCCTCGTAGATCTTGGGCATATCGGCGGCAACGTACTCACGCATGGCCTGGAAGGTAAACTCATCCACGTCCTGCGTCAGAAGCAGCACGTCATAGCCGCGGTCGAGCACGCCCTTTACCACGGGCATCTTGGCCAAGCGCTCGCGCGAATCGCCGGCGGCGTAGTAGATGGCCTTCTGATCCTCGGGCATGCCCTTGGCATACTCGGCCAGGGTAATCATCTTCTGTTCCTTGGCAGACCAGAACAGCAACAGGTCGGCGAGCTCATCGGCCTTCATGCCATAGCTCGAGTAGATGCCGTACTTAAGGCCGCGGCCAAAGTTCTCAAAGAACTTCTCGTAGGCCTCGCGGTCGTTGTCACGCATATCCTCAAGGTCAGCGGTGATCTTCTTCTCGACACGCTTGGCAATGGCCTTGAGCTGACGGTTCTGCTGCAGCGTCTCACGCGAGATGTTGAGCGACACGTCGGCGGAATCCACGACGCCGCGGACAAAGTTGTAGTAGTCGGGCAGCAGGTCGTCGCACTTCTCCATAATCAGCACGTTGGAGCTGTAGAGCGCCAGGCCCTTCTCGTAGTCCTTGCTGTACAGATCGAACGGGGCGCGGCCCGGCACAAACAGCAGGGCGTCATACTCGAGCGTGCCCTCGGCATGAAAGCTGATGGTGCGCGCAGGATCGTCAAAGTCGTGGAACGTGGACTTGTAGAACTCGTCGTAGTCCTTCTGCTCGACATCGGAGCTGCGCTTTTTCCAGATCGGCGTCATGGAGTTGACGGTCTCGAGCTCCTGGTAGTCCTCGTACTCGGGCGTGTAGTCATCGCCAGCATCCTCGGGCTTGGGCTTCTGGCGGCTCTTGGACACCATCATCTGGATCGGGTAACGCACATAGTTACTGTACTGCTGAATTAGGCTCTTGAGGCCCCACTCGGTCAGGAAGCGATCGTAGGTCTCGGCCTCGCCGTCGGCATCGAGCTTCTCGTTCTCGCGCAGCGTCAGGATGACATCGGTACCGTGCTCGGCACGCTCGCCGTCCTCGATGGTGTAGCCCTCAAGACCGTCGGATTCCCACACATGGGCGACATCCTCGCCGTAGGCGCGGCTGACGACCTTCACATGGCTAGCGACCATAAAAGCCGAGTAGAAGCCCACGCCAAACTGGCCGATGATGTCGACATCCGAACCCTGCTGCTCGGCGTTCTCGGTCTTAAACTCCTCGGAGCCGGAATGGGCGATGGTGCCCAGATTGCGCTCGAGCTCCTCGGCGGTCATGCCAATGCCGTTATCCGAGATCGTGATGGTGCGGGCATCCTTGTCGAAAGAGACGCGGATGGCAAGGTCACCTTGGTCGAGCTTAACGCTCGGGTCCTGCAGGCTCTTAAAGTTGAGCTTGTCGACGGCGTCGCTCGCGTTAGAGATAAGCTCGCGCAGGAAGATTTCCTTATTGGTGTAGATGGAGTTGATCATGAGGTCGAGCAGTTTTTTGCTCTCGGTCTTAAATTGACGCATGTGCAGTCCTTTCGCGCTACCCCCGTCCGCAAAAACGGCTAGGTCGCCCGAGCCGAATCGCAGACCTGCTATGTTCAGACTTAGATTTTATAACCCATTAGCGCGCATATATACATACGGAATCGAAAAACTGTATGTCTAAGCGCTCCAATGCGTCAATTGCCAAGGAGTGTCCCCAACCGCCGGCAGAAAAGGAACGTCCCTATCTGCCATCTACGCGCTTGGCCATCCAGACATGGGGTTGGCCCTCGTCTTCGTAATCTACCGGGGCAATTTGCGTGTAGCTCGCCTTTGCATAGAGCGGCAGCACGTATTCCTGCGCATGCAGCTTAATAAGCTTTGCGCCGGCATCGCGTGCACACAAAGCACTGGCATCGACGATCGCACTCGCCAGACCGCGACGGCGCATGCTCGGCAGCACAGCCACGCGCCCCATAATATAGGTCTCCCCCGCTGCGACGCCTTCGTCCAAATCGCACGACGGCGAAACCGGAGCCTCTGAATCTGCCGCGCGCTCAAGCTCTTCGGGAAACACGCGCGAGCAACCGGCAAGCTCGCCGTCTGCATAGAGCGTCACATGAATGCAGTTCGGATCCTCGTCGATAGCGTCGAACTCATTCTCGTAGCCCTGCTCGTCCATAAAAACGACGCGGCGCACCAGCGCCGCGTCATCAAAGCATCCCGTCTTAAGTTGGATATCCATGGCTGCCCCTTCATTCAATGCGAACGTTAGGGACAGATTTTAGCGAAAATGGGCTCCACGCACGCTAAACTTCGCGCGAGCCTTCGCCAGGCAGTCGTAATGACCCACGTTATGGGCATCGCTCGCGATGAAGCTGTACAGGTTCTGATCGAACAGGCGCTGTGCCGGCTTTTTCTCGCGACCAAAGCGACCGCCGGCAATAAAGTCCGCCGAAGCCTGCAGCTTGCAGCCCATATCGACCAGGCGCTCCGCCACGCTTACATCCTTTTGAACCGCACGATAGCGCTCAGGATGAGCGATGATCACCTGGTAACCACGGCACTGCAAATCGTAAATCGTGTTCTCGTACTCTCTAAACGCATACGCATCGGCATGCGTCGAAAGCTCGAGCAGAAACTCGTTGGTTCCATCGAAATGCAAGTGCTCCGCAGCATCGATACCAAGCTCAACAAGCTTTCGATGGTTGACCTCGAAGCCCATCTGGAGCGGAAAACCGTCAGCGTTATCACGCAGCAGCTCAAAGGCATCCCACATCTTGTCGTAATCAAAATAGGGATCACGGCAGTGAGGAGTGCAAACGATTCTGGTTACACCGGCCCGCTTGGCAGCCTCGAGCATCGCCAAGCTCTCATCGAGATCGGCGGCGCCGTCGTCTACACCCGGCAAGATATGGCAATGAATGTCACGCATAGGTCAGCCTTAATCAACTAAACGTTTGCTCGGTTGGTGAAGATGCCCTTTTTGGAAGTCCCCTGATCGTCGGAGCCCTTCTTCACCTTCTTACCGTCCTTGGTGTAGTAGGAGTAGTAGTACTCGCTGGTCTCGGTCTCGCAGTAGTTCATAACGGTACCGATGAGCTTGACCTTCTCGGACTTCTTAAGCTGACCGATGGCGTTGAGCGCCTCCTCGCGCTTGGTGAAATCCTCACGCACGACAAAAAGCGCACCGTCGGTCAGACTTGCGATCTCGGCAGCATCGATGAAAGTGCCGACCGGGGGAGCATCAAAGATGACGTACTGGAACTTGGCGGACAGTGCCTTTACCAGCTTGGCAAAGCGGTGAGAGACGATGATGTCGGCAGGATTGGGAATATGCGGCTCGGCATCGAGGAAGTAGAAGTTCTTCTGACCCGTCTCGACAATTGCCTGGTCAATGGAGATCTGCTCGGAAAGAACCGCATAGAGTCCGCCGCGCGAACGAACGCCGAGCATATCGGAAAGGGACCTGCGGCGCATATCGGCCTCGACCAGGAGCACGGACTTGCCGCTCGTGGCGATAGCCTGGGCAAGGTTAATGGAAACCGTAGACTTGCCCTCGTTGGGAATCGAGGAGGTAACGGTGATGGTGCGAATGGGGTCGTCCACACTCGCAAAGCGGATGTTGGCCAGAAGGGTCTTGGCGGCATTCTGTACAACGAGCTTATCGGTGTTCTTTGCCTTAGCCATGCCTATTTACCACCTTTCATAGCCGGAATTCGGCCAACAACGGGAATACCCAGGAGCTCTTCTGCCTCTTCTGCACCGCGGATGCGGGTGTTGAGCATGTCTGCCAAAACGACATAGGCAACTGCGATAAAGATGCCCGCGAGGAACGCGACAGCAACGTACAGCATACGCTTGGGACCGCTGGGGGCTTCGGGGGTCTTAGCCTCGTCGATAACGTTGATGCTCTGGGCAGCGCCGACGTTCTGAGCGACCGTACTCACCGAGCTGGCCATGGCCTTTGCGACCTTAGCCGTCTCCTTGGCATCGGTGCCGGTAACCGAAAGCGTAATGACACGCGTGGTGGTCTCGGAGGAAACAGACACCTTGTAGTCATCCAGATCGGTGAGGCCCAGTTCATTGGCTGCGCCGCTCTTAACGCTATCGCTATCCAGCAGCGTGGCGATATCGTTGGAAAGCATCTGACTCGCCGAGAGATCGTTGTAGCTCATCTGGCCGCTATCGTCGGTCTTGGCGAGAATGTACATGCTCGTCGTCGCGGTATAGGTGTTGTCCATCGCAACGAAGGACACGATGCCCATGGCGATCGCGCAGACCACCGGAAGGGTGATGACCAGCTGAAGGTGCTTCTTCAGCAGCTGGAACAGTTCGAGAAGGGTCATGCAGCTTGCCTTTCATTTCCCCAGTTCGGATTGACAAAACTGTCCGTATGTTATCGCATCTTTTTACCGAGACCAAACTCTATACATAAGAAACAGGCTCTCCTGTAAAAATGTCGGAAGCAATCGTATAATTGCACAACAACGCCGCACCCGAAAGTCAAATGCTGCGTCTGCATCAATATCTATGTTGTATCGCTATGCGAATGGCTCGTCCTGCTGTATGGGAAACGTCACCGTAATGGTGGTTCCCACGCCCAACGCGCTCGACAAATCGAGCGTGGCGTGATGATACAGGGCCGCATGCTTGACAATGGCAAGCCCCAGGCCGGTTCCGCCGCGTGCCTTGGACCTACTCTTGTCCACGCGATAGAACCGCTCAAATACCTTGCCCTGTTCTTCAGGCGCGATACCGATTCCCGTGTCGGCGACCGCAAGGAACGGATGGCCTTCGTCGTTGGTGCCGCACTGCAGCGTAACCGCACCGCCGGGTCGATTGTAGCGGATGGCGTTGCTCGCCAGATTATAGATGAGCTCGTCAATCAAGCGCGACACGCCTTCGATGACCACAGGCTTGGTCTCATGACTTATCGTCACATTCGCCTGACGGGCGACCTGTTCAAGACGCTGCTCAACCGCGTAGATGGCACGCGAGAGCTCAATAGGCTCCGTGGAACCAATGGGCACCGCCTCGCCCTCAGTTGCACGCTCGGCCTCGTCCAAGTTAGACAGCGTAAGGATATCGTTGACAAGCGCTGCCAAGCGGCCCGCCTCACGATAGATGCGACCGCCAAAGTTGCGCAGGTCGCCCTCGCCCTCGACCATGCCGTTTGCGATGAGCTCGGCATAGCCCGAAATCGCCGTAAGCGGCGTCTTGAGCTCATGGGTGATATTCGCCGTGAACTCGCGGCGCATACGGTCGTTGTCCGCCAGCACCGCCATTTGGCGCTTGAGCTCCTGGCGCTGCGACTCAATACGCTCAAGCATGGGGACCATCTCGGCATAGGCGTGCTCATAGCTACGGCGCGGGTGGTCCAAATCCACCTCTTGCAAAGGCGCGATGATGGCACGGGACTCGCGGCGCGCCATAAAAAACGAGAGTACCGCACCCGCTGCTGCGATAAGCAGCATCGGCGCCACCATCGACAGCAAAATCGCCGCAACGCCAGGCTGGGCCTGCGCCAAGCGGACAACCTGGCCGTTATCAAGGGCGACGGCGCGATACAGCATAATCTCGTCGAGCGTAGAGCTTGCGCGCTCCGCGGAACCCAAACCACTCTCAAAGGCCTCGATGACCTCGGGGCGATCGCCATGGTTGGGCAGTGTGGAAGGCGACGCCTCGTTGTCGTAGGCAACCGATCCATCCTTGTTAATCAGCGTGATGCGCAAGTCCTCTCGATCGAGGCTACGCAAGAACGGGATGGGCTCCTGCTGCTCGTCGAGGGCGGCAGCAATGAGCTCGGTTTCTTGCGCCAGGTTGGCACTCGTGGCATCCGCCAAGGTGTTTTGCACAAAGAACGCACCCAGCACCGTAAACGCCACGATAACCGCCATGGCGCAGACAAAGATCGTCACAAAAACGCGGTGCGACAGCGTATGTTTTCCCTGGGGGGCGAAGACCACGGGTTACTCCTCCGATGCGGTGGCCGCGGTGTCGTCACCTTCGGCACCATCACCGGCAGAAGGCTCGGCCAAGCGGTAGCCCACGCCGCGCACGGTCTCGATGGCGCTGGCATGCTCGCCCAGTTTTTGGCGAAGCGTCTGCACGTGCACGTCAACGGTGCGCGAACCGCCGTCGAAGTCCCAGCCCCACACGCTCTGCAGCAACGACTCGCGGGTAAAGACCACGCCGGGCTTGCGCATGAGGTACTCGAGCAGGTCGAACTCGCGCAGGGTGAGCTTAAGCGACTCGCCGGCAACAGTCACCTCACGATGGCTGGGCGAGAGCACAATGTCGCCCACGCTGAGCACATCGCTTGCCTGTTTGACCATGCCGCCGCGACGCAGCAGTGCGCGGCAGCGGCTGGCGAGCTCCATGAGCGAAAACGGCTTAGTCAGGTAATCGTCGGCACCGCCATCGAGCGCCATCACCTTGTCGAGCTCGGTATCCTTGGCGGTAAGCATCATGATGGGCACCGTCGCCGTCAGGCGATCGGCACGCAGTCGACGCATAATCGCCAAGCCATCGGTATCGGGCAGCATGATGTCGAGCAGGACGGCATCGGGTACCCGTCGCGCCACGGCAGCCTTAAACTCACCGTCGCACGAAAAGCCTTCGGCCTCAATCCCCTGCTTGCGCAGCGCATAGACCGTCAAATCCCTGATGTTGTCATCGTCCTCGACGTAATAGATCATGTTGAACCCCTTTGCGGCCGGCATGACCGCATCTTAACCCTAAAGGTACCTTTACTAGATGGTATCAGCCAAAACGCCCCGTCAAATAATCCGCCGTGCGCGGATCGGTCGGATTCTTGAAGAGTTGCGCGGTGGGCGCGTGCTCCACCAGCTCACCCAGCAAAAAGAATGCGACCGAATCGGAGATACGCGCCGCCTGCTGCATATTGTGCGTAACGACCACGAGCGTGCAGGTCTCTTTGAGCTCGCAGGCCAGCTGCTCCACCACCAGCGTCGACACAGGGTCGAGTGCTGAGGTCGGCTCGTCCATCAGCAGAATGTCGGGCTGCACGGCAAGTGCGCGGGCGATGCACAGACGCTGCTGCTGGCCGCCCGAAAGACCCAGACCCGACTCTTTGAGCTTGTCCTTGACCTCATCCCATAGCGCAGCGCGACGAAGGGAGTCCTCGACCAGCTCATCCAGCGCAGCGCGATCGCGCACACCCATACCGCGCGGACCATACGCGACGTTGTCGTAGATGCTCATGGGAAACGGGTTGGGGCGCTGGAACACCATGCCCACGCGCTGGCGAAGGCGGCAGATGTCGTAGTCGCCCAGGATATCTTGACCATCGAGCGCAATCTTGCCCTCGATGCGGCAGTCCTTGATGCCGTCGTTCATGCGGTTAAAGCAGCGCAGCAACGTGGACTTTCCGCAGCCCGAAGGCCCGATGAACGAGGTGATCTGCTTGTCGCGGATCTTGATATTCACGTCCTTGAGCGCATGGTGGTCGCCATAGAACAGGTCGAGGCCCTCAACATCGATTCGCGTCGGCGAGGCGGCAAGATCCTCTGCCGTGGGGCGAGTCGCATCCCCAACCTCGCGCTCGTGCGCGGCCTCGGCCTGCGCTTTCATGAGTTCTTCAAGCTCCGTGGGCTCCACAGCCGCAGCAGCCGTCATACCGCATACCTCCACATCGATATCAATTCAGCAGTATCGATAGTAGGAATCGCGGCTCATATGCACGTGAGCGCATTGTCAAGTGTTTGTAAGGGCACGCTGGCTATGCGGCGGGCAGCTCGATGGTGAATAGCGTGTGTTCGGGCGTCGATTCACATGCAACGGTACCGCCGTGCGCGCATACGATCTCCTTGGCGATGGCAAGCCCCAGTCCAGCGCCGCCGCGATTGGTCGCACGCGCCGCATCCAGGCGATAGAACTTCTCAAAGATCACCTTGAGCTTAGCCGCAGGGATGGGATCGCCCTGATTGATAAAGCGCACGCGCACGCCACCGCCGTCCCGGCGCCTGGCCTCGATCGTGATGGTCGAGCCCTCATAGCTATAGGCAATAGCGTTTTTCATGATGTTGTTGAACACGCGAGCCATTTTGTCGCCATCCACGAGCACCGTCAGGTCCTCGCGAATATCAACTTGGACTTCCTTATGCTGCTCGTTGAGGATGGGATAGAACTCGTCAGTCACCTGAGCCAGCAGCAACCCCAGATCAACATAGCCGCGCGTGAGCACGATATCGTGGAAGTCAAAGCGCGTGATATCGAAGAACTCTTCGATGAGCGTATCGAGCCGGTGCGCCTTGTCGAGCGCCACGCCCGTAAAGTGCGCACGTTGCTCAACCGGCAGCTCGGGAGCCTCTTGCAGCAGCGAAAGATAGCCCACCACACTGGCAAGCGGGGTGCGTAGGTCATGTGCCAAGTACGTGACCAAATCGTCCTTGCGATGCGACTCGTCACGCAGAGCTTGCTGCACCTTGCGCTCACGGTCACGCACGCGGTTAAGGGCGCCCTCGACCTCCAAGAAGTCGCCGTCGATGTTATCCCAGGTGTCGGGGTGATCGATCAGGCGATCTTGAATACGAGCGGCCAGCACACAATCGGCATGCTGCTCGCCCTGCTCGTAGCCCTGGTAGTACAGGGCGCGGCCACACAAGAACAGCACGCACGCGGCAAGCGCCAGCACAAAGCCAAGCATGTTGAATACAAAGCCGGCATCGAACAGCACCGGCCCTTCGATGCCGCCGAGCGCCATGGCGCCAATCGCCAACGTCATGGCCCACGCGGCGCCGCCAATCACCACGCAGCGGCACACGATCTCAAATCGATCGATCAGCAAAAAGCCGACAAGCAGCACCGCCAAGATTCCGACGATGTTGTCGATGCCAATCAGCAGCAGGCTCAGCAAAAAGAGCAGCACCGTTGCAAGCGCGCGGTTGTCGACGACCGACCTCACGTATTCAAAGAGCCGATCGGGCACCTCGAACGCTTGCCTATCGTCTTTTGTCATATCAAGATCCTCACAAGCGAAAAGCGTTATTCGATGATGTAGCCGACGCCCCAGACGTTTTTGATAAAGCGCGGCTTTTGTGCGTCATCGCCGATCTTTTCGCGCAGGTGGCGAATGTGTACCATCACCGTATTGTTGGAGCCGGGCATAAAGTCCTCGTTCCACACTGCGCGGAACAGGTCCTCCACGGCCACCACGCTGCCGCGATGCTCGACCAGATACAGCAAGATTGAATACTCGGTGGGCGTGAGGCGTACCGGTGAACCGTCCACCGTCACGGAACGAGCATCGCGGTTGATCTCCAAGCCGTCGAGCTGAATGGTCGGCGACTCGGCCGCCTGCGCACGGCTACCGTAGCTGGTGTAGCGGCGAAGCTGAGCGTGCACACGCGCGATGAGCTCCAGCGGGCGGAACGGCTTGACCACGTAATCGTCCGCGCCAAGCGAAAGGCCCTCGATCTTGTCTTGCTGGGCATCGCGCGCCGTCAGCATGATCACGGGATAGGTATGGCTGGAACGGATCGTACGCAGCAGCTCAAACCCATCGATATCGGGCAGCATGACATCAAGCAGCGCCAGATCGAACTCCTGCTCCAAAATCGCCTTGGCAGCATCGGCCCCGCTATAGGCAATCTGGACATCAAAGCCCTCTTTTGTAAGGTAGATGCCAACCAAGTCGGCGATGGCCTTCTCGTCATCAACTACCAAAATGCGCTCGTTCATGCGTGCTCCTCTCGCGCTCCATTATGCCTGAGGCGACGCACGCCACACACAACAAGCGTGGGTGATTAAGTCGGCCTTAAGCACCCTTGTGCCCGTTCGGGTGCGGATGTGGGCCAAGCGCGCACGCGATGATCGCCGACGCCGGCAAACGATATACTCTAGTTTCAGAAGAGACCATCCCGTCGAAAGCGAAATCTGTGAAGTCCCTCACCTCTTTTGCAAAGCGCTCAGCCCAGCTTGCCGCCGGCTTTGTCTGCGCTATCGCCCTTGCCGCTGGCGCGCCCACCGTCGCCGGCGCCCAAGTGCTCACGACCGACAATGTTTGCGGCAAAACCGCCGATGCGCGCGGCATCACGGCCGAAAACCTGCCCGATATCGATGCGACCAATGCCCTCGTCATGGGCAAAGACGGCACCGTCTACTATGGGCGCGGTGCCGATGAGCAGGTCAAGATTGCCTCGATCACCAAGGTCATGACCGCAATCCTAACCGTCGAGAATTGCAAGATGGACGAGAAGGTCACGGTGAGCAACGCCGCAGCCACCGTGGGTAATTCGACCGCCGGCTTGCTCGAAGGCGACGAGCTTACCGTGGAGCAGGCACTGCGCGGCTTGATGATTCCCTCGGGCAACGACGCCGCCATCGTGCTCGCCGAATATGTGGGCAAGAAAATCGACCCTAAGACCAAAGACGCCGAGGCCACATTTGTGAAGGCCATGAACGAGCGTGCCAAGAAACTCGGCTGCACCGGTACGCTTTTTGAAAACCCGCATGGTCTTGACTTTGATGAGTGGGCTGGCGATATGCACTCAACCGCACACGACGTAGCGCTGATGATGCAGGAGGCCATGAAAAACGACACGATCCGCGAGGTCGTAGCGAGCGAGGATTCCTGGATCGAGGTCACGGGCGCCGACGGCACCGACCATTCGCATTCCATGGACACGCATAACTATTTGCTGGGCCAAGATGGCAACATCGGTGGCAAGACCGGCACCACCGACGATGCAGGCTATTGCTTTACGAGTGCCTACAACCGCGATGGCGACGAGATCTACACCGTCGTTTTGAACTCCACTACCACCGACCAGCGCTTTACCGATACCGCAACCCTTGCCAATTGGTACTACGGTCACAAGGTGACGGTCGCGATCGCCAACACGCAGGAAAAGACCGCCAACGACAACCCGCTTATGGCACGCATTAGCCAGACAGATTGGACGGACAAGACGATCGACGCCACGCTCGCCGACCCCACGGCGCAAGCGACCGTGTTTTCCCTTGCCGGCGAGGTGACCGAAAAGGTTAGCTACGACGATCTTTCGGGCACGGTGCATGTGGGCGACAAGGTGGGCAGCGTTACGCTCAAGCAAGACGGCACCAAGATCGCCGTCATGGACCTGGTTGCTGACGAGGAAGGCGCAGGGCCGAATCCCATTGAGTGGCTCCTTGTGAAGCTCGACCGCCTGGGCCGCCGCATCGACAACCGCCCACTCACGGCAGAAAGCGAGACCGTCGCCAAGGCGCCCGAGATGTAAGATCGAAGAACAATACACTCGCTGAAAGGAGGTGTCCGAAAGGATGCCTCCTTTTTTTGAGGGTTCGAATCCCCAGCGCCCTTTCTCGATAATAAAAAAGGGCCCCCGATGGGACCCTTCTTTAAAGTTAAACTGGCGGAGAGCTGGGGATGTCCGGACATGCTACGCATGCCCTCCGGCTTCAAAGCCTGACGGCTTTTCGCCCACGGGCTACAAACGCTTTCGCGTTTGCTTAACGCCCGTGCCCTCTGGGGTTCGAATCCCCAGCCTCCTTTCTCCGCACAAAAAAGGGCCCCAAATGGGACCCTTCTTCAAATTCGTACTGGCGGAGAGCTGGGGATTCGAACCCCAGATGCCCTTTTGGGGCATACTCGCTTAGCAGGCGAGCACCTTCGGCCTCTCGGTCAGCTCTCCGTAACAGCCGTTCTATAGTAACCAAACAGCCAAGGATGGGCAAGAGGAAATTTTCTAATTGCCTAGCATCCTTTCCTCCTTGGAAGCTTCGCCTACCCCAGCGAGCGGTTGAGGGAGCCGAGCTCGTCGTTGCCCATGGTGCGCCACATTTGGAAGATGCAACCGCGTGCCAGGAAAAAGAAGCCGTTGTCGACTAGTTGAACAGCGGCATCTGCAAGCTGATTCGTCACGGCGGACACTGGCGGCAACTCAAGTCCAGCTTTGCGGATAGTCTCGACCGCTTCCTCGAACGTCGGAGGCTCGCTGACGCCCATCTCGTTCATAAGGCCCTGCATTTCTTCCAGCGCGCTGCTGCCCGATTCCTCACCGCGCGGCACCAGACGGTAACAAGCCAGCGCCAGGTCGAGCTGATCGCAGTTCCAATAGGCAAACGCCAAGCGATAGAACAGGTAGCCGATTGCAGAACGATCGCTGGCAATACGTAGGCCGTGGCGCGCCACCTCGATAATCTCGTCAAAGCGCTCCAGACGCGCAAGAACGTTGATGAGCGCAAAGTGCGATTGCATGGACGAGCGCGCCAGATCGTAAAGATGGCGCACCTCGGGCAGCGCTCGTTCAAAGTCCTCTTGCTCGGCGTAAAAGCTGCAGATCTCGTGCTGGGCAAAGTACAGCGCATCGGGCGCACGAAGGATTCGCACAGAGCGGTCTTCTTCCAACACCGGTAGCACCATGCGCACCAGCTGGTTATCGCAAAACTGCGTTTGAACCGAACCTGTCGCCAAAAGCTCGGCGACGGCGCACTTAGCCTCCAACTCCTCGACAAGACGAGAAAAGCCTTCAAAAGCACCTGTACGGTCGACTTTTGCCTGCTCGCGCAATTCAACAACACGGGCCACGTATGGGTCGTCGTCCTCTTCCATGACCTCCAACTCGTCAGCCGTATCGGCAAGTAGCAGATCGCGCAGCGCCGGCGGCAGCGTGCGATGGTCATCACGCGGACGAGCATGAACCTCCGCAGGCTCAATCGTCTCCGGAGCGGTTGACTCATACGCCTCAAGCACACGCTTGCACGGCATATCGTCCATGTCCATGCTCTCAAGATCCTTGGCGACAGGCACGCAATCGGCCAGATAGGCCGCACGCCCAAAGAAATACGTTGCGACAACGCGCTCGCCCTGCTCACTGTCGGTAGCAGCAATCTGCACATAGCAGCGCGTGATGCAGGTGCCCGCGGCAAAACACGCTGCCGCAAGCGTGAGTGCCACGCGCGCATCGTGCTCCGCGGCCCAGATCGCCCGCGTGTCCTCGTCCAGCTCGCGCCAGGCGTCATCCTGAGCGTCGTATTCACGTTGCGGCATGGCATCAACGACAGACTGCCCAAACCGAACGAGCATAATCCCCTCGGCAACGTTTGCCCGATAGGTATAGTCGAGCCGCGTGACCACGTTGAGCGCCTCAACGATTCGCGCAAAACGGGTGCGCACGTCCCACTCGCCGCCCGGTTGGCACGAAACCGTTCCCGGCTTGGCCCACGGGTTATCGCTCGAGGCCGTATCGAGCAGTCGGGGAACATCGTTGGTCGTCTTGGCGATATGCCACGCATCAAAGAGCGCGCAGCCCTCAAGGCTCGGCGAGGATGCCGCAGGGACCAATCCGGCCCCGATGCGCTCAAGGATGCCGGAGAGGCGGTTGAGACGGCACTCTATTGCAAGCAGCATGTCAATCTCGTCCTGGTCCAGCAGGCTACGATCAAAATTGAGATAGAAAATCTTTGAGCGATCAATGCGAGCCAGGCTCATCTCGGACTTGGCAGCGATGGTGCGCAGGCGGGGCAAGTCAATTTCGCTCATAAGGGCGGCGGCATAGCGCTCGATACCGCTCGGATTCTCGGCATGGTCAACGCGGTAGAGCAGCGTCTCGATAGCATCGGGGAGCGGTGCCGTGTTAAAGCCCAAAAACACCTCGACCGGCTCGGGCAACTTTACGAGCTTGATCTTGTCGACAACGTTTTGCATACCCTCGTCGAGTCCGCCGGCGTCCGCCGTGTTCACAATAGCGCTTTCGGAGTTGGCAAATATCACGTAGCGCAAGAACATCGAGGCCATGAACTCGCCGTAAGGAAGGGCGCGGGTCGAATTCCATGTCTCGTGGTCGGACTGCTCGCGCATGGGGCCTTCGGGAGAGCCGATGACTCGCGCCCGGGAGCGCATCGTCCCATCGGTACCCCTGACTGCAATCTCACCGATGTTGGAATCGGACTCGTCAAGAATCAGCTGCATGTCGGGATCGTCGGGCAGCGATACTTCGTTAACGGGACGGTCCACCTTATAGACCTCACCCGAAACGCTCACGTAGCCCAAAAGCGACACATGGCTTTTGCCGACGAATTCGACGACATAGCATGATTCATGCGGGTCCTCGCCAAAGAGTTTCCAGACCACGCCATATGAGCGCCCCGCAGGCTGCTCGGGCATCGCCGGAAAGCGCTTCTTGGGATCGAGAAACCTGAGCTTGTATGTCGGACGCTCTGCCACGAAATATCACCCTGATCGGTCGTCTAGAGAAGGAGCGGTCGCGGATAGGCCGCGATACCTACTCGGAATCTTACACGAGTCGATAAGAAATCGTCCGCTTCACGCCCGCGCCTCGACCGAGGTTCGAATCCATGCGGTGACGGCATAAAAGAAAAGCCCCCGTTGCCGGAGGCTTCAAGTTCAATTGGTGCGGCGTATAGGATTCGAACCTATGACGTTCTGATTCGTAGTCAGACCCTCTATCCAGCTGAGGTAACGCCGCGACTTGTTGATTATTATGCACATCGACTGAATAAAGGTCAAGCAATTTTCGAAAAAAGTTATCAAATTTGATTTTTACTCATTTGGAGCACTTGGCGCGATCTTCGACGCATCGCGATATAAGAAAAGCCCCCGTTGCCGGGAGCTTTAAAGTCAATTGGTGCGGCGTATAGGATTCGAACCTATGACGTTCTGATTCGTAGTCAGACCCTCTATCCAGCTGAGGTAACGCCGCAACGCACGGATTATTATGCACGTGACCCCTCGATGGGTCAAGCGACAATTTGGAAAAATTTTACGAAGTGATGATTGAGACGCCCGCGCCTCGACCGAGATTCGGATCCATGGGATACCGCCATAAAATAAAAGCCCCCGTTGCCGGAGACTTTCAATTTCGATTGGTGCGGCGTATAGGATTCCGCGCATCCGCTTCGCGGATCCGCACCGGCTTCGCCCGCCTGCCGGCGTGCTCGCCCGCTCGCTAAAAACGCTTCGCGTTTTCTTGACGCTCGCGCCTCGACCGAGGTTCGAATCCATGCGGTGACGGCATAAAAGAAAAGCCCCCGTTGCCGGAGGCTTCAAGTTCAATTGGTGCGGCGTATAGGATTCGAACCTATGACGTTCTGATTCGTAGTCAGACCCTCTATCCAGCTGAGGTAACGCCGCAGCGCAAGACATATAAAACCACTTTAGCTTATTGGAGTCAAGCACAATCTCAAACTTTTTTGTGGAACGCAGTTTTGTCATGCTGCTCCGCATATACCGCCGTTCCCCGTACGATCGATTGGCTTTTCGATCACGTCGAACTTGGCATCAAGTTCCCTCAGGAGCGATCTCACCCGCTGGGCGCAATCATAATCGGCAAACGAGATGCTCAGCATGCGCGCGACCTGGTTGGAAGTCCCAACTCCATAGAAGTGCTCCAGCGCCACAAGCCCCTCGTGCGTCACAAAGGTCTCGACCACATGCGGCGACTCCTCAAAGCACCATTGGGTCAACGGACCCTCACTCGTCTGCCGAAGCACCAGGCCACCCATGCCAGACGGCTCACACGTTACAAGCAGGTACTCCCCGCCCTCGTCGCTCTCAAACAAAACCACCCGATCATCAAACAGCTCCATCGCGTCCCCTTTCTCTCGCTCTTATTTAGCAAAAGCATAGCAGGTAGATGGCTGTATACAGAACAGTTGTTCGTGTGTTTTCTATTGAGCTGTCCGCACGGCATGGTATGGACCTACGCACGAAATAGGGCGCCCCCGAAGGAGCGCCCTTGCATATCCCCTATGCAGGCAAGTTACGCGACCGGCTCGATCTTCTCGAGGCCGCCCATGTAAGGACGCAGAACCTCGGGAATCGTGATGGTGCCGTCGGCGTTCTGGTAGTTCTCCAGAATGGCGGCCATGGTGCGGCCGGCCGGCAGGCCGGAACCATTGAGGGTGTGCAGGTAGCGCGAACCCTTGAAGTTCTCGGGGTCGCGATACTTGATGTTGGCGCGGCGAGCCTGGAAGTCACCGCAGTTGGAGCAGGAGCTGATCTCCTTGTAGGCGTTGTAGCTCGGCAGCCAAACCTCGACGTCGTAGGTCTGACGGGCAGAGAAGCCCAAGTCGCCGGTGCACAGGCTAATCACGCGATACGGAAGGCCCAGCTGCTGCAGCAGGTACTCGGCCTCGGCGGTCATGCTCTCGAGCTCCTCGTCGGACTCCTCCGGCTTAGCGAACTTGACCATCTCGACCTTGTCGAACTCGTGCTGACGGATGATGCCGCGGGTGTCGCGACCGGCGGAACCGGCCTCCTCGCGGAAGCAGGGGGTGAAGGCGGTGTAGCGGCGCGGCAGGGTGTCGGCATCGAGGACCTCGCCGGCGTGCAGGTTGGTAAGCACGACCTCGGCGGTGGGGATCAGGAAGTTGTCGCCCGAGACGTGATAGGCGTCGTCCTCGAACTTGGGCAGCTGGCCCGTGCCAAACATGGTCTGACGCTTGACGACGATAGGCGGCCACCACTCCTTAAAACCACGGCTGGTGTGCGTATCGAGGAAGAAGTTGATGAGGGCACGCTCCAGGCGGGCACCGGCGCCACCGAGAACGGTGAAACGGCTGCCGGAGAGCTTGTTGCCGCGCTCGAAGTCAAGAATGTCGAGGTCGGTGCCCAGATCCCAGTGCGGCTTAAAGTCGAAGTCGAACTCGCGCGGGGTGCCCCAGCGGCGACGCTCGATGTTCTCGTCCTCGTCCTTGCCGTACGGCGTGGCCTCGCAAGGAATGTTGGGCAGGTGAGCCATGAAGTCGTACTGCTCCTGCTCGAGGGCAGTACGACGCTCGGACAGACCGTCAATCTTCTCGTTGACGGCGCGCACGGCCTCCTTGGCGGCCTCGGCCTCCTCCTTCTTGCCCTCCTTCATCAGGGCGCCGATCTTCTTGGACTCGGCATTGCGCGTAGCCTGGAGTTCCTCGACCTCGGTGATGACGGCACGGCGCTCGTCGTCGAGCTCAAAGAACTTCTCGCGATCCCAAGACGTCTGGCGGTTAGCCATGGCGACATCGATGGCATCGGGGTTCTCGCGAACAAACTTGATATCAAGCATTAGATCCTCCGGCGATATACATTCCATTTAGGTTGCAACCTTGTACATGTATGGGCAAGTATATACTTATGAGCGTTTACGACCCAACTCAACTACGCAAGAAGGCACCCAATGGACGCAGTTTTTTCCTTTTTGTTTGGCACCCGCACCGGTTTTGCCATCCTTTTCGCCGGCGGCATCCTGTTATTTGCGATTCTTGCCTTTGTAATGGAGAAGCGTACCCATAAGATGTACGTCGACCGCGGACCCAAGTCCGAGGATGAGGAAGACAGCTTCTGGGACTAACCCGCCAAAAAGGGACAGGTTTATTTTGGTCGGTTTTATCTGGGCAAACGCAAGCGCCCCGCAACTGGAATTGAGCCAGTTGCGGGGCGCTTTTCGCTAAAAGGACAAAACCGCAGGAAAAACCTGCCAAAATAAACCTGTCTTTTTTGGTCGGTTTTATTGGAGGGTTGCGTCAATTGCCTTGACCAGGGCACTGCGCATGCCGGCGTCCTCGAGCGCGACGACGCCCTTGATGGTGGCACCACCGGGCGAGCATACGGCATCCTTCATCGCCGCGGGATGCTGGCCAGTAGCAAGCTGCAACTTTGCCGTGCCCAGTACCATCTGGCTCACAATGCGATAGGCATCGGCACGCGGGATACCGTGCTTGACCGCCGCATCGCCCAGGGCCTCGATTGCCATGGCGACAAATGCCGGAGCGCAACCACCCACCGTGCCGCCCACAAACAGCAGGCTCGTGTCGAGCTCGACGACGGCGCCAAGCTTACCGAGCAGAT
The DNA here is from genome assembly GCA_937982065.1 of uncultured Collinsella sp. Classification (GTDB taxonomy): domain Bacteria; phylum Actinomycetota; class Coriobacteriia; order Coriobacteriales; family Coriobacteriaceae; genus Collinsella. The sequence goes on from CALJMO010000052.1 coordinate 340,171, forward strand.
CGAGAACCACGGCACGCTGCTCGCCGTTGAGCGTAGAGGACTTCTCACAAGCGATGACGCCCTCGCCCACCGAAACCGGTGTGTTGGGCACCGTCGAGATGTGCGCGACGCCCGGCAGGACCTGCTCCCACTTGGCACTGTCCCAGGTCCAAGCAACCGACAGAACGACCTTTTTGGCAAGAGCATCCTTGAGCGGGGCGAATATCTTCTCGATCAGGTACGGTTTGACCGCAGCGACCACGATATCGGATGCGGCGGCAACCTCGGCAGCATCGTGGCAGGCGACCATGCCGCGCGCCTCGCAGCGCTCAACCAGTGCGTCGTAGCGACCCGCGCAGGCGCACATGTCGCTCGCAGCTACACCGGCAGCGATCCAGCCATCGGCCATAGCGCTCGCCATATTGCCAAAACCGACAAATCCAATCTTCATATCACATAGTCCTTTCAGACACATTCCTCAAAACGAAAGGTATTGTCCCACGCCATTGTTTCGTATTGCCGACCTATTTGTGATACGGCTCGCCACGACTGATCTTGCAGGCACGGTAAATCTGCTCTAGCAGCACCACACGCGCCAGGTTATGCGGCAAGGTAATGCGTCCAAAGCTGAGCATCTCGTCGGCTCGTGCGCGCACGTCATCGCTCACGCCGTCCGATCCGCCGATTACAAAGGCGATGTCGCTGCTGCCTCGCAGCATAAGATCGTCGAGCCTCGCCGAAAACTCCTCGCTCGAGCGCTCTTTGCCCTCAATGGCCAGCAGGATCACATGCGCTCGAGACGGCAGGGCAGCAAGAATTGCCGCCCCCTCCTTGTCGCGCGCGGCATCCACGCCGCCCGCCTTAGCCGGGTCGATATCGGCCACCTCGCGGATATCCACCTTGGCATAGGCGCCTAGGCGCTTGGTGTACTCAGCGCACGCGTCCTTCCAAAAGCGCTCTTTGAGCTTGCCAACACAAACGACGGTGTATTTCACGCGTGCCTACTCCTTTGACTCGTTCTGAACCTTACCGGCAGCCAGCATCTGCTCGAACATAGAGGCCGACTGCGAAAAGTCGCTCGGCAGCACGACCGTCGAGGTTTTACCCGTGCGAGCGAACTCCGTCATCATCTCGGACCACTGCGTAAACATGAACAGTTGGTTGGCCTCGTCATTGCCGACACCCGTCTCCTGGATGATCTCGAGCGAATCTTTGATACCCAGTGCAATGGCCTTGCGCTGGTTGGCGATGCCCTCGCCCGCCTTTTCCATTGCCTCGGCCTCGGCGGTCGCCTCGGTGACGCGCTTGATGCGGTCGGCCTCGGCGAGCTCCTGTGCCGCAGCGCGCTTGCGCTGGGCGGCGTTGATGTCGTTCATGGAGTTCTCGACCTCGGTCGGCAGTGCGATTTTGGTGATGAGCGTCGACACGAGGGTGAAGCCGTAGGCGGCCATCTGCTCGGAAACGGTAGCGTTGACATCCTTGGCGATGTCATCCTTCTTGGCAAAGACCTCATCGAGTGTGTAGACGGGAATCGAAGAGCGTAGGGCGTCGGTGATGAAGTCACGCATCTGGTCGACGGGCTCCTGCAGCATGTAGTAGCTCTTGTAGATACCCGAATCTGCCGGGCCGGCGCCCATGTCATAGCTCACGTGGTACTGAGCAGAGACCTCAAGGCCGATGGTCACGTTGTCCTGGGTCTTAACGTCGATGCCAAAACCGTTTTTCATGGTGCGCAGGCTCACCGTGGCGGCCTTGCGGTCGATCACGGGCACCTTCATGTGGAAGCCCGCGTTGACGATGCGGTTAAACTTGCCCAGGCGCTCGATGATCACGGCATGCTGTTGTTCAACGACATAGCAGGCGTTGGGAAGCAGTAGCAACAGAATGATGATGGGAATCAAAAGGCTGGTAAGGGCGGCGATGATACCGGACAACAGCATGGTCTCTCCTCTGATAGGCACACGTTGGCATTAGGATACCCGTACAAGGAGATCGTACATAACAAAAAAGCTCCCATTGCTGGGAGTTCTTTCATTCAATGGTGCGGGCGAAAGGACGTCCGCGTATCCGCTTCGCGGATCCGCACCGGCTTCGGCCGCCTGCCGGCGTCCTCGCCAGCTCGCTAAAAACGCTCCGCGTTTTCTTTACGCTCGCTCCTTCACAGGTTCAAGTCCCTGTGAAGGGCCCATAACAAAAAAGCTCCCATTGCTGGGAGCTCTTTAATTTAATGGTGCGGGCGAAAGGACTTGAACCTTCATGGGGTTGCCCCCATACGGACCTGAACCGTACGCGTCTGCCAATTCCGCCACGCCCGCGTGCAGGAATTAGAATAACGGAGCGCCATCGCGAACGCAAGAACTATTTTTGAAAAAGTTTACAGGCATTTTCCCAAGCTGCTCGCGCGATTGCCTCAGCATCCTCGCCGGTACGATCGACACGGTCGTTGACCAGCGTGTTTGCCGTAATGGAGATCATTGCGGGCTCGCATTCAAGACCGCGGATGGGCTCTGGAGCCATATACGGGCAATCCGTCTCGAACATAATTCGATCGAGTGGGGTTGCCGCAAATGCCTCGCGCACGTCGTCGTTGCGCTTAAAGGTGGCCGCACCACCATAGGCGATATAGCAGCCCAGCTCCACAAAGCGCTCCATCGTGGCGCGGTCCTCGCCAAAACAGTGCAGCACACAACCGGCCTGGGGCACGCCCACCTCACGAAGCACGTTGTACGCATCAACGTGCGAGGTGCGCTCCCCATCCGAGTCCTCGTGACGCAGGTGCAGCTCCACCGGCACATTGCGGCGCACGGCAAGCTCGAGCTGGCGCGCCATGCAATCAATCTGCACGTTATGGGGTGCCGGCGCGATATCGTCGTCATAGTCCATGTGGTAGTCCAGGCCGATTTCGCCAATACCGGCGCATAAGGGGTCATCAAGTGCCGCAACGACCTGTGCATGAACGTCGTCGGTATAGTCCGGCGCGCCATACGGATGCACGCCGGCAAGATACTTGATCTGCGGGATATCCTGCATCGGAAGAATCTCGCGCACCAGCCAGTCGCTATAGTCCGCCACGCTGCGCTTGTCGGCAATGGGGTCGAACATCGTCACCAACAGGTCGACGCCCGCGGCTTTGGCGCGCACGAGCGTCTCGGGCACATCCTTGCCCCAAAACGAAAGCAGATGTGCATGCGTGTCGGCAAGCGGCGCCAAGGGCACGGGACAAGCAACCGTCTTCTTTTTCTTGGTAAACGTCACGCGTTCGGCATTAGGCGTCATGGATTAGCTCCCGGGCCAGACGGACAAAGTCGGCAACATCGAGCGTCTCGGCGCGCGTGGTGGGTGCGATACCGCAAACCTCAAAAGCGGCATCGAGCACGTCCTTGGCAAAACCGTTGGCGCTCATGGAATTTCGGACGGTCTTGCGCCGCTGAGCAAATGCAGCGTCGATCACACGAGCCACGAACTCGCGATCGAGCCCCTCGGGCACCACGCCGTCAACACGGTCGATACGCACGACGGCCGAGTCCACGTGCGGCGCTGGCATAAAGCAACGCGGCGGCACCTCAAAGCGACCCGTCACCTGCGCATACAGGCCGAGCTTTGCCGTATAGCCGCCATAGGTCTTGTTGCCCGGCACTGCGGCAATGCGATCGGCAACCTCCTTTTGCACCATGACCACGGCACGCTTGAGCGCGGGCATCGTCTGAAAAAACTGCAAGATGATCGTCGCCGCCACGTTATAGGGCAAGTTCGCGACAAATACCGTCGGCTCACCGCCGGCGGCCTGCTCAATCTGCTCCGGCGTCACCTTAAGCGCGTCGCCCATGATAAAGCGGAAGTTGGCGTAGTCGGCGGCGTGAGCATCGAGCACCGGCTCGAGCTCGGGATCGGCCTCGATCGACGTGACGCACGCCGCCTCCTGCAACAGCGCAAGCGTGAGCGTACCAACGCCCGGACCAACCTCGAGCACGCGCTCATCGCCTACAAACTCGGCAAGCTCGCAAATGCGCTCAATTACATGGTTGTCGATCAGGAAATTCTGGCCCAGGCGATGCTTGGTCGCAAGGCCAAACTCCTCCAGCAGCTCCCTGGTGGCCGTGGGGTTTGCCAAAGGCGAAGTTGTCATGGTTGCCTCCTCAGCATGATGGCGGCGTCTTGAAACAAAAGGGCATGGACCGTGGCGGCCATGCCCTTACAGCTAAACAGCAAATTGCCGATATGGCGCGCTGCATCTTAGCCCAGACGCGGGAACAGCGGCTCGCCCTTCTCGACAGGCTGACCGCCGGCAAGCAGGCCCCAAGCGCAAATGCCCTTGAGGTCGTCGGTCGCGGCCTCGTCCTCGCAGGACAGGCGGCGCAGGGCCTCGGCAGAGGTCTGAGGCATGAGCGGCATCAGCAGGTGGGCGGCAATGCGGATGGCCTCGAGCAGGTTGTAGATCACAAACGCCAGCTCGTCAGCCTTGGCCTCGTCCTTGGCAAGTGCCCAAGGCTCGGAGTCCTCGATGTAGTGGTTGGCGGCATGGATGAGCTCCATGACCTCGTCCTTGGCTCCGCCGTAATCGAGCACGTCCATCTTGGCCATGTAGCGCTCGACCAGACCATCGGCGATCTTTGCCAGCGGGTTGTCGAACGCATCGAACGATGCGGGCTTGGCGGGCGCGCAACCATCAAAGTACTTGCCGCTCATGTTGAGCGAACGCGAGATAAGGTTGCCCCAGCTGTTGGCCAGGTCGGCGTTGTAGACCTGCTCCATGCGATCGAAGCTGATGGCACCGTCGGTACCGGGGACGACGTCGGTCATGAAGTAGTAGCGATAGCCCTCGACGCCCAACATATCGATAACGTCCTGCGGAGCGATGGCGTTGCCGCGGCTCTTGGACATCTTCTCGGCCTTGCCGGTCTCGGCATTGCGCACGGTCAGGAAGCCGTGGGCAAAGACGTGCTCGGGCAGGGCCTCGCCGATGGCCATGAGCATGGCGGGCCAAATGACGCAGTGGAAGCGGATGATGTCCTTGCCCACGATGTGGAACTGCGCGGGCCAGCGATAGGCCAGCTCGGCACGCGCCTCGTCGGTGTCGACACCGTAGCCGACGGCCGTCATATAGTTGAGCAGCGCATCGAACCACACGTAGGTCACGTGACCCTCGTCAAACGGGACCTGAATGCCCCAGTCAAAGCTCGTGCGGCTCACGGATAGGTCGTTAAGGCCGCCCTCGACAAAGCTGCGAACCTCGTTCATGCGGAACGCAGGCTCGACAAAGTCGGGGTGCTCGTCATAGAGCTTGAGCAGCTTGTCCTGGAAGGCGGAAAGCTTAAAGAAGTAGGACTCCTCCTGCACGCGCTCAAGCGGACGGTGGCAGTCGGGGCACAGGTGCTGGCCGACGCTGCCGTACTCCTCGTCGCCCTTCTGGACCTGTGTATCGGTGAAGTAGGTCTCATCAGGCACGCAATACCAGCCGTCGTAGCTGCCCTTATACAGGTAACCGGACTCCTTCATGCGCTCCCACAGGTACTGCACGGCATGATGCTGGCGCGGCTCGGTGGTGCGGATGAAGTCGTCGTTGGAAATCTCGAGCTTGCTCCAAAGCTCCTTGAAGTGCGGGGCCTGGCTGTCGGTCCACTCCTGCGGCGTCATGCCATGCTTGGCTGCGGCCTCGGCGACCTTCTCGCCGTGCTCGTCCATGCCGGTCAGGAACTTGACGTTATAGCCGGCGGAGCGACGATAACGGGCCTGAACGTCGGCGATGATGGTGGAATAAGCCGTGCCCAGGTGCGGATCGGCGTTGACGTAGTAGATGGGCGTCGTGATAAAGAACGAAGGCTTGCTTTGATCCATGGGGTTTGTCCTCCAGAAAAACGTTGCATACAGAGGATGATTCTAGCGCAAGGGCTGGATATCCTCCATCTATTGCATATCGAGCACCATGGCATAGACATCGCGCTTGCGGCGCGAATACTTCTGAGACAGGCGCTTGGCCACCGCAGACGCGGGCTCCCCCTCCTCGAGCGCGGCGCGGATATCCTCGCGCAGGGCCTCGTCGGGATCCGCTGCCGCGGCGCCAACCGGCACGATACCGGCCTCCTCATCCTCGCTCGGCGGCGCGATGACCAGCGCAATCTCGCCCTTTACCTCGCCGCGAGCACGCAGCTCCTCAGCAAGCTGGGCAGCGGGCCCGCGCAAGACTTCCTCGTGCAGCTTGGTGAGCTCGCGGCAGACGGCAACCTCACGCTGGGGAAAAACCTCTGCCACGGCCTCGAGCGTCGCCACGATGCGATGTGGAGACTCGTAGAAGATGAGTGCGCCGGGAACCACGGCAAGGCGCTGCAAACGACGCACGCGGTCGCCGTGCTTTCGGCCCAAAAAGCCCTCAAAGAAAAAATGCTCACAGCGAATGCCGGACGAAACGAGCGCCGTGACGCAAGCGGAGGGCCCGGGAATAACTTCGACGGGCACATCGGCCTCACGTGCCGCCTCGACCAGCGCCTGGCCGGGATCGGACACGCTCGGCATGCCGGCGTCCGAGGCAAAGGCGAGGGTCTCCCCCGCCAGCAGACGGTCGACCAGGCCGGCGGCGCGGCTGGCGATCACATTCTCGTCGCAACGGACAAGCGGCTTGGAAATGCCCAGGTGCATCAGCAGCTTTGACGTCACACGCGTGTCTTCGCAGCAGATGACATCGGCGGCGGCAAAGGCCTCGCCAACGCGCGGGGACAGGTCGCCCAAGTTGCCGATGGGCGTGCCGACCACATAGAGTTTGCCCGTATGGGCGCTGTTTTGCGTCATATCAACCTATTCAATCATGCCACGCTCGAGCGTACCGAGCGCCGCGCGGGCGTCCCATGCTGCAATGCGCTTCTCGGTCTTCCACGTTTGGAAGAACCAACCGGCAGCCGGCGCAAACGAAGCCAGCTGATTGGCGATAAACACGCGCTCGTAGGCATTGCGGCCCTCGGGCGTAACCGACGAGTTGGCAAAGATCGCCGCGCCCGACCATTCGCCCACCAGCACGGGGAACCCAGTTGAAATCGCTTCTTTAAGCTCGCGCTTGTTACGCGAAATCGCCGTCGTCAGCCCGCGGGGGCTCGTGATGTCGAGCGCATGCTCGTCGCGGTAATGGTACAGGTGAAGGTCCATGTAGACGTTCTTGTACTTGGCGCCGCGCATAAAATGCTTCCACTCGCTGGGATGCCCCGACGACGAGAAAACGACGATCTTATCCTCGGGCATATACGAACGGACGAGCTCGTAAGCATCGCGATAGAAATTGCGCAGGTAGTGAGCAGGAATGCCATCCGTCATGGTGAAGAGGCTCTTACGGACACTCATCTGCGGCGTATCCAGCAGCTCAATGCCCAGCAGGCTCTCGGCCTCGCCGTAACGCTCGGCCAAGCGCTCGAGCACGTCAAGTGCGACATGGCGGCCGTTAGTGGACGAATGCCACTCGGCAACAGCCTCCGGCGTGGCGGGCGAATCGTTGGAATCGCCCTGGCCACCGGGCACAGTCGCCAGGTCAAGCAGCACGCGAATGTTGTACTTGGCAGCCCACTCAATCGCGCGGTCGATGTAATCGACAACCGAGATGTAGGAGGCATCGGACTCCTGTGAGCCAAAGGCATACCAAGGCACCGGCAGGCGCACGGCGTTGAGGCCGATCTGCGCCATGCGACGGAAATCATCCTCGCTCACAAACGTCTCGTAATGACGGCGCATGCGCTCGTTATAGGCGGCGGTGCCCATGGCCTCCTGCAGCTCGGCTGCGTTGGATGCACCGGTCGCCGCGTATAGCGACGGGGTCACCCAAGGCTCGGGAATAAACCAGCCAGAGAGATTAACGCCGAGTATCCTCTCCATCACTGCCCCCTTCGGATCGTGCAGGCTGAGCCTGCATCGTATTGCACAGGAAAAGTATCGTTTTGAGTATACCCGCGCGTGCGGACAGACGACCGAACGGTCTGTAAAGTGGCGCAAAAGCGGAAGGAATGTCTGGGCGGGCCCGAGATGTGCACGCACGTCGGAAGTAAGCGCCGGAAAGCGCATCCCACTCTGAAGCCAAATTCCGGGACGCAATTTCCGCAGAGCCCTCGATAAAAGAAAAGGACCCCTTTGCAGAGGTCCTAGTCAATTCAAGGTGGCGGGGAAGGGAATCGAACCCCTGACACGAGGATTTTCAGTCCTCTGCTCTACCAACTGAGCTACCCAGCCATTTGAGGTGTGCCTTGTTTCAAGGCTTGATTAGTATAACCAAGGACGCGTTCCGGTCAACCGAGAATTTTAAAAAAGTTTTTGAGCACAGCCTCGGTTCTATAAATCGGCACGTCAGAGGCATCAGCCGGCAGCAAGAAGTTTTTCGCTCAGAGCCGCACGGGCAAACTCACTTGGCGTCATCCCCTCGGCAGCCGCCCGTCGACGAATGGCCTCCTTCATTCCCAGAGGAATCTTGACCGACAGCGTTGCCGTCCCCTCACCTGAGAGCGGGGGCCGTCCATGCACGATCCCACCAACGGTGTGTTCGCCATCCGGAAACTCTCCGCGCTCGTACGACTCGCACCACGCGTCAATCATTTCATCCGTTAAAACCTGACCATTAGCGGCCGTATACGTCTTGCCCATCATCGACCCCTTTGTCGAGCCTGTTCAATCTCCTGCCAAAATTTCTTCTGGACTGGAGACAAGGCATGAATGATAAGCCACCCACGGACAAGCTCGACCGCGACAAGCTCAACGCTTCGTCCGTCTGGGAGCCATCCAATCGCAAGCCATCTCGGCGGCTCGTCCTTCGACTCGCGACGAATGCACTCAGTAACCGCAAGCCAAGCGCTAAGCACCTGCTTTTCCGTCAGGTGCTTTTTAGCGTTGGGATGGATCTCAACATCCATGCATCTTCTCCTCCATCTTACCCAATTTCGTATGACGAAAGTCCGCAGTCGCCAATTCTTAAGCCGGCACGCGTTGGAGAGCAGGGGTCGAAACAATGATTGAAGGACGCTCTAGTACGGCCCAGGTGCCGGGGCAGGAGCACATGCGCCAAGGACGAACGTTTTCGTAGCGCGCGAGGATATTGCCGTCGCGATCGATGAAGGCGATGTCGATGGGATAGGCCATAAAACACGTATGGACCGAAGAGCAGCGTGGAAACGCCATGACGAGCGGCAGGCCGTTGGCGGCAACCGGACGCCGTCCCAGCATGCCGCGCAGGCGCATGACAAACGACTCCGCTACCACAAACTCGGCCGGCGTCCAACCCAGCCTATTGAGTGCCCGCGCGTAGGCGATGTAGGACGAGACCGCGGTCACATGACCACCCCCGGGCGCCATGGATCGACCGTCACCGCGCGCTCGTGCGACAACGTTGTCGGCGCCCCCAGCGGAACGCCAGCGATGCTGAGAGAAGTCGGCCACGGCTCATAGTGCATGGTGCAGGTGTAGGTCTTAAACGTACCGGATAGGGAGAGCAGGCCACCATCCGATGCCTCCGCGCCTTGCTCGCTCGACACTTCGATCTGTAAGTCATAGCCTTCCATGGCATTCAGAATTTGAGTCTGGACCGTCACCGAGGCATCGGCAGAGTTCTCGTCACCCTCCCCGCCCGGCGCCACAGCGTGCGCCAACACGATGTCGGGCACCACGCGGTCGAAGCGCGCGACAGCGCTGGCAAAGATCATGACGTTGTACACGATGAGTGCCAGCACCAGCAAAACGGGCGTAACCACTGCCATCTCAACCGTCGCTTGGGCGCGCTCCTCGCGCAGACGCATGCGGATACTCATTACGACCCACCGCCCAAAGCGCCAACCAGCGTGGCGACATCGACGGTGAGCGGGATGGAGCCGCCGCCGGGCAGAGGAATCTCCGCAAGTGTGAACACCGTACCGCTAATGGTGCGTTCGACTTGATATTCCAACGCCTCGCAAAGCGCCTTGGGATCGGTCACGCCCAACGGAATACTTCGCAGTTTGTCTTGCGTTTGAGAGAGACCCGCAATGTCAGACCCCGGACTCTTAATGACGTTGGCGGAATCGGTCAGCACCGGCTTTCGCAGGCGCAAGTCGCACGGTTCCAAACCCAGCGCCGCCACGGACGCCGAAACGGTATCGCCGAGCCACGATGCAATGGAGCCCAACGCACCGCTGCCCCCTCCTAGGTCTTTAATCATCTCGTCCATAAGTTCGTCGGCCGAACCTTGGATGTCTCCGTATCCCACGAGTAGCCGTCCCCAAACATCCATGACGCCGTCGAGCACGCCGGCAACGCCGCCCGAGCGTTCCTTCAATGTCGAGAAAAATCGCGAAAGCACGTTGTTTTGCGCCGTCGCCTCATCGGACGCCAGCACCGCGGCAGAGATAGCACCGCGATCGCCAAGCCTGACTGCCGCGTTAAACGAGGAGTTAAGTTGATCGGGGCTGGTAATGTCACCCGAAACTGCAAAGGCGACCACGCCGTTGCGGCCAGGTGGGGCGATACGCGGGCGCTCGCCGGAAAGCGCTTTAATGGCCTGGTCAAACGCATTGCCCGCACGGTCGGCCTCATCCTCGGTCTGACGCTCAAGTTCGAGTTCTTTGTTGCGGCATTCGACGTAGTCTTCCAGAGCCTCTTTGAATCGATCAAAGTGGTACTCAAAGCCGTTTTCGATAGAAGTCGAAGGAGCCGCAACGGCACCGAGCGACGAAACACCAAAATGGCATCTATTGCATTTGTCCTGCCCGTCATAAGCAGCAACCGAGGCCAGCCCGCATGGCGCCCCCTTCTTATAGTTGGGGCAACTCGTTCCGTAATGCAGATACGTCTTGCCATCGATGGCACTGGTTGGCCACACCGTATCGGTATAGAGTTCCGTCGCTCGCACCTCGTCAGTGTTGCGCGGCAACAGCGGGATATAGGAAGCGACTTCATCTCCGTCCTCGGTTACATATGCACGATTGACCTCTGTACTCGCATAGGTGTAAAACGCCTTGCGCGCCGCCGACTCCGCCTTCGTCTCGACGCTTGAACCATGCGGTTTTTCGTCTGCCAGGCGTTGACGGTAGTAGGTCTTCGCGCGGTCGAGCGCCACCTGTGGCTCCCACGAAATGCTCGAGGCATAATGCGGGTTCTGCTCACCCGAGAGCTTTGCCAAACTCCTCGCACGTTCCCACATGCATGAACAGCTACCGACCGAAGCCGGAACCGATCCACCACAATCCGCCAGCCAAGCGCGCTCTTTAGCCTTCGCCGTGTCCTCAGAAGCCTTCCGCAGCTCCTCGGCCGCACGCTCTAAATCATCTGATGTGTCTTTAATGGTATCGGTCGAGATCTCTGACCCTTTGAGCGCAGCGAAGTCCGATTCGGATGTCCTGGGCACGGCAAGCGCCGTACCGGTATAGGCCACACTATCGGTATCCTGCGCCGACACCGCCTGCGTGGCACGCGCGGCGATCAGATATGGCAGAGCCGTCTCGATTTTCTGTAAGCCTTCCGATGCGCTTTTGGCAAACTTGTTGCGCGTTTTAATGATCTCAATCCCGGTGTCGACCATATTGCCGGCAACTGGTTCGGCACCTGGGATGAGGATGGCGACCAGGCCCGTCCCGATTGTGGCAAACCCCGCCAGCCCCAGACTCAAGATGCTCGCATCAACCACCGTGGCAGCCGTGTGATAGGACGACACTACGTTGGCACCCGCCAGCGCGCCGCTATCGGCCGCCACCTGGGTATCCCCGGCACGCGACATGCTCCATATCGCCGCGGTCGACGAAAACAACAACGTGAGCACCACTAGGATGACCACGGCAGAAGAAAGCGTGGTGTAGGCACCGTCTTCGATAAACAGATCGACACCGGCGCGGCCCATAAAGCCGCCTCGTTTGCGATGGCAGCTCGGACGGCGCGTCAAAACGCATCTAGACCAGAAACGCTTAATCCCATGCAGCAATCCACGAATCATAATCTCCCTCCAGCCATTCGGGACGCGATTGATACGAGACATCGACCTTGAGCTCAACGTAGCCGCCCTCGGCGGTACCACCCATAGCCTGCGCAAACGCACCGATCACAGGCAACGGCTTGACCTCGCCGGAAACGGACACGGACGAGACGCCACCCGCACCGGCCCGGCCAAGCTCGATATCCCACGACAACGGCCCGCCGGCATGAAAGATCGAAACGTTGGGCACTGCGGCAAGCCGGCGGCGGGTGAACTCCTTAAGATCGTCGTCCTCCGCCGTCGTCGTGGTCATGAGCCGCGCGGTCTCGGCGGCGGCAGACTCCATGACCGCGCGCGTATAAAGCAGGCACACCGGTTGCAGTGCGAGAAGGATGAGCGTCAGAAACGTCGGCAGCAAAAAAGCAGCCTCGACCGTAGACTGCGCCCGGTCCTCGTGCGCGATATCAATACAACGCAATGTCCTTAGCGCCCGCGGCGGCGTCGATAACCGACATCGAGGCAACGCCATGGGATGCCGCCCGCTCAACCAGCGCCGCCAAGCGTCCATCGGTGCCAGCACGCCAAAGTCCCGCAATCGCCAGCACGATCGATAGCAGCGCCACCGTGACGATGGCGTATTCCACAGTCGCTTGGGCAACCTCTTCACGCAGAACGCCATGCATTTCACGATCCCTCCTTTGAGCTTATTGTTTGCGGGACCAGGCGCACCGCGCGCAGACGACATGAAGCATCGCCAGCATCCGCGGCAACCGTCACCATATCGACCCAGCCGCGCCCATCGCGCACGATGGCGCCCCATACGTTGCCCTTAATATCGAGATAGCCGCTCAGGGCGAGCTGGGCCGTTGGCACCTCGCGGTAGGCGCGTAACATATCCGCCGCTGCCTCGGTCATCGGTCGGTCCTCGGACCATGCAAGCCGGACCGCAATCGCGTTGTCCTCAGGCGAATCCGTCGTAGTGCCAGACCGCTTGTCGAGCGTCCGCAGAAAGGTTTGCGCCGTGACAGCAACATCCGAATCGTCCGCATCTCGCATCTCATCTTTTTGAGACGCCACCGCCGAATCTGAGCCCGAATCGAAGGCGGCCCCAGGACGCTGCTGCCGCGCGGCGTTAAGCCCCCAAAGCACCGCCGCCATCGCCACGGTCAGGCAAGCAAACACCAGCAGCACCCCGATGGGGCGCTCGCCCTCTACAGGCTGTTGATGCCCTCGCTGATCGCATCCCATAGCTCTTTAACCTTGCCCTTAAATGCGACGATGGCGATAATCGCGATCACCACGAGCACGCCGACCAAGATGGCATACTCGGTGGTACCCTGTGCACTCTCCTCCTGCAGTAGCTCCTTGGCGCGCTGACGAACATATGCCGCCCGGCAAAACGCCCAGCCCTGGACCTTGCCAGCAGCGTCAGTCATCGTGTTCATGTATTCCTCCCTACATCATCCCGCCTGCTCCCAGCAGCGGGCCCAATATGGACAGAAGCAACGCCGGCAAGATGAGCGTGCCGGTGGGAATCAGCAGCTTGACGGGCGCACGCTCGATCTCGCGCTCGACCGCGGCGCGATGAGCCGCACGGATCTCGCGACTTTGAGCGGCCAGCGTCTCGGCAAGTGGGGCACCCAGGGCGAGTGCCTGCCCCACCGTAATGGCAAAGGTCTCGAGCGCTCGCACGTCCAGGTCGCGCGCGGCGACCAACAACTCGTCCTCACGCGTGCCCACGCCCACCTGCCACGCCATGCAGGCCCGCTCAAGGCGAAGAGCCAGCACTGACCGGCGGTTGGCGCAGAAAATCTCAAGCGCCGCATCAAACGAAAGACCGGCCGAAAGACCCAAGCGCACAACATCGATCATCTCGGACACTTCGCCGAGCGAAACTCGCGCCGGGCCGCCCGCTCCAACCGCGCCCTTCACTCGCGCGGTCAGGGCATCGACCACCGAGCGACCCGCGGCAGCGACCAGCACCGCCTCGCGCTTGCAGGCCCCTGCGATCTTGCGCGCATCCGCCCGATCCAAACCCGTCGCGACAAATACACTCAGGGCGCACAGGCAAGCCGCAACTGCAACTGGGGCGCTCATAGCTCCACCCTCATAATGCGCCGGATAACCACCAGGGCAACGGCGTTGAGGGCAAGACCCAGCACCACAGCGCCCGCGCCGGCAGGCGTCGCAAGACCGCGACGAAAATCTGCCGAAAGCAGCGCCAACACCGCGCACATGCCCGCCGGCATCGCCGCGACCATATGCGCAGACATGCGAGCCTGCGACGTCTTAACATCCAGGCGGCGCTTGAGCTCAATGCGCTCCCCCACCATGCTCGACGCCTCGGACAGTAAGTCGGCAAGCGGAGCGCCAGTGCGCTGTGACACCTTAAGCGCCAAGGTCACAAGCGAAAGACCGGGGGCGTCGATGCGCACGAGCAAGTCATCGAGCGCGTCGGTCGCCGAGATGCCGCAATCGATCGCCGCCGCTACCCGCAAAAACTCGGTATGTACCGGCTCTTGCGCATGAGCGCCCACAAAGCGCATGCCCTGGGCCAGCGAATGTCCCGAGGCAAGCGACATGGAAAGTGCGGTAAACGCCTCGGGCATGGCCTCTTCTGCATCGTGTTGCTCGCGCCGGCTCTCAAAGCCATCCCGAGCGGCGCCAACGGCAATCGGAGCAACAAGTCCCAAGGCAAATCCGAGGGGCGATAACGACACCATCGTTAGTAAAACGCAGCAGACACCGCTCGATAGCAGCAGAAACGCCAAACGCCCCGAAGCATCCTCGATCACGAGGCCAAGGCGATGCGCCGGAGCCAGCGATGCCCACGAACGGGCGATCTTTTTCAGCAGATCGTTTTCCACCAGCTCACGCGGCAGCTTCTCTGCCACCGTCTCGAGCGCCTGACGCGCCAGCTCCGCCGGCGGCACCTGCGGCACACGAGGTTCCGCCCCGCACGCCGTCGCAACAGAAAACCCTGCCAAACCCCCTACGACGAGGGGCACAGCGACCTCCATTCGTCCACCTCCTCTTGTGTGAGCGTCCCCGACCGCAGGCCTTCTGCGATAAACGGCGGCTCGCGGTCAAGCGTCCAGGTTCGCTCGGCGGCATCGAAAGTCACATAGCGCTCGAGTTCTACGCCGCCCGACGCGGCGCGACGCACCCCCGAATACGAGGAGACGAAACGCCTGCCATCGGCGTGGCGCTCGGACATCACGATGCCGTCGAGCGCCATGGCAATCTGCTCCTCGATGAGCTCGCTCGGCAGATCGATGCCATAACGTGCAAGCAACGTCAGACGCACCACGGTCTCCTGTTCTGAACCCGCATGAAGTGTGGTGAGCGACCCATCGTGGCCCGTGTTCATGGCCTGCAACATGTCGCAGCACTCGGCACCGCGCACCTCGCCCACCACGATGCGGTCGGGGCGCATGCGCAGGGCATTGGTCACCAGGTCGCGGATCGTCACCGCGCCCTCGCCCTCAATTGAAGCCTCGCGCGCCTCTAGGCGCACCACGTGCGGATGATGCGCAAACTTGAGCTCGGCAGAGTCCTCGATCGTCACGATGCGCTCGCCGGTGGAAATCTCGCATGACAACGCGTTGAGCAGGGTGGTCTTACCAGATCCCGTGCCTCCCGCAACCGCCAGGTCCTGTCGCAGCGACACCGCGCACGACAGCAGCTGCGCATACCAAAGCGGCAGCGACCCCAGCCCCACAAGCTCGTCCAGCGAGCAGATACGGTCCGAGAACTTTCGGATGGTGAGAATCGGTCCGTCAATCGCCACAGGCGGAATCACCGCGTTGACGCGATAGCCCGTTTTGAGGCGGGCGTTGACGATGGGGCTGCGCTCGTCGATACGGCGGCCAAGTGGCGAGATGATGCGGTCGATAAGCACACGGATCTGCTCATCATCCTCAAACGCACGCTCGATGGGGTACAAGACGCCGCCGCGTTCAAAGAAAGCCGAGCGGCAGCCGTTGATCATGATCTCGGTAACGGTGTCGTCCTCGATAAGCGGCTGCAACGGCCCCAAGCCCACCACGTCATCCAAAATCTCGTCGATGATGGTCTCGCGCTCGGGCGCCGCGAGATCGGTCGGCTCCTCAACATTGAGCGCCGCCTCCACCGCGGGACGCAATTCCGAGCGGGCAAGTACCGGGTCGGCATAGGCGCTGATACGCGCCACTTCGTCGTAACCTATGCGGTCCATCACGGCGCGCTTAGTGCGTCGTTTCACCGCGCGGCGACGCCCCGCATCTACAGGCGCTGCCGCCGCTGCAGCGCCGGCAGCCTTAATCCTCGTTTGCAGGCTCATCGCTGATCATCCTCGCGCGACCAGGGAAGGCGGATACGCGGGCGTTCGGTACGCGTTGCACGGTCGGCGACCATATCGCTCCAAGGGCCGACGGCGCACCCCAGTTCCACGAGCATCTCGCGCGTGGCCTCGCGCACGCTGGTCGCAAAAGCGCTGGTCTGCCCCACTGCCTCGTCAGCGCGCCCAAACGCCATGAGCGCGGCGAGATCCTGCCCGCCATCGGCGATACGAATCTTGGAGCTCAACGCACAGGCAATCTCAAAGCGCATGGCGACGTCCTCGTCTGCTCCGCGCGCACCGAACCGGTTGAACACGGCGCTCATGCGCGTGCGCGGCACACCTACTCGACTCGCCAGTTCAATGACGCGCGACGCCGATGTCGCGGACGACACCGCAGCATCGCCAACGACCAGGCAACGGTCGCTCGCCGCCACCGCAGCCGCCACGGCGTCGCCCCAAAAGACCGAGGTATCGATAAAGACCACGTCGGATTCGCGACGCAGAACATCAAGTAGTAGCTCCACCGGACGTGCCATGAGCTCGGCTTGCTCGGGCGCCGCGACGGGACCCCAGAGCGTAACGCCTGGCGCCACGCGCATCGATGTGGCTACGATATCCGGCTCGGTGAGCGCGCCCGCCGCCGACGGCTCGATAAGTGCCGCCATATCGCGCGGAGCATCGACGCCTAACAAGTCGTAAAGGTTTCCAAACATCAGGTCCAGGTCGAGCACGGCGGCACGCAAGCCCAACAGCGACGATGTGTGTGCCATGGTGGCAACGATCGTCGACTTGCCGCAACCGCCCGAACCCGAAACGGCGCAGACAACCGGTGCCCGACGCTGCGGAGCGGCAGCGTCTGCCGGCGGCATCGGAGGCGGCGGGGCGGGCGTCGACGACAGCGTCCCCGTCTCCCCCGCCGCAACCACACGCTGCGTCCAAGCCGGCATGACAGCCTGTTCGGTCTGCGAGGCAGGCTCGTTCTGCGCAATCTGCTTATGCCGCATCAGCGACAACTCGCCGCACCCGGCAAAGCCCTCAACTTCGTCGAGTTCATCCGCCAGATTCACGCCGTGCACGTATCCCATATCTACAGCCGGGGAGTCGCCAGCGTGCTGCGCCGGCCCTCCAGCATCATCGTATACAAGGGGGTTCCGGGGGCGCCGACCATGCTCGGCTTCCGCTTTTCCATAATCATCAACACGCGGGCCTCTTGTAGCGCGAGGCGCCCCGGGTTCCCTATCAACAAAAGCATCGGGCTCAATCGTCATGCGCCGATCGGAATCAACCGCTCCCTCGCCCGCGCGCCCGTTGCCGCATATACTGTGCGCAGCGATGACCTCGGTCGCCCCCGCGCGAAACAGCCCCTCGATATCCGACGGATCGAGCGCTTCTATCAACACGACCACGCGACTCACGCGGCCTTCGGCCGTCAGGCGCGCAACAGTCTTGCGCACATCTTCGGTATCAAACAGAGACGCCGCGATGATGGCAGCCCCGCGGCGCGACGGAAACGCCCGCGCCATGGAAACCAGCCCGTCCAGGTCACCCACGCGAAGCACCTGTGCACCCGCATCACGGCCCTCGACTTCCTGCTGCAACAGCCCGTAATCGCCGCACGCGCAGCACGCAAGCCAGATCGCCTTCATCACTCGTCGCCTCCGCTCTTTTTGCCGCGCGCCGTGGCGGGAATCGTCAAGCTGACCGTTCCTTTGCCCGAGGCTCCCAGCAGTTCCTTGACGTCTTCGGGGTCAGCCGCCAGCGTCACCCATTCGATCTTGCCCTCGCGCGTGGCACCGGAATCCTCACTGGTATCGATCACGTGCGCGCCGCACAGCCGATCGGTTACGCCGTCTTTTTGCACATACACATCCACGTAGCTTCCCACGCCCGTAGCACCGCCGACCGAGTGCTCGGCATCGACCGCCACCGAAACGGCGACCTTGCCCTTAGGCACCTCGAGCTTGTGGCTCTCGGCCTTGCTGTAGACATTGCAGATCACGGCGTTTTTGGGAATACGCGAAGTCGTCACGTCGCCGCGCACCTGGCGCAGCTCGGTCGCCGCGTCACGCGGCAGCAAACTCGTCAGCCATTCCTGGGTTATGACATTGGTCTCATCGAGGGTCTCGCCCACATCGATATCGCGCGCCGCGACGCACACCTCGACGCGATCGCCACCGTACTTGGCCAAGGTCTCAGCCTGGACCTGTTCGGCTTGCGAGCGGATCGACGAGCCGTAAACCATGCAGAGCAGAGCAGCGAGCACGCCCGCGACCAGACTGATGGCGATGCGTTTGCTCTTGTTCACGGCCGCTCCTCTCATGGCAGTGCCGGGCGAATGCCCGTACCACCATTGTCTGGGCGGTCAGAGTGCAAAGCGGCGCAATTGCGATTTTGGTTTTCGATGTCAAACCAATCGCTGACCAAAAGCTGACCAGCCCGTCAAGCTCGTGGCAAGGTTTTGGTCAGTACGTCAGCAAACTGCATGTTCCGAGGCTTTTCCGCAGCAAAAAAGCCGTCTCCCGAACAGTTGGGAGACGGCTGTCATAGGAAAAATCAATTACAGATGGACATCGGGATCGAGCATTTGAGCACTCACGCGCATGGATGACGCCAGGTTTTGGAACGTTTCCAAACGCAGGCTGTCGATCTGCCCGGCGTCCTCGGCCTCGCGAACGGCGCAGCCCGGCTCATGGGTATGCGTGCAATCGCCAAACCGGCACGCGTGCGATGCCTCGACAATCTCGGGGAAAGCGCGCGCCAGACCCCGCTCGTGACCCACGAGCGGTAGGCTGCGCAGGCCCGGGGCATCGGCGATCACGCCGGCGTCGCCCGGCAGCGCCACCATCACGCGCGCGACCGTGGTGTGGCGACCCTGGTCATCGCGCTCACGCACACCGCCGGTCGCCAACGTATCGTGGCCCAGCAGTGCATTGAGCAGCGTCGATTTGCCGGCACCCGACTCACCCAGGATCATGGCGCAGCTCCCAGCGGGCACGCAGGCACGGGCCTCGTCCAGGCCGCGGCCCTCGGCAGAGGACGTCACGATTACGCACACGTTCGGACCCACCAGGCGGCGCACGCGGTCCAGATCGCGCTCGAGCTCCTCGGCATCGCAGCGGTCAGCTTTGGTGAGTACCACCACCGGCTCGGCATCGCAGTCGAGCGCCAACACCAGCGAGCGTGCCACGCGGTCGAGCAGTACCTCGCCGGCACCGAGCGCCTGCACGATTAGCACGCTATCCACGTTGGAGCAGAGCACCTGGCGCTCTCCGCGGGCACGGCCGCGCCAACGCTCAAAGCTCGTACGGCGCGGCAGCACGCACTCAATCACGCCCATATCGTGCCCGGGAGCGCGGCGCACCGCCACACGGTCGCCCACGGCAGGCAGCAGGACCTCGTCCTCGCCGCGCGACTTGGCAAACCCCACTGCATGTTCGGCGCGGAAGGTATCGTCGGCAGTCGCCACCAGCGGAAACCCGCGATCTAAGCGCACCACGGCGCCAAGCTGCATCTGCTCGGGCTCCTCAGCATGTGCGCAAAAGTCGTCAAATGCCGCCCGCTGAGCCCCATCGACCGGCAGGTCATCAAACGCCGGGACATCCTGCAGCGCGTCAAGTCCCGGCACGCTTGCCAGCAACTCCTCGGCAGACGCGGGAGCCTCGGTCGCAAGCTTCCGACGACGATCGCGCTTAGCCCGCGCCCCCGTCGTCTTTTTCTTCGCCTTAGCCTTAGCCTTGCCCACAAGCGCCTCCCAGCACCATAAATCACAACTGAGCAGGTATTTTAAATCAAAAAGAGCTGGCCGGGCAAAGCCCGACCAGCTCACAAACTTTCCCTCAACCCTTTTTCATCCGCGCGGGAGTAAAGCCAGCAAGGATACCGTAGGGCCCACCCCGGGAGTGTTTTCTTCCGAGCGATCCCGCAGCGCGAAGCGCGAGGACCAGCGAAGAAGAAAACACGCAGGGGCGGGCCCGGACAGGTTAACTTACTCCTTCTCGACCGCGCGCATGATCGCCTTGTAGATCTCCATCAGCGGGATGATCAGGAAGGCCAGGCCCAGCGCGGCAAGAACGCCCTTGAGCTCAAGCGTCACAGGGCCAAAGAACATCTCGGCAAGCGTCGGCTGTACGGTCACGATCACCGTCAGCACCAGCGCCAGCGCAGCGGAAGCCCACAGCCACTTGTTCTGCTTCTTCATGGTGAACAGCGACGCACGACGGCTGCGCATATTGAAGCAGTGGAAAATCTCGACCATGTTGAGCGTGATGAACGCCATCATCACGCCTTCCTCGTCGGCATTGCCGGCGATCATATCAGCGATGTGAATGTAGCCCATGTCAAAGTACACGCCCACAAAGAAGCTCGCCAGCACCAGCACGGTGATGATCAGACCCTGGACCACGCAGTCCAGACCCATATGTCCGGCGAAGACACCGTCCTTAGCGTTGCGCGGCTTGCGCTTCATAATGTCGCCCTCGGCGTCCTCCATGCCCAGCGCGAGCGCGGGGAAACAGTCGGTAACCAGGTTCACCCACAGCAGCTGCACCGGCTGGAAGATGGTAAAGCCGATGAGCGTGGCGATAAACACCGAGAAGACCTCGGCAAGGTTTGCCGAAAGCAGGAACTGGATGACCTTGCGGATGTTGTCGTAGATGCGACGGCCCTCTTCGCAGGCACCGATGATGGTGGCGAAGTTGTCATCGGCAAGCACCATGTCGGCGACGTTCTTGGTGACGTCGGTACCGGTGATGCCCATGCCAACGCCGATGTCGGCGCGCTTGATGGACGGGGCGTCGTTGACGCCGTCGCCCGTCATGGCCACGATCTGGTCGCGCGACTTCCAAGCCTCGACGATGCGGGTCTTGTGCTCGGGCTGAACGCGGGCGTACACGCCGTAGTCCTCGATGTGCGCATCGAGTTCCTCGTCGCTCATGCGGTCGAGGTCGGCGCCCGTGATGGCCTGGCTGCGATCGGTGACGATACCCAGCTGCTTGGCGATGGCCACGGCGGTGTCGATGTGGTCGCCCGTAATCATGACGGTGCGGATACCGGCATCGTGGGCCTCGCGGATGGCGTCGGCGACCTCGGGGCGGACCGGGTCAATCATGCCGGACAGGCCGCAGAAGACCAGGTCGTGCTCGAGCGCAGCGGGGCTGCAGTCGGCCGGGACCTCGGTGTAGGTGCGGCTTGCCAGCGCCAGCACGCGCAGGGCCTCGTCGGCCATGGCCTTGTTGGCGGCCACGAGCTCGGCGCGACGCTCCTCGGTCAGCGGAACGACCTTGTCGCCCTCGTAGATATGGGTGCACAGGCCGATCACCACGTCGGGCGCGCCCTTGGTGTACTGCTCATACTCGCCGTCCAGGGTCTCGACGACCACGGACATCATCTTGCGGCCCGAGTCAAACGGGGCCTCGCCCACGCGCGGATGCTCGGCAGTCAGGCCAGTGAGCCCCGCCTTGCCGGCATCGTTGACGAGCGCACACTCGGTCGGCTCACCCACGGCCTCGCCCAGCTCCTCGTCCCACTGGGCGTCGGAGCACAGAGCCATGCCGGCCAGGAACTTCTCCTTAGGCGCAGCGAGCTCGTGCTTGACGACGGTCATCTTGTTCTGGGTGAGGGTACCGGTCTTGTCGGAGCAGATGGTCTGCGTGCAGCCAAGGGTCTCGACGGCAGAGAGCTTGCGGATAATCGCCTGACGCTTGGCCATCTTGGTCACGCCGAGCGACAGCACGATGGTCACGACGGCAACCAGGCCCTCGGGGATGGCGGCGACGGCAAGCGAGACAGCGACCATAAAGGTGTCGAGCAGCGCGGTCGGATCGGTGAGAACGTTGCCCACGCCGTGGCGGATGATGTCGACGCCAAAGATGACGACGCAGATGACGATAACCATGATGGTAAGGATGCGGCTGAGCTCGGCGAGCTTCACCTGCAGCGGCGTGAGCTCTTCCTTGGCCTCGGCCAGGGCGCCGGCGATCTTGCCCATCTCGGTGTTCATACCGGTGCCGACCACGACGGCGCGACCGCGGCCGTATACCACGGTGGAACCCATGTAGCACATGTTCTTGCGGTCGCCGAGCGGCACGTCGTCGGTGCCGGCGGCGAGCTCAATGACGTTGGCATGCTTCTCGACGGGCACGGACTCGCCGGTAAGGGCGGCCTCCTCGATCTTCATCGTGGCGCTCTCGAGCACACGGCAGTCGGCCGGGACGGAGTCGCCCGCCTCGAGCATGATCACATCGCCGGGCACGAGCTCGGCGCTCGGCAGGTGCACGAGCTTGCCGTCGCGCAGCACCTTGGACTGCGCCGCGCTCATCTCCTGCAGGGCCTCGAGGGCCTCTTCGCTCTTGGCTTCCTGGACCACGCCCAGTACCGAGTTGACGATAACGACGAACATGATGATGGCGACGTCGGCAAAGTCGGGCTCGCCCTTGACCATACCCGTGAGCGCGCTGATGACGGCGGCAACGATCAACATGATGACCATGGGGTCGGCCATCTGCTCAAAGAAACGCTTCCACAGCGGCGTTTTCTCGGCTTCCTCGAGCTTGTTAGGGCCTGTCTTGGCGAGGCGCGACGACGCCTCGTCGTTGCTCAGGCCGAGGTTCTCATCGACGCCCTGGTCGCTGAGCACCTCCGCCGCGGCGGACAGGTATTCCTTTTGCATATAGAGTCCCCTCCTGGGATTCGGGCCACTCAGCAGATTGATGCCCGATCATAATTCCCAGGAGAAGGGCAAGGGCTCATCAAGGCTGCCGTGCTGAGCGGCAGTTGATAGTGGAGCTATGGTACCCCAAAGCAGCGCGTCTAGCCAAAACATTCCAATTGGAAACACGGCTCGAGTGCAACGATGCAGACCGTGTGATGCTCAATATTGATAAAACGTTTTTTCTTCGGCACATCGTCAAACTGAAATATCGCCCAGATAGCAGCGGTCAGAACGGTTGGTAAAGTTTTTGCATATACCGTTTTTCCGCAAAAAATGAACTTCCGGTTGATTTTCAATCTCAACGCAACAGCCTGAACGGACCCCGCGTTTCCGCAGC